>CAMWSP010000021.1 GCA_947176935.1 uncultured Porphyromonadaceae bacterium | reverse complement strand
GGCCAGCTCCGTAACACTATGAAAATAGGCAACCTTGATTTAGGCAGCGAGCCGATAATGCTCGCGCCGATGGAAGACGTCACCGACGGCTCGTTCCGCCTCATAGCCAAGGAAAACGGCGCCGACATGGTCTACACCGAATTCGTCAGCGCCGATGCCCTGATTCGCGACATAGCCTCCACGACCCGCAAGCTCCAAATCAACGAACGCGAACGCCCCGTGGCAATCCAGATCTATGGCCGCGAACCCGACGTGATGGTCGAAGCGGCCAAGATTGTCGAAGAAGCCAAGCCCGACATTCTCGACATCAACTTCGGCTGCCCGGTCAAAAAAGTAGCCGGCAAAGGCGCCGGCGCCGGCCTGCTGCGCAACGTGCCCAAAATGCTGGAAATAACCCGCGCGGTGGTCAATGCCGTCAACCTTCCCGTAACCGTCAAGACCCGCCTGGGCTGGGACTGCGAAAACAAAATCATCGTCGACCTGGCCGAACAGCTGCAAGACTGCGGCATAGCGGCGCTTACGGTCCACGGCCGCACACGCTCGCAAATGTACACCGGCCAAGCCGACTGGGAAATGATTGCGCGTGTAAAGGAAAACCCCCGCCTGCGCATACCACTCATCGGCAACGGCGACATAGCCTCGCGCGCTCAGGTGCGCCGCGCCTTCGACCACTACGGAGTCGACGGAGTCATGGTTGGCCGAGCCGCAATCGGAGCCCCCTGGATTTTCAGCGAGCTGAAAACCGGCGAACCTATCGATGTTCACCGCCAATTCGACTACCTGCGCCGCCAAATCAACGAAAGCGTTGAGCGCATCGACCCCGTGCGCGGCATTCTCCACATCCGCCGCCACCTGGCCGTTACGCCCCTGTTCAAAGGCATACCTAACTTCCGCCAGACCCGAATCCGTCTGCTCCAGACCCCCGACCCCGACTCCCTGCTTGAACTGATAAACCAAATCGAAAAAGAATTTTACCCCAATGATTAAGAAACTCCTGCCCATCGCAATCATACTCCTGTCAGCCCTGACCGCCTCGGCCGAAACCCAGACCCTCAAGGTTGACCGCTTCCAGAAAATCCGGGTAATCGGCCCGCTCAACGTCGACTGCGTATATAATCCCGACTCCGTTGGCTACATAGCCGTTGACTCGCCAAATCCCGGTCGCATCTCCTGGGTCGAAGCATCAACTTCGGGCAATAAACTCAAACTGCAGCTGCGCCTGCCCGACGATATGCGCCAGGGCGTCATTCCCGTTGAGCCAGACCTGCCGCGGGTAAAGGTCTACACCAACTACCTCACCGACGTGTCCAACGAAGGCGACTCGATTGTGCGCGTCATAACGTCTACCAACGTCCCCTCCTTCACCGCCCGACTCATCGGCAACGGCTACCTGAGCGTGCGCGGCATCGACACCGAAAAACTCAACGTTGAACTCATCACCGGCCGTGGCACTGTGGCCGTCCACGGCACCGCCGACGAAGAAAACATCCGACTCGCCGGCGTGGGAACCATCGAAGCCGACGGCGTTGAGGCCCGCGAAGCCAAAGTCAAAACGACCGGCTCCGGCAACATCGGCGTCTTCGCAACCAAAACATTGAAAATCTACGGCGCCGGCTCCGGCACAATCTTCGTCAAAGGCTCCCCCGAAATCTCCCGCAAAATGGCCATCGGCGTCAAACTCCAGCCCATCGAATAACCTCAACCCTGCAAATCAAAAGTCTGACTTTCGATTTGCAAGGTTGGAGTTGAAGTAGGCGGGATCGGCGGAAACTTCGCGGCCGAGCCAGTGGGGAAGCTCAACTTCATAATCCGCCGTCGGCAATTCAACCTCGGCCAGAACCAGACCCTGAGGATTGGAAAACACATCAACCTCCCAGGTCAGCCCGCCGTAAGGCACCAGGTGGCGCACCTTGCTTATAACCGCCGTGCGCGAAAGCCGGAGCATGCCGCGCGCATCGTCGGCCGGAATTTCATACTCCCACTCGCTGCGCTCTATGCCGCGGTTCTTTGACTTTACGGTCAGAAAGCCGCGGTTGCCGCGCAAACGCACGCGCACCGTGGCTTCCGGGTCCGCACTCAGATAACCCTGGGCTATTTCCGACGAAGATATGGCGCCGGCGAGCGCCGCATCAACGTCGGCCACAAGGAATTTGCGTTCAATTTCTATTGCCATTAGTCATTTAAAAGCTGAAGTTAAAGGCCACGCGCACGCCATTGCGCGGAAGGCCGGGACCGGTATGGGTCAGGCGGCGCACATATTCAACGCTCACAAACCTCAGAATATTGCCCAGACCCACGTTGAGTTCCATATAGGGCATCGAACCCATCGGTTTGGTTCCGGCCTGCTCGGGGAACTGAAGCAGCTCGGGATTATAGGCCGGATTATTCCGTTTGCTCAAAGTGCCCCATACGGCGTGGAAGCCCACGAGCTCGCGCAGCTTGAGCTTTCTGATAAGAGGAATATAGTTCAGCAGGGCGCCGTTGGCATCATAGTTGAGGTGGAGTTCAACGTAAGTGTCGTTAACGAACTCCATTGCATTCATCAGCGAAAAACTGTTCCTCTTATAGATATAGCTCAGGTCAACGTTAGGCACAAGCAGCGACGGGAAAACAGTCTGCTCCCACACATGGCCCGCACCGAGGCGCGAATCCAGATGGCCCCACGACGAGAAGAACCAGCGCTTGTCAATCATCATTTCGGTTTTGTTCACTCCCCAGCGGGTGCCGAACACTCCGCCCGGCGCCCAAGTGTGCGTCAGCTGCAAAACCGGCGACGTGGTGACTATCCTCTTGCGGCCGTTGATGCTCTGATAATACTTCTCGCCCGGCGCCCAGCGGAATTCAAACACTGCGGCGGTTTGCTGGAAATGGCCGAAGCTACGGCCGTTGCCGTCAATGAACTGCACGAAAGGCGTGGCCTCCTGGCGCGTATGGGTCAGGCCGAGCGAAAAATTCAGATTGCGGTCGGTTTCATAGTTGAAGGCAACCGAGGTCAGTCGGCGGTAGGTCATCAAGTCATTGCGTCCGCGGGTTATGGAGTTGAAAAGAGTACCGGTCTGCGCATACGCCTGACCAAGGCGGTCAGTGTCGTAGCTATGGCTGACCTTGATGGAGCGGATGGGAAATTCGCCGGGGTGGAACTTCTTGTCAACGAAGCTATATTCGAACGAAGCGCCATATTTGGCGCGCCGGTCGGCGAAACCATAGGCACCGTAGGCCGACGTAAAGAACCGGCGCGAAAGGTTGGCCGTTGTCATGGCGCCGAGGCGCAGGCGCCACCCTTCGAGATCGTTATGGCTGATGGTGGAGAATATCGGGCCGATAGCCACCGAAGCCTTGGCGCCGCCGGGGCGAATCCAGTCGGAAGTCAGAGTGCCGAGAATGCGCTCGCCCCAGTAGTAAACCTTGTTCCCGCGCAGGCGAGCCATCATCTGCTGCATCCTTCCGGCGCCTTTGGGCGTTTCCAAAGGCCGGTAGGAAACTATCGACTCGTTGAGGTCATTGCGCTCTATAACGGCCAGCTTCGAGTCGAAAACCGTAGTGTCGGCCGGCTGTGCGTAATTATGGCTGTTATAAACGCTCAGGCGCGTGGCGTAAGCGTCAATGCCCATATATGAGGCCTCGATGAGCACTTCGTCGCGCATCTTCAGGCGCGAGCCGTCGGGGCCGCGGTCATAGTCCTGCTGCAGCAGCATATCGCTGATAAAGTTAACGTTGGCATCCTTGGGCAAACGCATCTCGGCCCGACGTATAAACATCGTCGAGTCGCCTTTAACAACATATAGGCGCCCGTTGAAACCGGGAGTGGTCGGATTATGCGGCACAAACGACAGCACAATCAGCGAATCGCCACGCTCGGCGTCGGCTATGGTGTCGGAAAGATAAAACTTATAGAAATCTGTGGCCAGCCGACCCAGTGGGCTGACAAACTTCTGGCGCAGAAGGTAAATATCGTTGGCATCATAAAGATCTACGGGCTGCATCACCTCCTCGAAAATAGTCTGCACCGAAGCCGCATCGCCCAGCAGGTCGTCAAGGCCGTGCCGGCTGCGCAGGCGAACAACCTCGCGGCGAGTCTGCGGGTCGCGGCGATAGTGAATGTCGCTGATTTTCTCCTTGACCGACAGGTTCAGAACGGGTCGGCCGGTCAGCTCCGTGGTGTCTACATACTCGGTCAGGAAGCCCAGCGCACCGCCCGAATCAATCGGAAAGTTTATAACGCCTACGTTGATGCGCTCATAGAGCCCGTGGTTATAATAATCGTTATTCAGCCGCGGGTCAGTCAGATTGCGGCGTTCCATAACCTTCCGCACGAACTCGACCGCCGGATTGTTTTTTTTCGAATATTTTTCTTTTTTCGGACGCACAACGAGCTCCTGAAGCTCCAGATGGCGGTCTTCCGTGTCTGAATCAGTGTCGGTTGCCGCGGCAGTTCCCCAAGTGCAAAGTGTCAGAAATAGTATTAAAATCCAATTTTTCACAATTAAATAACGCTGTGCGGCCCGATTTATTGCGCCCGATAGTAGGGATAACGTATGTCGGCCAGATAAAGGGCATGAGGCGGCATCGAAGTGCCGGCGGCGCAGCGGTTCCTGGCCGAGATAACGGCAGCGAACTCTTCGACTGTCATTTTGCCGCGGCCAACGTCGACCAGCGTGCCCACCACCGCGCGCACCATGTTGCGCAGAAAGCGGTTGGCGCTGATAACGAAAGTCATGCCGCCGGTGGCCGCATCCGCCACCCACTCGGCGCGCGTAACCCGGCAGATATTTGTCTTGGCATCGGAATGAAGCTTGGCAAACGATGTGAAATCCTCGGTTTCGAGCAGCAGCGCCGCCGCGCGGTTCATGGCCTCGTAGTCGAGCGGACGGGTGAACCACGTCAGCTTGTCGAGAAAGGGCGACTTGCGCTCTATTGCGCGGTAGTGGTAGGTTCGCTCAACCGCATCGAAACGCGCGTGGGCTTCCGGGTGCACCTCGGTTATGGAATAAACCGCAATGTCATGGCCAATCAGCGAATTCACCGCGCGAACCTGAGGAGCCCGCTCGGCATCGAAATGCGCAATCATCATCGAAGCGTTGACTCCTGCATCGGTGCGGCCGGCGCCAACTATCGGCGTTGGCGTGCGCAGCAGGGTGGTCAGGGCCTGTTCAAGCACCGACTGCACGGTAACCTCGCCCGGCTGGTTCTGCCAGCCGTGGAAAGGAGCGCCGTTATAGCTCAGGTGCATGAAAAACCGGGCCATCAGTCTTTTTCGAGATAGGTGTAGCCGTAAAGGCCGGAGCGGTAGTTACCCAGGAATTCGCGACCTTCCTCGGGCGAAATCTTGCCCGACTTCATGGCGGCGGTCACCCAGCGTTCAACGTTGCGCACCAGTGCCTTGGGCGAGAACTGCACATAATCGAGCACCTCGGCAACCGTTTCGCCGTCGATAATGCGGTCTATCTCGTAGCGGTCGGGATAAACGTCGATATGCACCGCGCTGGTATCGCCGAAAAGATTATGGAGGTCACCTAAAATCTCCTGATAGGCGCCGACCAGGAACACCCCGATATAGTAAGGCTCCGAAGGCTTCAGCGGATGCACGGGCAGCGAATTGCTCAGCCCGCCCGAAGTGATGAAGTGGGCGATTTTGCCGTCACTGTCGCAGGTCATGTCCTGAATGGTTGCCATGCGCGTGGGCTTCTCGTCGAGGCGGGAAATAGGCATAATCGGGAAAATCTGGTCAACGGCCCAATGGTCAGGCAGCGACTGGAAGAGCGAGAAGTTGCAGAAATACTTGTCGGGGATAATGCGGCTGATTTTGCGCAGTTCCTCCGGCGGATGCTTCATTGAGTTGCCCAGTTCGGCAACCTCGCGGGCAACGCTCCAGAACAGCTTCTCAACCTGGGCGCGGGTGCGCAGGTCGAGCAGACCTATCGAAAAGAGCTCCAGTGCTTCCTCGCGAATCTGCAGCGCGTCGTGCCAGGCTTCATAGAGATTGTTCGAATCCAGCTTATCCCAGATGTCATAGAGCTCGCGGGCGAGTTCATGCGCCTCCGGGTCGAGTTCCTCGTTGGTTTTCCATGCCGGAAGCGACGTCGATTCCAGGGCTTCGAAAATCAGAATCGAATGGTGTGCCGACAGCGAGCGTCCACTCTCGGTTATGATGTTGGGCTGCTTGAGGTCATTTTTAACGCAGGCGTCGACAAGAGCCGAAACGGCATCGTTGGCATACTCCTGGATGGAATAGTTCATCGATGATTCCGACGAGGAAGAGCGCGTGCCGTCATAGTCAACGCCCAGACCGCCGCCGATGTCAACGAAATTGATGTCAAAGCCCATGCGGGTCAGCTGCACATAAAACTGCATGGCTTCGCGCAGGGCGTTCTTGATTCGGCGGATTTTGGTTATCTGGCTGCCGATATGGAAATGGATGAGCTTCAGCGAACCCACCAGATCGTTCTTTTCGAGGAAGGCCACCGCTTCGAGCAGCTCGGAAGAATTGAGGCCGAATTTGCTCTGGTCGCCGCCGCTCTCCTCCCACTTGCCGGAACCGGAGTGCGAAATCTTGATGCGGATGCCGATGTTGGGCTCGATGTTCAGGCGCTTCGCAACCCGGGCTATGGTACGCAATTCGTTGAGTTTTTCTACCACTAAATAGATGTTTCGACCCATTTTTTGGGCCAAAAGCGCCAATTCTATATAGTTTTCGTCCTTATAGCCGTTGCAGATAATAAGGGCGTTATCCGCTATGTTTGTGGCCAATACGGCGTGAAGTTCCGGCTTCGAACCTGCCTCGAGTCCGATGTTAAACTTCTTTCCGTGACTGACAATTTCCTCAACAACTTCACGTATCTGATTGACTTTGATAGGGTAAATGACATAGTTCTGCGCCTTGTAGTCATAGGTTTTCGCGGCCTGCTTGAAGCAGCTCGAAATTTTCTCAACACGGTTATCAAGTATGTCCGGAAAACGCAACAACACCGGTGCCTGAACGTCGCGAACCTGCAGTTCGTCCATAACTTCCTTAAGATCAACTGCTGCGAGTCCCTCCTTGGGAGTTACCTGAACGTGGCCTTTTTCGTTAATCGAAAAATAATTGCGGCCCCAGCCGTTGATGTTGTAAAGCTCAGCGCTGTCTTCAATACGCCATTTACGCATTTTTGGGAGATATTAGTTATATTGGGGTTAAAATTATAATACTGAAAGAATTGCCTGCCGCGAATGCTCGATCAGGTCCGGGTCGGAGGCCGGTATCGCGGGGTGGATGGTCAGGCGTATGCGCCCATAGCGCGGAATTTTGCGAGTGCGCGGCAAAATATCGAAAGCGCCGTCGATGGTCAGCGGAACCACAGGCAGGTTAAACTCCTGTGCCAGAGTATATGCACCACGTTTGAAGCGGCCAACCTCGCCGGTAAAAGTGCGGGCTCCTTCGGGGAATACCACCAGGCTCATGCCGGTGGCCAGCTGCCCCTCGGCGGCCTGCATGGTGCGGCGAATTGCCTGCGGCGAATGATTGTCTACGAAAATCTGGCCGGCGCGCTTGCATGCCCACCCTACCATCGGAATTTTTTCAAGGCTTTTCTTCATCATCCAGCGGAAGTTATGGCCCAGATAGCCGTAGATGGAAAAGATGTCGTAGGCGCCCTGGTGGTTAGCCACGAAAACGTAGCTCGTGCCCTTGCTGATATGCTCGCGGCCGTGGATTTCAACGCGCACCAGTGTGAGCCAGCACATTATCCGCGCCCAAATCATGGGCGGATAGTAGCCCCACCAGCGGCCGCCGAACAACAGGCAGCCGAAGGAGGTTATAACCGACGCTACGGCGGTGATAACCAGCATCAGCGGCATCATTATCAGCAGCTGGTATATGCGATAGAAAAAGAGCTTCATTTTTGGGTAAATTTCCAGATAACGGCGCCGTGGGCAGGCACCTTGGTGGTGAACGGAAGAGCGGAAGATACCACCTTGCGCGCCTTGCGTCCGGTCAGCAGTTCAACGGCCGAACACTCCTGCTCCTTGAGTCCGAGGTAGTCGAAGGCATGATATGGAATGTTGATGCGCATATCGGCTTCCTTGTCGTCAAAGTTTACCGCTATCAGAAGTGTTTCCTTCCCATGGTTACGCAGATAGGCGAAATGGCGGTGAGGATTCACTCCGGCGCTCTCGGCGTTGACATACATCAGGTCGAAGAAGCGGCCCCGGGTAATCGCCTCCTCCGAGCGGGCTATGTTGAGCACCTTCATATAGAAATTGCGCAGGGCAATTTCGTCATCGGTCAGATTAGCCTGCGAGGGCTTGCCCCCGGCGAGCCAGCGGCGGATTTTGTCGAGGCTCCAGTAGTCGAAAATCGTTGTGCGGCCGTCGGCGCCCGAAAAGCCTTCGGCGTCCATGCCGCGCTCGCCCAGCTCCTGACCGAAATAAATCATCATCGGGCCGGTGGAGAACGTGGAGGCAACGACCAGCGAGGGAACCACACGCCAGGGGTCGCCGGCATAGAAATCGCTGGCAAAGCGCTGCTCGTCGTGGTTTTCGAGGAAGTTCAGCATGTGGCCGCCCAGATCGCCAACGGTCTGCCAGGCAGCGGTGAGCCTGTCGGCGCCCATATTGTAGGTTTCAATGGCGCGCAGGGTGTCATAGAGGTTCACCTTGTCGTAGAGATAGTCGAAACCGGCATCAATAAACGTGCGGTAGAGGTTCGTGTCGTAAATCTCAGCTATGAACTGCACTCCCCTGCGCGAGCGGCGCACCTGCGGTATGGCCCAGCGCCAAAAATCGACCGGAACCATAAACGCCATGTCGCAGCGAAAGGCATCAACTCCCTTGCGGGCCCAGTAGCGCAGAATGTGGAGCATCTTGTGCCATGTGTCGGGAATCGGGTCGAAATGGCAGCCGGTGCCGCCGGTATAGTCCACGCCATAGTTCAGTTTCACCGTTTCATACCAGTCGTTGCGGTCGGGCGAGGGCGTGAAGCAGTCGTTGCCTGAGGCGCGGGCCGGCTCCTCTATGTAGTCGCCCAGATGAACGTTGGTCGGGTTAAAGCGCTGACCGGGCAGATAGTAGTAATTATTGTCGCAATGGAAGGCACACAGCGGGTTATCGTCCGCACCGAAATCGCGCACTCCCTTGGGCGCCGCATCGCTGTGGTAGATGCGGGCAACGTGGTTGGGCACAAAGTCGATAACTACCTTCAGCCCCTGTTCGTGGGTGCGGGCAATCAGGTCCTCAAACTCGGCCATGCGGTTGGCCGGGTCGTCGGCCAGGTCCGGGTCTACGTCGTAATAGTCGCTGATGGCATAGGGCGAGCCGGCCTGACCCTTGATAACGTGAGGATTATCCGGTTCGATGCCGTAGGCCGAATAGTCGGGGCAATGGGCGTGTTCAATCACGCCGGTGAACCACACATGGGTGGCTCCCAGCGCATGAATCGCACGCAGAGTGGAATTGGTTATATCGCCGAAATGGCCCGCGCCGTTGGTTTGGAGCGAGCCGCAGGGTTGACAGGTGGGGTTGCTGTTGCCGAACAGTCGCGGCAACATCTGATAGATAATTGGTTTCATTAACGCGTCAGGCACTGCTTACTTTGAACGGTGGAGAACGTGGGTCAGAAGAGAGTGGAGGGCATTGCGGGTCTCCGAGGGTTCGAAGGCCGCATCAAGCGCAGCCTCGGCCTCGGCGGCCAGGGCCTGCATCTTGGATTGTGCGTATTCTATGCCGCCGTTGGCTATGGCATAGGCGGTCAGGCTGCTGATTTCCTCGGTCGAGAGCGAGTCTTTGGCTATCAGCGCCAGCATTTTGTCGCGGTCGGGGGCTTCAGGCCGGAGCAATACGCTCAGCAGCGGAAGCGTAACCTTCCCTTCGCGCAGGTCGTTGCCCGTAGGCTTGCCGATTTCCGACTCGCGCGAATAGTAGTCGAAAATATCGTCGGTTATCTGGAAGCACAGGCCCAGATTGCGTGCATAAAGGCGCAGCGCCTCGAGCCGCGGGTCGTTGTTTGACGCGCCGGCGGAATAGGCGCCCATGTCGGCGCAGGCCACGAACAGCGACGCCGTTTTGTGGTCAATGGTCTGGAAATAGGCGTCTTCCGACAGGCGGCGATACCGCGCGTTATAAATCTGGTCCAGCTCGCCCATGGCCAACCGGCGGCCCAGGGTGGCCAGAGTGGAGATTATGCGCAGGTCGTCGGTGTCGGCGGCCAGTTGCAGCGAGGTTGAGGTGAAAAAGTCGCCCACAAGAACGGCTATATGGTTATCCCAAATGCCGTTGATTGTCGGCTCGTTGCGGCGCAGCTGCGATTCGTCAACAACGTCGTCATGAATCAGCGAGGCATTATGGAGCATCTCCACCGACGCGGCGGCGGAAATAACCTTGTGGCTGCTCCGGCCGGCAAAGAGCCGGGCCGACAATATAACGACTATCGGACGAATCTGCTTGCCTTTGCGTCGCAAATACTCCCGAACTATGCCGTTCATCATATCGTTCGACGATGACAGCGAGGTCAAGATGCGATTATTCAGCTCCCTCAGTTCGGGGGCTATGGCGGCGGCTATGGGTTCGAGAGTGGATGTTGTCATTTTTTAGTCAAGAATCGATGAAAGGGCGGCTATTGCGTCGAAAGCGGTCTGGTCCGGGCGAATCGGCGTAACCGTTACGTACTCGCGGCGCAGCCAGTAGTTATCGCCGGCGGGATTTTCGGGCTCGAAGTCAACGTATTGACCCGTGAGCCAATAAAATTTCTGGCCGTGGGGCGAAACGTAGTCCTGATACTCCTCGGTCCAGCGGCCGGCGGCGCAGGCGGTAACTTTGATGCCTTTGGGCTTGCACTGTTTGGGCATGTTCACGTTCAGACACACTCCCTTCGGCAGCCCCTGTTCCAGAACCGTTGCAATGATTTTCTGAATAAAGGGCGTGGTTTCCGAAAAGTCTGCCTCCGGGTCGTGGCTCAGCAGCGAAAAGCCGATGGCCGGAACGCCAATCATGCAGGCCTCCATGGCGGCGCCCATGGTGCCGCTGTAGATGTTGGAGTTGCCCGAGTTGGAGCCGTGGTTAACGCCCGAGAGCATCAGGTCGGGAATGCGGGGCAGCGCGGCGTGGATGCCGAGCTTCACGCAGTCGACCGGAGTGCCCGTAACGGCAAACATCTTGGCGCCTTCATAGTCCGGATGTTCTATCAGGCGTATGGGGCCGTTGACCGTAATGGCCGACGATTGGCCGGAGCAGTGGCCTGCGGGGGCCACTGCATAAATCTCGGCAACGATATCCATTCTGTTGACGCAGTCAATCAGATGGCGCAGGCCGCGCGCTCCGATGCCGTCGTCGTTGGCAATGAGAATGATAAGGGGTTCTTTTTGCATAGGTCGGTTTAAACGAGATGGGCAACGTTATCCTCGCGCGAGCCGGGCAGAAGGTCAACCACCGGAATTTCAATCATGGTGTAGCAGCCGGGCTGCTGACGCATGGCGGCGCGGGCGGCGCCTACCAGAATCTGCGCGGTCAGCGCGGGGTTATTGATGGCCATGTTGAATTCCAGACGCTGCGACGGGGTGCGGCCCGAAGTGCCCTTGCGGGTCATGTTCACTCCGTGGCCCATGTCGCGCACGGCGTCGACCGAATCTACGGCTATAACGTGGGTTTCATCGCTCGCAAAATAGGGGTCGGCCTTGACTGCGGCGGCCACTTCCTCGAGCTTGGCGCCCGGAAGCAGCTCAACGTAGACCATGCGGCGGTGAATGCCGGTGCCCAGGGGTATGGTCATTGAAAGCGCATCCTTTACGCCCTCCTTGGAACGCACGCAAACGCTGTGGCCCATGCTCATGCCGGGGCCGAAGTTGGTGTAGGTCACGCCCTTGGGCGCGGCGGCCTCCATCAGCGCGCGAACAATCGAGTCAGAACCCGGGTCCCAGCCGGCGGAAATTATGGCAACTTTGCCGTATTTGCTGGCAACTTTGCCCAAATTCTGGTGCAGCGCCGGAATCGAGCCGTGAATGTCGAAGGAGTCAACCGTGTTGATGCCGGCGGCCAGATATTTGGCGGCGTTTTCCTCAACGTGGCGCGTCGGAGTGGCCAGAATGGCAACGTCGACCTTGCCCAGACGGGCAATGTCGGTCACCACGTTGAAGTCGCGCAGCTCGGCGGGTATATTGGCATCGGAGCGGCGGACTATGCCCGCCAGCTCCATATCCGGGGCTTCGAGAACCGAATCGACAACATAGCGGCCTATGTTGCCGTAGCCGACTATCGCTACCTTAATCATAGTTTTTCAACAATGTCGCGGGTGTCGCGGGCAATGGTCAATTCCTCGTCGGTGGGAACGACTACTACCTTGACCTTCGACGTCGGGGTGGAGATAACGGTTTCCGTGCCGTGAACTGTTGCGTTCAGCGCCGTGTCGAGCTCTACGCCCATGAACTTCAGCGGAGCGCAAACGTTTTCGCGAACGCCTACCTGGTTTTCGCCAACGCCGCCGGTGAACACAATGATGTCTACGCCGCCCATTTCAGCTGCATAGGCGCCAACATATTTGATAATGCGGTGTTCATACATTTCCAGGGCCAGGGTGGCACGTTCGTGGCCGTTGTTGACTGCGGCTTCGATTTCGCGCATGTCGTTACTGATGCCACTGATAGCGGCCATGCCGCTCTCTTTGTTAATCATCTTCTGAACGTCGGCGTCAGTCAGACCGCGGCGCTCCATCAGATAGGTCAGCGCGCCCGGGTCTACGTCGCCGCAGCGCGTACCCATCATCAGGCCTTCGGTCGGGGTCAGGCCCATGGAGGTGTCGATGCTCTTGCCGCCCATAACGGCAGCAATGGAGCCGCCGTTGCCGATGTGGCAGGTAATGATGCGCTGCTTGGCGGGGTCTACGCCCAGGATTTCGCAAACGCGCTGGCTAACGTAGCGGTGGCTGGTGCCGTGGAAGCCATAGCGGCGAACGCCGTCTTCCTCATAATACTTATAAGGCAGGGCATACATATATGCCTTCGGCGGCATGGTCTGGTGGAAAGCGGTGTCGAACACGCCAACCTGCGGAACGCCGGGCATCAGATTATCGATGGCCTCAACGCCGGTCATGTTGGCCGGGTTGTGGAGCGGAGCCAGCGGGTAGCACTCGCGAACCATTTCCTTAACCTCGTCGGTAATCAGAACCGAGCCGGAGAACTTGGTGCCGCCGTGAACCAGACGGTGACCAACGGCGTCGATGTCCTTCAGCGAAGGTATGCAGCCATATTTCTTGTCGGTCAGAATGTTCAGAACGGCATTGATGGCGCCGTTGTGGTCCACCAGGCCCAGCTCCTTGATTTCCTTGGAGCCGTGGAATTTGAATTTCAGAAAGCCGTCGGGCAGACCGATTTTTTCAACGCCGCCTTCGGCCATAACCTCTTCGGTGGCGGTGTCGATGAGTTTATATTTAACTGAGCTGGAGCCGCAGTTGAGAACGAGAATTCGCATTGTTATATCGAAATTTTTACTGGTTACAAGTCATGATGATGGTCTTATAGATGTCTTCCCACGAAGCGCCGCGGCTCAGGTCGTTGACCGGAGCGGCCAGGCCCTGCAGAACGGGGCCCACTGCCTGCGCGCCGGCTATGCGCTGAACCAGCTTGTAGGCGATGTTGCCCACTTCGAGCGACGGGAACACCAGAACGTTGGCCTGACCGGCAACGTTCGAGTCCGGAGCCTTCTTGGCGGCTACCACCGGCACCAGAGCGGCATCGGCCTGCAATTCGCCGTCAATATTCAGCTCGGGAGCCATTTCGTGGGCTATGCGGGTTGCTTCAACAACCTTGTCAACGTCTTCGCCCTTGCCGGAACCCTTGGTGGAATACGAAAGCATGGCAACGCGCGGTTCGATGCCGGCAATGTTGCGTGCGGTCTCGGCCGACGAAACCGCAATCTGAGCCAGCTGGCGTGCATCAGGATTCGGAACCACGGCGCAGTCGCCCATAATCATAACACCATTGGTGCCATAGTCAACACCCTCAGGCATAATCATGATAAACGCACCCGAAACAACGTCGATGCCCGGGCGGGTCTTGATAACCTGGAAAGCAGCGCGCAAAACGTCGCCCGTGGTGTTTTCAGCACCGGCAACCATGCAATACGCATCGCCCGCTTTAACCATCAAACAGCCCAGATACAGCGGATCGGCAGCCGTTTTGCGCGACTGCTCCTCAGTCATACCCTTCGACTTGCGCAGCTCCAGCAAAATCGGAGCATAGCGGTCAATGATTGCCGGATCCTTCGGGTCCACAATCTTGGCGGCGCCGATAGACTCCAGGCCTTCCGAAGCGGCCAAAGCCTTGATTTCAGCGGCATCGCCAATAAGAATTACCTGAGCGAGGCCTTCGCTCAGAACTCGGTTAGCGGCGCGAAGAGTGCGTGGTTCCGTACCCTCGGCCAACACCACGCTACGCTGCAGCGAGCGTGCGCGTTCAGTCATGTGTTGTAGCAGGTCCATAAGATTATGCTTGAATTGGTCAAATTAGTTTAATTATGCCTGCAAATTTAGCAAAAATTTCCCAATTCCGCAAATAGGAGCGACCCCGGCATCCCCCAACAACCGGCTATTGCCACAAGGATTCTTGCTCCCAATTTAAGGGGAACCCCATTGCCGTTACATCAACGTTGGAATATTCAGCAAGGAGAGCCTTAAAACGCATGGCAAACGTGTTTTGCGGATTAACGGATTGAAGAAAATACAGAATAATCGATAGTATGTAATAAACGCGCTTGGTGTCGCCCGGAATCGAGATAAACGGCAGCCCCGTTCCGCGGGGAATGAGTGCATTTATGCTTAATCGGCGATTCCACAGACGGCTATGATGTGCGCATATATTGCGCACATAAACAATAGCGTGAAGCCACGATTCCATTACAGTATCCGACAACCCATAAAACCGGGCAACTCTTCGGCGGGCGCGTCCGGCTCTCAGCCAGCGGTACATCATGGAAAGCGTTCCAAAGGAACTCACTTCAAATGTCATCCAACTCGGAGGAAACGTGTTGGAATAATGAGCCTTAAACTGCAATATTGCTTCATCGTCACTCCGGTTAAGTTCTGAAAGCAGGTTTGTAAGAAGTGTTCCATGACGGGCTGTATCACGAAAATTATCAACATTCTGAAACCAATATATCCCGGCTTCGTCGCCCATAATCAGAGACAACTGAGTACGTATTGAAATCTCAATCTTCTCCAATTCCGAACATATAATTTTTCGCAGCTCAGAATCAAATTTATAAAGAGCGTAAGCGTCATCAAAACATGCGCCTGGTTTGAATTTTTGTGAGCCCGGCAATCTTAATGGAAGCAGATAGCTTTTAAGTCTGAAGAGGCTTATGTTCTCTAATAGATGCTGAGCCCGATTCTCGTCGGGAATACACAACCCATCCGACTCAAGACACTGGATTTGCTCAGCCACCGAAATTTGTGGTTCGTTATATTCAGGTAATGTCATAAAAAAAAATAAAAACTTACCCTGAGCGCGCTGTTCTTACGGGAAGCGGGGTAAGTATGTTGCCGCAAAGTTATGAATTTTCCAGCAATAAACCAAATTGCACGCAAAAAATTCGCAAAGGCGGCATTCCTCACCGCCGGCGGGACGCCGACGCTCCAAAAAAAGCCCTACCCCCGAAGGGGAAGGGCTTAAAGAATCAAATTGGGAGCGAGGGCGTCGCGCCCTCAAAAGAATCCCCCTCCCCTGAGGGGAGGGCCGGGGAGAGGCTTCAAGGTCTTACTTCACATAAACCTTGCGACCGTTGCTGATAAACAATCCGCGAACCGGGCGAACCACGCGGCGTCCCTGCAGGTCATAGCAAGCCTCCGGATCCACTCCGTCAAGCATAATGCTCTCAATCGAAGTGGTGCCATCATCGTTGATGATAAATGAGGTCACTTCGCCTACGGCGTCATCGCCGGGGTGATAGCCGTAGTATTCAACGCGACCGGGACCGGCAACGGTAATCGAATGTTCAACGGTGTCGCCATTTTTCGAGATAACAGCCTTATTATAACCTTCATGGCTGGTAATGCGGCGGCCGTTCACCTGCGCCGGCGCGTCAGAAATATACTTATGATAAATCACAGCGCCATAGAAGTCGTGCTCAACCTTATAAGTAAATGAGCCATCCTCGCCTTTCGCGGCTAAAACAAAATTGTCGGCAGAGGGAGTCAGGCCTTCGTATGAGGCAATTACCGGGGTTGCAATGCCTTCATATTCTACATCAACCGTAGATATTCCTACATTCGCGGTGGTAGCAAAATGTATAGCGACCTCCTGAGCATTTGCCTCTATGGTGTAGGAACTATTGCTCGAGGTAATATTCGACTCATTGTATGTAACAGTAGTAGACTTTGCAACAACACCGCCGGAAATAGTTACTTTTTTAACAATGGTACCAGAGGTAGCGGAAATGGTCATTGTATAATTCTCAGGAAGATAAACTTTACCCTCTTTTGAACCGCGGAAAATGCGCCAGCCATCGTCGAAAAGACGGTGCTTACCCTTTTCGGTGTCGGCTTCCAGAGTAAGGCTGATGCAGTTTGAAACCACAGTTTGTGCTCCTTCATTATACGTCTGAGA
Organism: uncultured Porphyromonadaceae bacterium; assembly: GCA_947176935.1. Lineage (GTDB taxonomy): Bacteria > Bacteroidota > Bacteroidia > Bacteroidales > Muribaculaceae > UBA3263. The sequence continues at coordinate 2,368 of CAMWSP010000021.1, read as the reverse complement.
GGTAGAACCGTGGCGGACCATGTGGTAGTCATTATTCACAAAGTCGAAAGTCACGGTTCCTTCAATCATTTCAGGCTTCTCGGTGACATTGAGATAGAACAGCGTATTCGATTCCTCGCCATTAAAGCCTTCAGCCGTGAGCAGAACTATATATTGACCAATTTGCTTAGGTTCATAGCTGAATGTAGCGCCGTTAACAAGATCGGATTCTTCCTCGCCGACGGGAGGTGTAATTGTGTAGTCAAAACACTCGGCATTCTTAACCTCAAAAGTAACGGTGGAGTTAACATATACGTCAACTACTTCATCATTGGCAACCTCTTTGTTATTCACATATGTTGCGCCGAGCTCAGGAGCATCTACTTTAGCGATAATGGTAAACGAAACGGTTTGTTCGTCGGATGCGACATTGAAAGTATAGGTGCCGCGTTTGAAACCGGTCCATTCATACGAATCAGCTTCGAGGGCTTCATCAAGCACCTTATCGCCTGCTGCGTCTAAGGCATCAATGGTAAGCATTTCGGAATTCTCGGCCTCAATGGAGACAGTTGTACCAACAAACACGGTAATTACGTCATCATTCTTAACCTCCTGGCCGTTAACGGTGATAGGGCCGAGAACTGTCGGGTCAGTTACTATCAGGGTATAGGTAGCTGAAGCAGCCTCATAGTTGTCGGTTTCAGCCAAATTGGCGGTAATGGTGGTGGTGCCGGCGCCCTTAATGGTAACCGAGCCATCGTTAGCAACGGTAGCAACAGCTTCGTCGGTAGAAGTGTAGCTCACATACTCAGCCAAACCCTCGGGCAGGCCATTCAGTTCGGGAGCAACAAACTCGCCGCCAACAGTAGCCGCATACTCATCCATTTCAAACGAAAGCGAAACATCCTGCTTAATAACAGTGCCGTCATTCAAACGGAACAAGTAGCCATTATCCTGGGTATTCTTATAGCCGGCCACTCGCGTATTCGGGTAGTTAAATTGGATATATCGAATGTCGGCTTTAGTATCTTTAGCGGAGATTGCAACTGTATAATCTTCTTTCAAATCAACAGTCCAAATAGTGCCATTACCGCCGAGATTTAGATTATTACTTGCCGCAACCTCAGCATATTTAGCCACACCATTTTCATCTGCAAAGCGCAACTTGTAGCCACTACCGTTGGCTTCAAGAGTGAACGGATCTACTGAGCTGTCACTTTTTAACTTAATTGTGTTTTCATTCTCAACAGCAACTGAGACAATGTCACGGTACGATCCTGTACCCATACCACCCATTCCATAGAATGTTCCGCTATTGTTACCTACCAGGATATACTTGCCGCCGGCATAGATTTCGTCTTTCGAAGTTACGAGGGTATAAACATCGGCAGGGGTTTCAGCCTTGACGGTCACATTAAACTCGGTGCTACCGGCCAGATACTTGCCATCAACGGCATCCCAGCTTGCGGTAACTGTTGCGTTGCCAACTTCGTTAGCGCTGATTACGCCGTTAGCAATGCTGATAGCATTGGGACTCTCACCACCGATAGTATAAGTAAAGTCAAGCTTCGAAAGCCAGTCATTCTCAATCGAATGAGTCTGACCAACCTCCAGCTCAACATCCTCAAACTTCACATCAGGCATAACCGGCTCTTCCGGAACCTCCGAACCACCTTCTAGAGTCCATACTACCCTAATTTCGGTGATAATAAAATATATATCATTATTAGGAACCAATGCAAAATATGGTTCATTTACATTCGCAAAAGTATATGAACCACCTTTTGTCACATCAATGATGGTTTGGGTTCCGCTCGGACTTTTACGGTTAATCACTTTATCGCCGGAATATAACGAGAGTTTAGAAGTACCGGAGCCACCAGTGGTGCTGAATGAAACCTGAATTTCTTTCACAACATAGTTATCCGGCGCAGTCGTAACAGAAATGCCAGTACCGGCCTTTGAACTTCGTATTTGGAAACCTTTATTAGAGTTCGCCTGAGCCTCATAAGTTGCGCCAACTGAATTTTTTGGCGAATAACTCTTAGCCGAGGTATATGACATATCTGTAAAGTTGGTGCTCTCTAGCACGTCTGTAACATCCTGTGCAGACAATGCAAAGCCCAACACAACTCCGAGTAGAGAAAGTAAAAACTTTTTCATTGTGTTATTGATTGTTTGATTGTTAAATTATTGACATATAATAAATTGCGGCCAATCTCACACCCAAAGGCGCAGACCGGTCCGAATTTCGCCTGCAAAGTTAGCAACATCCCCCCGCGCCCACAACTTCCTTAACACAAATTAACATCAATTAACTCCAAAACTTACACTGCCGGCCCTCGCCCGCTGTGTAGGTTGAAAAGGTTGAGGGGGTTGAAAGAATGGT
>CAMWSP010000020.1 GCA_947176935.1 uncultured Porphyromonadaceae bacterium | reverse complement strand
GGCAACGGGAGAGGGCTGAGGCACCGGAGGATTGTTTTGGGCGCTATTGAAGAGTTTGTTGCCGTTGATTTCGTTTTGAGGAATCGGGTAGATGAAAATCTGGTCGTCGGCGGGGATATTGTAGCAATAGCTCGGTTCGAAGCCGGCGCCCACGCGGTTGCAACCCTGGTGGAGACGGAGATAGTCGAAATATATGCGGCCTTCGCCGAAGAGCTCAATGCGACGCTGCTGGAAGCAAGCCTGCTGAACGTCGGCAGCGGAAGTGGAAGCCTGAGAGAACGACGGGTCGCGGTAGGTGGATACGAAATCAGTGAGAATCGAAGCGCCGTCGCCGCCAGCCATGGCAGTAGCCTCGGCATCGATGAGATACATTTCCTCGATGCGCATGAGAGGGATGTCGGAGGCGTTGTTGGTGGTGCCGACAACGTCGCCGTAGGGGGCGAACTTGACCTGGGTGTAGGCCGGTGCACCCTGCCGCGCCAGATAGGCCGACTGAGCGGCCGACAGGTTCTGACTTTCGGCGTCGGCATCGAGGAACCAGCCGCGGCGCACGTCGGTTTCGGGAATGGCGTTGAAGAGCGTGCGGCTCACCTGACGCCAGGCGCCGACAGAAGCGTAGCCATAGTTCATCGAGCCCATATGGGAGGGGAAGTTGCAAATGCCGGTCTGAACGACTTCGTCGGTTTCGGCGATTGCTATGCCCCACATCCAGTTGCCGGCATCGATAGAGTTAAATCCGGGCACGGAGGCCTGGTCAATGGAGAGCGGAGCACCGCGGAAGGCGGCAATGGCCGAGCGGGCATCGTTGGCCGCTTCCTGCCAGTTTTCCTTTACGAGATTGACGCGGGCGCGGAGGCCATAGGCAGTTGCGAGCGACACGAAGCGCTTGGGCTTGCTGTCGAGCACCTGCTCGGGGCTGATGCCGCTGGCTTTGATGAGGCTGATGGCGCGGTCGAGGTCGGAGGAAATCAGGGAGTAGACCTGCTCGACCGAGGCGCGGCCGATGCCGTTGCGAAGCACTTCTTCCTGGTTATTCTCGGTTATGAGCATAACGCACGGATCGGACTGATGGCCGACATAGGGGAACTGGAAGAGCTGCGCCAGCATGAAATAGGCGTTGGCACGCATGGCCAGAGCCTGGCCGAGATAGAACTGCACGACGGGGTCGGAGGAGTCGGCGTTGATGTCGCCGATGGCGGTGTTGCAGGCAAGAATCTGGTTGTAGTTATACTGCCAGGCCATGCGGCAGCCATAGCTATTGGTGGTGCAGTCGCTGAAGGCCATGTAGGTGCGGAAATGGTTATAGCCGGAGAAGGTGGAGACCATGTCGGCGGTGCGCGAGTCGAGGCCGAGCATCAGCGCCGGAATGCCGAAGTCGGCGTGGATTTCCTGGCCGAAAGCCTGGTTCCAGGTTGAAAAGAGAGCGGCTATGCCGGTGATGCCGGCCTGGGTCAGTTCGGGGTTAACTTCCTTGGCGTCGACTTTCTGCTGTTCAGTCAGGTTGGTGTCGAGCGGGTTGGTGTCCATGTCGTAGCAGCCGGAAAGACTGGCGCTCATGGCTATGCCTGCCAATGCGAGGCCGATATATTTGAGTTTCATATTATTAAACGGATGAATAAAGGTTAGAATTGAACGCGGATGCCACCGGAAATGGTGCGGATGGGCGAATAGGTGGAGTTGTCGGAGTTAACGTAGCCCTGGCGGGGATCGAGGCCGCGGCGCTTGGTCCAGAGGGCGACGTTTTCGGCGGCGCCATAGATGCGCAGGCTTTCGATGCCGATTGTGCGGGTCCACTTCTGCGGCAGGGTGTAGCCCAGGGTGATGTTATTGAGCGAAAGGAAGTTGCTCGACACGAGGAAGCGGTCGCTGGTGGCGTTGGTGTAAGTGTCGGCCGAGTTGATTCGGGGGACGTCGGTGTTGGTGTTTTCAGGAGTCCAGGCCTTGATCATGTCAACATGCCAGTTCTGGCCGAGGTTATCGGCTGCGGCGGAGTGCATGAGGTCCTGATAGGTGTAGTCGAGAATGCGTCCGCCGGCCTGATAGGCAAAGCTCATCGAAAAGTCGATTCCGCGGAAATAGAGGTTGGTTCCGAAGCCGCCGTAGACCTTTGGCATGATGTTGCCGGTTGCCTTGCGCGAATCGGCTATGCCCTTGGCCGGGTTGCCGGAATAGGCGTCCTGCCAGTTAGCGGTGGTGAATTCTTTGGAGGTGATTTCGGGGTGGGCCTTCATCCATTCGTCGGTGTATTCGGCGCGATAGAGGGCCTCGCCGGTAGACTTATCCACTCCGGCATATTGAACCAGATAGAGGTTATACATTGACTCGCCTTCCTTGAAAATGCGGGTTCCGCTGAGCCACTGGCCATCCTTGACCAGATCGGCGGGGAGCTTGATGACGCGGTTGCCGGCGGTTGTGAGGTTGGCGTTTACGCTCCAGGAGAAGTCTTTGGAATTGAAAATGTTATAGTTCAGTTCGATTTCCACGCCATAGTTGCGCATGGAACCGACGTTGGTCGGATAGCTCGAATAGCCGAGCGAGGTTGGAGCGGGCAGGAAGAAGAGCATATCGGACACCTGGCGCTGATAGTATTCAATGGAGCCGTCGAGCTTGCCCTGCCAGAGGCTGAATTCGAAGCCGGCATTGAGCGAGTTGGAGGTTTCCCAGGTTATGTTGCGGTTACCCTTGTAGATGAGGGTGGCGTCGGTCCAGATTCCGTCGGCGCCGGTTACCTGATATTGGTCGGCCCAGGCATAGTAGTAGCGCGACAGGGAGCCGAGGTTATCGTTGCCGTTCTGGCCGAACGAGGCCTTGATTTTGAGCTGGTCGAGCCAGTAAACGTCGTTCATGAACGGTTCTTTGGCAACGTCCCACGCGCCGGAAACCGAGAAGAAGTTGCCCCAACGGTGGCCGGGAGCGAAGCGCGAGGAAGCGTCGCGGCGATAGGATGCGTGGAAGAAGTAGCGGCCGTCGTAGTTATATTTTGCGCGGGCGAATATGCCGCGGGTCGAATAGTCCACATCGCGGCCGCCGCCGGTGTCTTTTTTGTCGATGGTGTTGGAGACGTTCCAGCCGTCGGGCAGATAGAGGTTATAGCCCACGCCATAGAGATATTCCGAACGGAGATTATAGGTTTCATAGCCCACCATGAGGTCCATGTTGTGCTTGCCGGCAAAGGTGTGGTTATAAGTAGCCATTGCCTGGAGGTTTACCGAGCGGGAATGGGTTGTGGACTGCTGAGCGTAGCCGCCGGATTCGGCCGACTGGCCATAGAACGGATTGCCGATGATGTGGGCGCGGTCGGAGCTTACCCAGTAGCCGGCGTTGCCGATAATCGAAAGGCCGTCGATTGGGGTGATGGTCATGTTCCACTTGCCGTCGAAAACATCGGAGAAATATTCCGCAGTGTCGTAGAGGAGTTTGCCGGCGGGGTTGGACATGCTCATCCAGTTGCGGTTATGATAGGGAGCGGAGCTCCTGGAGCCATAGTCGTAGAGGGGATAGCCATAGCTGCTGTCGGTCATGACGTTGCCTTGGGCATCGCGAATGAATATCGGATAGACAGGAGCAATCTGGTTAACGATATAGAAGGCGTTGGCCGACGAAGTTGCGGTTTCGAGGTCGTTATCGCCGGGATAGTCGCTGCGGGTGTTGGTGTAGTTCAGGGTGGTTCCTACCTTCAGCCATTTCTTGGCCTGATAGTCGACGCTGGCGCGGGTTGATATGCGGTTGAACGAGGAGTTCTGGACAACGCCCTCATCGCCCAGATAGCTGGCGCTGGCATAGTATTTGATTTTGTCGGTGCCGCCGCTGATGCTCAGCGAATAGTCCTGACGCAGACCGGTGCGCAGAGTGTTGTCGGCCCAGTTATCGGGAGTATAGAAGAAAGTTCCGTCGCTATAACCAAGCTGCGCGTTCGGGTTGAGTTTGCCGGCGCGGTTAAACAGGAATTCGCCGGCGGGAAGAGTGAAAATCTGATAGCCGGTGGCGGTCAGAGCCTTGTTGGAAGCGGCGCGCCAGGCTGATTCGGGGGTATAGCCGGGAGTTGCGGCAAGCTGATTATACAGGCCGCGATACATGAGTTCATAGTATTGCTCGGTGCTCTGCAGGACATTGTAGTTGGGAACACCGCGGGTGTTTCCGCCCCAGCGGGCGTCGAAGGTTATTTTGGCAGCGCCTTCCGCACCGCGTTTGGTGGTTATGAGCACCACGCCGTTGGCGCCGCGGGCGCCATAGAGCGCCGTGGAAGCGGCGTCTTTCAAAACGGTCATCGATTCGATTTCGGAGGAAGCGAGGTCGGAGATGGCGCCGTCGTAGGGCACGCCGTCGACGACATAGAGAGGGTCTTGCGAGGCATTGATGGAGCCGACGCCGCGGATGCGCAATTTGGGAGCGCCGCCGGGGCGGCCGTCGGAGCTGAGAGTCTGAACGCCGGAAACTTTGCCCTGGAGCACCGAAGTAACCGAAGTGGCCAGTGCGTCGGCAATCTGGTCGGCTTTGACCACGGAAGCGGAGCCGGTGAATTCGGCGCGCTTGGCAGTGCCGTAGGCCACCACCATAACTTCTTCCAGACGGTTCTCGCCAGACTGGAGGCGAACAACCACTTCACCATTGTCGGGGATGTGGACGTTCTTGGTTTGCATTCCTATAAAAGAAACCTGGAGTTCCTTGCAGGATTCGGGGATTTGCAGTGAGAAATGGCCGTCAACATCTGTGGCGGTACCCTGACCGCTGCCCTTGGGCAAAGGCAGGACAGTGGCGCCGATCAGCGGCTCGTCGTCGACATCGGAATAGACCGTGCCGGTCACTGTGCGGTCGGCGGCCAGCGCTGTAACCGAACAGCACACGGCGACCAGGAGTAAAAAGAAAATCTTTTTCATTACCGGGATAAATAGTTAAAAGTGAGTAGTTTAATGTGACTTTTCCTTGAATTTCAGTTTGAACATACAAGTTGCTTCAATCTAAACCCCTTTCGACGCCAAATAGTTCACTCCGGTAATGAACCCGAAAAGAATTTAACACTTCCGCCAATTCACACCACAAAGTTAGAGCAATTTTTTCTTTTTCCCCAAAAAAGCGTTAATATTTTTATTAAATTTTACATATATGTAAAATATTTTTCGTACCTTTGCATAAATTTTAAATCCTAATATATGAGCGAAGTCGAACTCCTTTTAGTTAACAGCAGCGAAAGTTGCACAATGTACACGATTCAGTTCCTCAACGATGATATGAGTGAATTTGAAAAATTCATATCGAAATTTAGAGCGGACTCTGAACTTAACCGTGATTTCCAGGCAATTATGCGATTTGTTGAACAAATTTTGTCGAACGGCGCGTTGGAGCGCTATTTCCGCAGAGAGGGGAAGATGAATGATTCAGTGGTTGCACTGCCGGTTCTGAAATCCAAACTCCGCTTATATTGCCTGCGTCTTACAGACAAAATCCTTATCCTCGGCAATGGGGATGTAAAAAACAGCCGAACCTACCAGGAGAATGACACCCTGCAGGGATACGTTATGGATTTGCAAAAATTCGAACGTATCCTCAAGCAAGAAATGCGTTCCGGCAATGTTGAGATAACCGAAAAGGAGATTATTACCAATAAAAACTTTGAACTATGAGAACCGCCAATATACCACTTCAGGAAATTTTTGAAGAAATACCCCGTGAAAAGCGAGAGGAAACCAGACTTTCGTTTGCCATTTCCAACCGTCTGGACACCCTTATGCGAGAACACGGACTCAATAAACAGCAGTTTGCCAAGGCTTTGGGCAAACGTCCGAATGAAATAACCCGGTGGTTAAGCGGTGAACACAACTTCACGATTGCTACTATTTCAATGCTGTCAACTTTTTTCGGCCAACCGATAATTACCGTTCAATAACCGCAAAAGCTGTTCATCCAAACACAAATGCGATAATTTGGAGAATTATTGGAAAAGCCGTAAATTTGCGGGTAAGATGAAAACAAAATTTATTCTGATGATAGTTGCGGCGGCGCTCGCGGGTCCAAAGGCCGAGGCCGCCAAAAAGCGCGCGGCCACTCCGAAATTCACGACCCAGGAGCTTATGGCTCAGGCAACCGACGCGTTTCTGACCTACAATATTGATTTGGCCAACGAAAAGCTGGCTGCCCTGCGTGCCGACAAGAAAGCCGACAAGACGGAAATTGAGGCCCTTGCCAAACAGGTGAACCGCATGGACGAAATGATTCAGCGGGTTCAGGATGTGGCCGTTATTGACTCAATCAACGTTGACCGCGAAGACTTTTTCCGCTATTACCGCCTGAGTTCGAGCGCCGGCCGCCTGCTCGACCGCCACGAGCTCCCTTCAGGATTTGATGCAGCTGACGAAACGGTTGTTTTCTACCCCGAGGACGGTTCGGTGATGATCTGGGGCACCGAGCAGGGGCTGGTTGAAAGCCGACGCCTGACCGACGGCAGCTGGGAAGTGCCCGCGGAGCTGGGCAGCGTTATCAACGCCGGCGGCACAGCCAACTATCCCTTTCAGCTCACTGACGGCTCTACGCTCTATTTCGCTTCCGACGGCGATGATTCGCTCGGCGGCCTGGACCTCTACATAACCCAGCGCACGCGCGATGGCGTTGCAGTGCCTCAGAACATGGGGATGCCCTATAACTCGCCCTACGATGACTATATGCTCGCCATAGACGAGGAAACCGGCGCCGGATGGTTCGCAACCGACCGCAATCAGCTCGGCAATAAAGTGACCATTTATGTTTTCGTGCCGACCCAAACGCGAGTGAACATCAACATCGACGACCCGGCGCTCGCCGACCGCGCGCGCATAGCATCGCTTACCTCTCCCCTTTCGGCCGAGCAGCAGGCTCTGCTCGAAAAAATTGCCGGCATATCAGACGGCAACAGCTATGGTTCCACCGACATAGCTCCGGAGTTTGAGTTTCCTCTGCCCGACGGGCGCGTTTACACCCGATGGGAGGATTTCAAAAGTCCGCAGGCGCGCCGCCTGATGGAGAACTACATTGACGCCCTGGCCGAAAGCCGGACCGACAGCAACGCACTGGAACACATGCGCCAGCGCTATAGTAGCGGCAAAAGCGACAACAACCAGTCAATCCTCACTCTGGAACGCAAGCAGAGGGCAGCGCAGCAGCAGCTCAAAAAACTTGCTAACCAGGTAATAGCCGAAGAACTCAATGCCGGAGTGGCTCAATAGCGCCGACGAAACGGCTCTGCTTTGGTTCAACGGCCACCACACGCCGCTGGCCGACCAGATTATGATGACCATAACGGGCAAATGGATATGGGTGCCGTTCTATGTGGTTTTGGCCGCGCTGCTCTTTTGGCGCTGCGGCTGGCGCAGGGCGCTGGTCTACCTGCTCGGCATTGCGCTGACCATTACCCTGGCCGACCAGATTTGCGCGTCGCTGCTCCGCCCGCTGGTTGGCCGCCTGCGGCCCGCCGACCCGGCCAATCCGCTGTCGGCAATGGTGCAGACCGTTGGCGGCTACTGCCCCCGCTCGGGCAGCTTTCCTTCTTGCCATGCGGCCAACACCTTTGCGCTGGCAACGTTCATATCGCTGGCCATGCGCCGCCGCGCAATGACCTGGTTCATATTCGTGTGGGCCACCATTGTTTGCTGGTCGAGGCTCTACCTGGGCGTTCACCATCCGGGCGACATTCTTGCCGGCGCGGCCATCGGCTCAGCCATAGCCGCCGGAGTTTACTTCGCGGCCTCCAAAATATCGTGGGGAAAGAAAGCGGCCGCGGCAGCCGCGTTGCTCCTGGCTTTTGCGCCGGCTCAGGCTCAGAAATTTGAATGGGGAGGCGAATTCGGCGCGATTTTCGACAACCGCGAAGGCAACGCCGAACACACTGCCGCCCAGACCTTCTTCCTGACCCGCCTCGCCCCGGAAATAGGCCTGTCGTTCGACAAGCGCCACCATCGCGTAATGGCCGGAGTGGACTATACGCAACCCATCGGCTGCGAATGGGACGGCCACCGCCTCTCCCCCACCCTCTACTACCGCTACGAAGGCCGCAACTTCAGCGGCTCGATGGGCATGTTTCCGCGCCGACACCTGATTCGCCCCCTGCCGGAATATCTGGTCAGCGACTCTACCCGCTACTTCCAAAACAACCTGCGCGGCGCCCTGCTGCAATATCAGTCGCAGCTCGGATTCTTCGAATTCCTCTGCGACTGGCGCGGAATGCAAACGACCACCCGCCGCGAGGCCTTCTCAGTGGTATTCACCGGCGAATACGGCCCGAAATCCAAACTGTTCCGCACCGGCGGAACCGCCATGCTCAACCATTTGGCCAAGGTTAAAAACGCCCCGGCGGACCAATACGTTGTTGACAACATCATAGTCAACCCCACAGTCGGCCTCGACTTCATGCCGATGCTCGGCCACCGGCGCCACTGGCACGCCCTGGCAGTCAGCACCGGGCCGCTCGGCTCACTGACCCGCGACCGCATGGACTGCCGCTGGCGCTCAGCCCTGGGCATGCGCGCGGAAGTCAGCGCCGAATACTGGCGCCTGAGCCTCCGCAACGTGACCTGGGCGGGCAATAAGCCGCTCTTTCCGCTCTATGCCAAATTCGGCGCCACTCTCAACGAAGGCGAACCCTACTACTCCTCCGCCTGGTATAACCGCACCGAAATCTCGGGCGTGCTGCTGCGCTGGCACAACATAGTGGAACTCCGCGCCGAGCTCGACTTCCACCTCGCGGACCGCCACGACTTCATGTTCTACCAGCGCATCCTCCTGGCCCTCACCCTCTAATCCCCAAATCCACAAAATTTATTCGTAACTTTTGTTGGTTATATCCCATTTTATCACTAACTTTGCCGCGCAGACCGCTTTGCAGAGGCCCGGTCATGGGTTATGCGGGCGGGATGCGGACATAATGAAAAAGCGTTTACTTACGCTCTTTCTTGATGGTTAGAAATCTGGCAGTTTCTCAATCGTAGTCAAGATAGTAGCAACGGTAGATGCCTTGTGGATAGCAATCATTGCGTACTTATGCGAGAGCATATGGTATGCGTGTGCTATATTTGCGTGAGGCTTCTGCGTTGCTCGTTTAACTACGATGGGCAAGCCAGAGCCTCTAACCGTTAAGCGGGCAACAGTATGGTTCTCACGCTTTAGTGTTTATAGGCTTGTTTGGAGAATCGGCAGGCATATTGTTTTCCTTTGAGGGAAAATTTTGCAATCATCAACAAATTTGACTCATGAAAACTATTAGTATTCTCATACCTGCCTATAATGAGTCCGCAAACTTGAGGAATCTTCTGGAGGAACTCAATTGTTTGGTTTCGAGTGATTATATTATTGAAGTTAAGGATGATACTCCTGAAGGTAGTGTTCATTCGCATACGATATGCATGAAAGATTATCAGTGGGAATATCTTTTTGTTAATGATGGTTCCAAGGATGATACATTGCAAATATTGCGACAGTTGCGAAAGGAAGATTCAAAAGTTAATATTGTGAATCTTTCGCGTAACTTCGGTAAGGAGAACGCTTTGTTGGCAGGTATGGATTACGCGACTGGTGACGCCCTTGTTATTATGGATGCTGATTTACAGGACCCGGTATCTATAGTCCCCGAAATGATTTATTGGTGGGAGCAGGGTTATGATGACGTGTATGGCACACGCTCAGACCGAGGCAAAGAGTCTTGGATTCGCAAAAGATTGTCGTTGTCGTTCTATTATATTCTACAAAAGATGACAAGAATTGAAATTCTGCCCAATACTGGCGATTTTAGGTTGCTTGACAAACGTGTGGTTATGGCTATAATTTCTCTTCGTGAAACTCAAAGGTATACTAAAGGATTATATAGCTGGGTTGGGTTTAATAAGAAGCAAGTGTTATTTAAAAGACATGATAGGGTTGGAGGAAAGTCGTCATTCAATTTACTCAGCCTGTTCAATCTTGCCATTGAGGGAATAACGTGTTTTACGACTGCTCCGCTCAGGGTTTCCTCATGTCTCGGATTGGTTGCGTCAACGTGCGCATTGTTATATATGGTCTACATTTTTATCAAGACATTGATCTGGGGCGATCCGGTCCAAGGTTATCCTACCTTGATATGCACAATTTTGTTTTTCAGCGGAGCCCAACTTTTGGCGGTGGGCATTATTGGCGAGTATATCGGCCGCATATTTAATGAAACAAAATCCAGGCCGGTTTATATTGTGGAATCCTTTAATGAACAGAAAGTGAGCTGATAAAAGATTCTGACATAGAAGTTTTGTATAAAATGGATTCCCGTTGTAATTATCAAATAAATCAGAATGGTTCATATCTGATAGACAAGTTGATTAGACTTGTTAAACGTTCAGAGTTCGCACGATTCGTTATAATCGGTTCACTGGCAACCGGTATAGATTTTCTGGCATATAATATTGCGTTGCAATTCTTTTCGTATATTATATGTGCCTATATCGGTTTTGCTGTGAGCTTTTTGTTTAATTATTGGTTATCAGCCAAGTGGACATTTCGCACAAAGATGACCATTAGTAATTTCGTTGGGATGATATGCGTTCATGCTATAAATCTAATCGGATGTAGAACAATCTTATTATATATTATAGTTGACAGGTTCAATATAAACCCGCGAATCGGATATATAATGGTAATGGGAATATGCCTTATTATCAGCTTTATCCTTAATCGAATTGTATTTCATAAATTATCGAAATGATATGCAAGTCAAGGAATGTCAGGTCACTGAATTTTTTTTACCGCAGCATAGTATTGTCAGCCCCAGAATAATCATCACTAACAATTCCACTATAAAAAAGAAATAACGGCCAATACACATAACACATAATTGTGATCAAAATTATAAGTTTAACTGAATTCATTATATATGAAAGTAACAACTACCAAAAAAATCATATTCCTTTTTTTATTAATATTGGGAATAGAGTTCTACATATATAGTTATGGTCCGGTCCTTCGAGGTGATGAAGCTGCATATTGCTATGTACTTGATTGGGAACATAACGGCCCTGGTCTTGGATATGGAATTGGAAACGACAAGCAACGCATTGAAACCATTGGAGACATTATTAATTCTCAAATAGACCATTATAAGCACCATGGAGGCCGTAGTATCGTCCATGCCGTAGAACAGTTCTTTTCTGGCGTTTCTACCCCGGGCATATTCTATGTGGTCAATACATTTGTGCTATTGTTAACAATAACACTTATAGTCTCTATTTCCGTTGGCAAAAGAAAGATGACAACAGCGCTGAGTCCATGGCTGTGCACAGCCATTGGGATGGTTTATCTTCTTCCGTGGTCACTATACATATTATCATCTATCAATCTTGCGTGCAATTATTTATGGCCAATGACAGGCCTATTGATAGTGCTGGCGATATGGCGATATGTGAGGAATCATAACAAACAATATTCGTTGATTTTATGTCTTGCCATAGGGTTGATTTCGTTTATCGCAGGTTGGTCGCATGAGGCATATTGCCTGGCTTTGTCGGGAAGCTTCTTTTTGTATTATATATTTAATATTAAGGAGCTACGAGGAGCACAAGTGTGGATTGTCGCAGGATATTGGTTAGGGACATTGATTATGTTTATGGCTCCAGGTAATTTTTTGCGTTTGCACCGCACTGAATCTGATCAAAGAATCGAGCATTTAATTCTGGAGTTCTTGTTAGCCCTGCCCAGATTAAAATGTGTTTATATTTTCTTGATAGCTCTATTGTACTTTAGAATTAAACGTAAAGTCGATTATCAAAATTTCGTACAACACAATAGACTATTAATAATAACTTGGATATTAGCCCTCTTGTTTATTTGCTTTGTTCATACGGTTTCACAATCGTTTACCGGAATTGAACTGCTTTCAATATTGATGTTTATGAGTTTATGTAAACCAATATTTACAGGGCGAAGAAATAATCTTACAGGAATTCTAATGATTATTGTCTGTGTGCATGTAGGGGTTATTAGTATTTACGAGTTCCGACAAAATAAAAGTGAACGAGAGGCAATGGAACGTTACGCCACTTCGCCTGATGGTTTAGCTGTTAATTACACCAGAGAATGTGAGAATCCTATTGTATCTCCATGGTTGAGACATCCAATGGATAATTTCCGCTTTTATCCTTTGGTTGAAAATATATATGCTAATAATCCTAATCGTTTGGTTTTGATAACTCCTGAAGATGAGTCTATAATAAAGGAGCCGGAGAAATATTTTAAACCTGAATATTTATTTGGAAGCGGACCATTTTATGCCGTGAACGGGTGTTCTAAGGTTTGGGCACCCGCCGACTCGTCATTGCTCGATAAATCATACCTTTGGCATTTCGATAAACCGAAATGGAGTGAGCAAATGTCAATGAATGATAGAGTAAATTCAATTATAAATCCGGATGCCGTTTCAAAAACTATGCCAACTGCTACGCCAGAGATAATCAATACTGCACATGGTAGATTTACAATTATAAACATTCCAACTGAGCGTAAGATAATCGGCCTAAGCGTAGCCGATAATAATCTATCTCTTAGAGAATAGACTCCATCAATGAGATTGGCATTTAAAATATGCTGATCATAACATTTCGTATTGAGTAGGAGATAAACAAAATTAACGCTGTTTATCTCCTACTTTCGGAATTACATAACGTTGAAGTGAAGGAAAGATGCATAATGCTACATGAAAGGATGGGAAAGAATTGGAAACGAATTTTTTTTTGTATCTTTGCGCTGTGTTTATTACTATTTTTGCATTATGACTGATTTTCATCAACTTCTGATCGAGCGTCGCTCTATCAGGAAATATACCGACCAGGCGCTGCCCGCCGACGATGTGAAAACGATTCTGGAAGCCGGCCTGCTCTCGCCCACGGGCAAGAATTGCCGCGCCTGGCATTTTATTGCCGTGGAGGAGCCCGACATGCTCGAGCGTCTGAGCCAGTGTAAGAGTTCGGGGGCGCTGCCCGTTGGCCGCTGCAAGCTGGCAATAGTGGTTGCCTGCGACGTGACGGAGTCGGCCACCTGGATTGAGGATGCTTCGATAGCGGCGGCTTACATGATGCTGCAGGCCAGAGAGCTGGGCATCGGTTCGTGCTGGATTGAGGTTAACGGGCGCCTGGCGGAGGACGGCACTCCGGCGGAGGAGATCGTTGGCGAACTGCTGGGCATGCCCGAACAAGTGCAGCCGCTCTGCATTCTGACTTTTGGATATCCCGACGAGGAGCGCCAGCCGCAAAACGTTGAGAAGCTCCGCTGGGAGAACGTTCATATCGGTAAGTTCTGATGCGCGTAAGTTTTATTGGCCGGGGCAACGTGGCCACCAACTTTGCCGAGCGCCTGCGCAGGTGCGGAGTGGAGGTGGTGCAGATGTGTTCGCGTTCGGGCACTCCGGTTGCAGAGCTTGACGCGGATGCGGTCGATGCGGTGATTGTTGCCGTGAGCGACGACGCCATCGCCCCGATATTGGACCAAGTGTCCGACGCAGGCAGCGCGGTGTGGCTCCACACGGCCGGCTCGGTGGGCATCGACGTTTTCGACCCGGAGAAGTTTCCGCGCCACGGCATTCTCTATCCGCTGCAAACCATGCTCAAAGGGCGCGAAACAGATTGGGTGAAGGTTCCGATGCTGGTTGAGGGCGACCCGCTGGCCGAGGAGCTGGCGCGGCTGATGTCGCCCTCGGTTGCCCGGCTCGATTCCGAGTCGCGGCGGCGGCTGCATGCGGCGGCCGTTATATGCTGCAATATGGCAATGTATTTATGGTCGCTCTCAGAGGAGCTGACAACGCGCGCCGGGCTGAGTTTCGACATGCTCCGCCCGCTGATTGACCTGACCGCGGCCCGCGCCCTGGAAATGAGCCCGGCGCAGGCAATGACCGGCCCGGCCAAGCGCGGCGACCTGCTGACCATGCGCAAGCATATCAACGCCCTGCCGGCCGACATAGCCGACGTTTACCGCTTTATTTCAAACAAAATGCTCCAACAATTCCACCCGGAAATACAGTTATGATTCCCTACGATTTATCGCGCCTGAAGGCGTTTGTTTTCGACGTTGACGGCGTTTTGTCGCCCAACGTGGTTCCTATCGAGGCCGACGGCGCCCCGGCACGCATGGCCAACGTTAAAGACGGCTACGCCATGCAGCTGGCGGTGAAACACGGCTATAAAATCTGCATTCTCACAGGCGCCGACACCGAAACGGTTTATCGCCGCTACTCCCTGCTCGGCATCAAGGATATTTTTCTAAAAGCGGGCAACAAGCTGCCGATTTTTGAAAAATGGGTTGCCGACAACGGCTTAGATTTCAGCGAGGTTGCCTATTGCGGCGACGATGTGCCCGACCTGCTCTGCATGCGCCGCGCGGGGCTGAGCATAGCGCCTGCCGACGCATCGGCCGATGCAAAAGAGGCTGCGGGATACGTTTCGCCCATTTGCGGCGGCCACGGCATTGCCCGCGACCTGATTGAACAGACCATGCGGGCCCAGGGTCAGTGGCTCCATAACGACACCGCCTATGGATGGTAAGCGCTACGTTTTAGCCAGCGGGTCGCCGCGGCGCAGGGAGCTGCTGGCGATGCTCAACGTTGAGTTCCGGGTCGACACCTCCCGCTCCGTCGATGAAACGGTGCCCCCCACCATGCCAGCCGATCAGGTTCCGGCCTACCTGTCGCGCCTGAAGGCCGAGCCTTATATGGCCGATTTGGCCGCCGACGAAGTGCTAATTACGGCAGACACAGTTGTTGTTCTCGACAATAAAGTCATCGGCAAACCGGCAGATGCGGCAGACGCGCGCCGCATTCTCCGCAATCTGGCCGGGCGCACCCACCGCGTAATCACCGGAGTGAGCATAGGTCGGCCCGACGGCTCGCTCGAAACGTTTACGGACATAACGGAAGTTGACTTCGACCCGCTGAGCGACGACGAAATCAACTACTACATAGATAACTACAAACCCTTTGACAAGGCAGGCGCCTACGGCATTCAGGAATGGATTGGCGCAGCGGCGGTTAAAGGCATCAGGGGCTCGTTTTATAACGTTATGGGCCTGCCGGTTCACCGCCTTTTCCTGGCGCTGAAGGGGTAATTAACGCCCGTAGTGATACTCAATTTCGGGCGCTAAGTCAATAAAATTGGGCATACACTGGCCGGTTTTGGCGCCAAGATATGTGGGGTCGGATATGAAGAATGTCCGGCCCTTATAGTTATATGAATCGCCGGTCAGGGGCTCATCCATGCAAACCGATGCGCTTTCGTGGCCGGGATATGTTATCATCTGGCATTCGACTCCGAGCGCGTTCCAGAGCATATAGGTGTAGAACGTTGCGCGGTCCTCGCAGTCGTTGAGCGGATAATAGAGCCACTCTTCGAGGAAGTATGGTTTTTCAAAGCCGTGGGAGGCTTCGTCGGTGGCATAATCGATGGCGTTCTGGGTGAACTCCAGCAGAGCATCAACGGCCTCGAGCCGACCTTTGCCGTCGAGCTGGCTTTTGAGCTGGTCAACGAGCGACGCACGCAGCGTCGGGTCGAGCACCGAGCCGGCATAGACCGCCATGTCCGTTTGCGGATAGCGGTAGAGCATCGGATAGATATTCTCGTTGAGTTCGCCACTGAGGCTGATGTCGCCATAGGCCAGGCTGAACGGCCGGGCCTTGCGCGGCAGATTCAGGGGCGAGGTTATGCGCATGTCGATTGCGCGGCCGGTCTGCGCGTCGGCCGGGAGAACGCAGGTTGAGATGGAGCCGGAAGTATCGACATTGTCGGTTTCGGAGAACACATAGAACTTCCGGTCGCCGATTTTCATATACGGACGCCCGTAGATGGTCTGCAGAGTCGGCAGAAGCAGAACGCCCTCGCCGCCACCGGTAGCTATGCGAGCATCGAAGCCCAGCGAGGTCATTATGAAGTGGACCAGCGCCGCGCGCGAGGTTGAATGAACTGACGGATAAGCCTGCTGAACGTATTTGCGCACAAGGTCGAACGTCAGATAGTCGTTCAGGCCCAATTCATCAGCCAGCATTCCGAGGCGGCGCGCAAGGTCGGTTGCCGTCGGGTCGGAAAGCAGCGTGCGCCACTGATTGGCAAACGCGCCGCTGTTGGTCAGGCGATGGTTGAGAATAACGTCGCAGCGGCCGATTTCGAGCGGCAGGCCGTAGAACTCAAACGCGCGGGTGCTTTTCGGCTCGCGGGCGTGCGGCGAATCGGGAATATCTATCGGCTGCGGGGCCGGAGCGTCGGCGATGTCAACCGTCGGTTCGGGTAGAACAACCGGCTGGTCATCGCCGTCGGCTTCGCGATGAATCGGAGCGGTTTTAGGCTTAGGAGCAGCCGAGCGCGATTCGCCTTTGAAGCGCTCGAATTCGGCCCATGTGGAATCCAGAAAACGCGAATAATCGTTCATAACTCCCTGACGGAACACCTGAAAGTCCTGAAGTATGCTCTGGCGGAACTGATTGTAAGACTCGTTGGGCGGAGCGGCCGCGACGGTCTGAGCCGCCGCAGCCACCACTACCAACAGAATTGCAGGGAGTGTGTGTTGAATTTTCATCGTATTTTCGGGAAATCAGGAGTTTAATCAGCGTTCAAAAGCTTTGCGAACGTAGTCGGAAATGGTCGAAGCGTGCTTCTGGGCAATTTCGCTGTCTTTCATAGCGGCCTTGGCTGCACGCTCGCGGGCTTTGGCAGCGCCGCTTTCGTTAACGATGAAGAACACCTGCATCTCATAGGTGCCGTTGCCGAGGTCCTTGATAACAGAATAGCTCTCTTCCATTTCGTTCTGGATTTCGCGCTCAACCAGACGCTGATAGGCAGCGTAGAAGTGTTCGAATTCATCGTCGACGTCAACGCCGTTGGCCTTGAGGTCGGCGGTTATGTTGCCGCGCACCGACGAACCGGCCTTGCCGGCGTATTCGAGGCATGCGTTATTGACAGCCTGCTGATGGCCAACGCTCTTCGACTTGAAATTAACCGCGATGCCGGGCTGCTCGAAAGCGTCGTCGCCGAGGGTTTCGAGCTTCTCAATGTGCTTTGTAAGAGCGGATTCCATGGTGCGCGAGGTACCGAAAAGTTTCCAGCCTTCCTTGTTGTATTCCTTCATTTTGGCTTTCACTTCCTTGTTGATCTGTTTTTGCTGTTTCTTAGAGAGTTCGGCATTTACAGCACTGAAAGACAGGCAAATGGCCAGCATGGCGATGATGAACTTTTTCATAATTTTTTTGGTAATTTTTGAATAATTATTGTATTAAAATCTCATTTTTTGGTAACAAAATTTCATTTTTGTGTAATCACGAGGTTGAATTTCTTAACGCCCATTTCATCGTCGGCGCGGCGCACCTTGGCGAGCCATTTCATGAATGCCTCCGAGGTCTGCACCCTGGGGTGATCGGAGCCGTTGTCGCGGTCGAGTGCCTTCGAGAATTCGTTGGGCGAGAAAAGGACATAAAGCTCGTTGTGCTCCACCGGCTGATCGATGACCAGGCTATACTCGTCGGGGGTACCGAACACGGTTTCGCCTT
Source organism: uncultured Porphyromonadaceae bacterium (assembly GCA_947176935.1). Lineage (GTDB taxonomy): Bacteria > Bacteroidota > Bacteroidia > Bacteroidales > Muribaculaceae > UBA3263. The sequence goes on along the minus strand of CAMWSP010000020.1, from coordinate 2,046 downwards.
TGGCAGCGGAAAAGAACACATAGTCGCGGTTGGCCCGCACGGCGCATTTTCCGCTTGTCGACGATAGATAAGGCAGCAGGGTCAGGACTTCATCGCCCGAAACCAGATAGGCGGCCAGATAGCCGCTCACCGGCGCAGAGAATTTCAGGAACAGGTCATCGCCCGACCGGAAGTCGGTCGACTCATATTGCTCGGTGTAGCCGTTGCGGAGCGGCATGGCGTAGAAGTCCGGCGCCTTGTTGGAGAGGGCACGCGCCTTGATTGTCACCGTGCAGCTCACAACGTATAGGCCGTCGGGCGTGGTTTCGAACGTGAACTTCGGCTCGCCGATGTCGCCCAGCCATTCGCCTTTGACCTCCGACTCCGACAGGCTGGCAAAATAGTTGGTTTCATTGCCGTTGGCGCTCTCGTCGCGCTGAATGTTTATTTGGGTCAGCACCGTGCCGAACTCGCGGGCCAGCGCGCTGCTGCGCGCCATTTACAGCGCCTTGCGCTTGGCCGACGCGCGCGAGTCGTTTTCCTCGCCATAGTAAACCGCGCGGCCGGTCAGAGTCTTATCCGCCCGAACGGGAAGTGCGGCAAAAACTGCCGCCAGCAGCAATATGGCAACCCTGAGCGGCTTCATGGGCGCAGCTTCATGGTTGACCAAAGCTGCGACATGTTGCCCGACAGGCTAACAGTGGGCGTTTGCGGCTTGGAGTTAATAAAGTTGCTCTGGCGCTTAACGTTGGCGATAACATAGTCGCTAAGCTCCTTGGGAGTGGTGTTACCTTTGGTTTCCTGCAGGTGTTTGAGCAGATAGTAGGTAAAGAGGCCGTGGTTCTTTTCGGCATAGGGCAAAGCGGTTTCCTTGTCGGAAGTGGCGGTCAGAATCATCATGTTGCCCTTCGGCGCCGATGCCTTGGGTTTGATAACCACGGTTCGGCCATCCTTGACCAACATGGCGTCGGAAGAGCCGCGCTCGGCGCCGCTGAAGCAGGCGTCGAGGAAAACCATAACGCTCGCCGCATTCATCTTGCCCAGGTCATCATAAACCTTCGACAGCTCCAGGCAGGTTTCGGGAGCAGTGGCATAGCCGTCGACAGGCAGGATGAAGGCGCTCTTGGTCTGCTCGTCGGGGAAACCATGGCCGGCATAGTAAACGAACACCTCGGCCCGGCCGTCGAGCGCGTCGACGCGGTTTTTAAGGTTGCGCAGGGCGCCGTAGATTGGCGCAAGCGTGGCATCGCTCAGATAAATGATGTTGTTCTCGGGCATTCCCAGAACTTTGTGGCAATACTCCTTCACGGCTTCGCCGTCGTTATAGGCCGAAGGCACATTTGCGGCGTTGGCATAGTTCTCGTTGGCTATGATGAGCGCCACGCGGTTCCCGGCGACTTTGCTGTTTTGGGGAATACGCTCGTCGACGTCGCTCTTGCGCCTTACGCGGATAACGTCGCTTCCGCCCTGAGCCGGATTCGCACCCTGAGGCCTTGAGTCGGAGAAAATAGCGGCATAATCAAAGTTGACGCGCGGCGGCTCATGGTAGGCCAAAGCCTTGTCGTTGTCATATTTATAGCTCTGGCCGCCGGGGGTAACGACCGTTACCGACGCGATTTTAACGCCATCTTCATCAATATAATATTGCGGGGCGCGCATGTCGATTGCCTCAAACACGGCCTTGAAGCTCTCGGCTTCGTTGTTTTTCAGAGGTACCTGAATAATTATCGGGCCATAGTTCGAGTTGATTCGGAACACCTCGTTCTGCGGGTCATAGGGCATCAGCGACAGATTGTTAAGCCGCAGATTGCCGCCATAGGTGGTCAGATAAGTTTCGGCCGATTCGCGTTCGAGCCGCTTCCGTTCGGCTTCGATGGATGTGGGGTTCACACGCTCCATGTATTTTTCGGTCGTTTCGAATTCGCCTCGCGCGGCCCACTTCTTGAAATGGTCGGTAAGGTATTTTTCCGAATATTCCTTATAGGTCGGAGCATCGACAGTGGCGGTGGCATCAGTAAGGTTCGAAGTGGCGAAATTCTTGCCACCGCCGTCGCCGGTGGCCATCAT
>CAMWSP010000019.1 GCA_947176935.1 uncultured Porphyromonadaceae bacterium | reverse complement strand
GCTTCTTTGTCAGAACGTTTTCAGTTCAGGGTTCTCTGTTTTAATGCGATTTTGCGGCTATTGCCATGAAGGCGGCTGCAGCGATGAGAGTAAATTTTTTCATAATGAATCTAATAATTGGTTATAATTTTAAGGTTTTTATGTAATCAATATCCGGGATTCTGCTCCATGGGGTTCAGCGCGATTTCTTCCGACGGAATCGGGAAGAGCTCGTGTTTGCCCTTGATGAACGATGCCATTTCGGCGCGGGCTTCGGCCGACTCGCTTTTGCCGTAGCTGCCGTTATCCTTGTCCATAACCTCGGCGGCTACTCCCCAGCGAACCAGGTCGAACCAGCGGTGGCCTTCCATGGCGAGCTCTACGCGGCGTTCGTGGCGGATGGCCTTGCGCAGCGATTCGGTGTTGTCGGCATAGCCGAGATAGTTCGGGAATTCGGGCAGAACGGTTGCGTTGACCATCATGCGGGCGCGGTTGCGCACCTGCTCCAGGGCCCATTTGGCCTCGGTTTCGCTCTTGCCGCTCTCCAGAGCCGCTTCGGCAAAGAGGAGCAGAACGTCAGAGGCGCGAACCAGGCGGTAGTTCAGCGGGCCGCGGCTGTCGTGGTCCAGAGCGGGGAAAGTATTGTTTTCCGACTGGCACACCTTCAGGTTATAGTAAGGCGAGCCGAGATAGTTCACTTCAACGCTGCTTGCCTCGGACGCGTTGGGCACGCCGATGGTCAGCGCCAGGCGCGGGTCGCCCTGCTCGAACTCGTCGTAGAGGTTCTGAGTGGGGTGGTTCCAGCCCCAGCCCTTGTTGGCGCCCATGCTGTCCAGGCGCGGACGGGTGAGAATGGCGCCGAAGGTGCCGCGCGTAAAGCCGAAGCCTTCGCCGTAGTCGCTGGTCGGGTCAGCCATATACTGGATTTCAAAAACGCTCTCGCTGCCGTTTTCGCCGCTGAGGGTGAAGTTCTGACCATAGTCGGCAAACAGCGAGTACTCGCCGGCGTTATATTCTTCGTCAACGAACTTTTTGCCCCATTTATAGGCTTCTTCGTAGTTCTTGCGGTAGAGGTTCACCTTGCAGAGCATGGCGCGGGCTGCACCGCGGGTGGCGCGGCCCAGATCTTCGGGCGCATATTTGCTCTTGGCCCAGAGAGTCTTCTCGGCGGCCTCGAGGTCGGCGACTATAGCTTCGTAAATGTCAGCCTCCGATGCGCGCGGCCCTCTCCATTTGGTTTCGGAATCGAGAACCTCCTGCGTCAGCGGCACACCGCCGAACACCCTTACGAGCTGGAAGTAGTAAAAGCCGCGCAGAAAACGGGCCTCGCCTATCATGCGGTCGCGCTGCTCAACGGTCAGGGTGGTGTCGGGCTCATATTTGGCGATTTCCTGAATGGCCAGGTTGCAGCGGCTGATGCCCATGAACTTGGCGCGGTAGTAGTTGAGCAGTATCTTGTTGTTGGCGTTGGTCTTGAAGTTGTCTATATCGTAGGCGTCGGAACCGTCTGCCTTGTTCTGGCCCCCCTTGAGGGCATCGTCGGAAGCGATGTCGCCGATAAACCATTCGCTGAAGTAGGTCTGGTTGAATTCCCACGCCAGAGGCGAGTAGCAGCCGTTCACAACCTGCTCGCAGGCGGCGCCGCTGGTGAAGAATTCATCGAGCTGGGTAACGCCCGGAGTCGGCTCGGCAAGCCAGCTGTTGCAGGCGGTGAGCAGCAGCGCGGCCGGTGCGCAAACTTTGAATATATTCGAGATTTTCATATGTTTCGTTGGCTGATTAGTAGGTTATGTTAACACCGAAAAGGAATGTGCGGCTCTGCGGATAGTTGCCGTAGTCAACACCGCTGCTCACTTCGGGGTCGAAACCGGAATATTTGGTGGCGGTGAAAACGTTGGAGCACTGAACGTAGAAGCGGCAGCTTTCAAATCCGCTCTTGCCGAACACCTTTTTGGGCAGCGAATAGCCGAGCTGAACGTTTTTCAGGCGGAAGTAGTCACCCTTTTCAAGGAAGCGGTCCGAAGCGTAGAAGTTAACCGAGTTGCGGGGGTTGGGTATCGAACCGTCGGGGTTGTCGGCGGTCCAGGCATCGGCCATGACGGGCGAGAGGATGCTCGTGGAGCCGTCGCTCTCGAGGCGTTCGCGCATCTGGTTGTAGATTTTCGAGCCCGCGGTGCCCTGGAAGAACAGCTGCAGATCGAAGCCCTTATACCAGGCGCCGATGTTGATGCCGTAGTTCACCTTGGGAATGGACGAACCGAGGTCAACGCGGTCTTTGTCGTCGATAACGCCGTCGCCGTTGTTATCGCGATATTTGGCGTCGCCGGCGTGGAAGGGAGAGCTCTTGGCGTCGTAGCCGGGCAGATATTCGAGCACTTCCTCGTCGGAACGGTAAATGCCCTCATACTGATAGCCCCAGTAGTAATAGAGCGGATAGCCCTGGTCCACCACCTGAACGTTCTGATAGTTGGTGGGAATGCGCGAGCCGCCGTTGAGCGCAACCAGTTCGTTGTGGATGAACGAAACGTTGCCGCCGATTGAATAGCGGAAATCCTTGGTCACCTGCTTGGAGTGGTCGAGCTGGATTTCAATGCCTTTGTTGCGCACCTTGCCAACGTTGGCCATGCCGGCATAGCGGTTGCCGACCTGTGCGGGAGCGTTGACCGACATGAGCATGTCGTTGGTGTCGCGGATAAAGCCGTCGAGCGAACCGGAGAGCAGGCCGTTCCAGAAGCGGAAGTCCACGCCGGCGCTCCACTGCTCGGTGTTTTCCCAGTGGCCGCCCTGGTTAATCCAGGTGAGCACTGCCGCACCGTTGGCCAGCTGCTGGTCGGCGCCTAAAACGTAGTCAACGAATGTCGGGCCGGTGTTGAACATCTTCAGCAGGAAGGCATCGTTGCCGATATTGTCGTTGCCGACCTTACCCCAGCCGAAGCGAAGCTTGAGGTCGTTGAGCGCCGTCACGTTGCGCAGCCAGGCTTCGTTGTTCATTTTCCAGGCCAGCGCGAACGAGGGGAAGTAGCCCCAGCGGTTTTCGGAGAATTTGCTCGAACCGTCGGCGCGGAAGTTAACGGTCAGGAGGTAGCGGTTGTCGAACGCGTAGTTCACGCGGCCGAGCCACGACTGGCGGCGGTTGCGGGCAACGCCGTCGCCGGGGCGGCTGAAGTTGTCGGTAACCTGCGAGAGATACCAGTTGCGTTCAACCGGATTCAGAATCGTCGAGCCGGAACCGCCGATGGAGTAGTAGTTATATTCCTCAACGGTGAAACCGGCCATGGCGGTCAGGCTGTGGCGGCCGAACTTGTTGTCGTAGGTCAGAATGTTGTCGTTGTTCCAGTAGTAGGAGCGGGCCATCGACGACGAAAGGAAGTTGTCGGTGCGCTTGTCGTAGGCCGAAACCACATAGGAGTCGCCGAAACTGCGGTCGCGGGTCAGGCGGTAGTCGAAGCTGTAGGTGCTGCGGAAGGTCAGATGGCGCACGGGCAGCAGTTCGAAGAACACATTACCCACCAAACGGTCGCTGTTGACCTTCGGGTGCGAATACTCAACCATCGAATAAGGGTTGGTCACGTTCTTGAACATCGAACCGGCCGACAGTCCTCCGGCCAGCGATTCGCCCTTGGAGTTGAAGGTACCTTCCGGGTAGCGCACGGGATCCCACGGCGCCATGGCGAAGGCTGCCGAGATGATGCTCGCGCCAGCACTGATGGAGTTGTCGCCGCTTTCGTACGCATTTTTGGCCACTGAGGACATAAAACTGATGTTTTCGCCCACTTTTAGCCACGGAAATGCCTTAAAAGTGGTGTTAATTCTACCTGTAAAACGCGTGTAATCTGAACCAATAATGATACCTTCCTGGCCAAACCAGCTGCCCGACATGGAGTAGCTCACCTTGTCGGAACCGCCGTCAATCGAAAGATGATAGTTCTGAATCAGACCGTTACGGAACACTTCGTCCTGCCAGTCGGTGTCGACTGTGGTGTAGTCAAAGCCGTTCGGCTGGCTGCTCACCTGCGGCATGGCATGAAACTCAGAACTGCGCAACTGCTGAAACATATAAAGGAACCCATTAAGTCCCTGCTGGTCATAATATTTCTTCATCGCGGCGTTGCCGTTGATTGCCAGGTAGGTGTCGGCATAATCCTTGGCATTCATTACGTCAAGCTTCTTCCAGCGCTGCTGAACACCCACATAGCCATTGAAGCTGATGTGGGTAGGAGTCGAGAAGCCTCCCGCCTTGGTAGTCACTATGATAACGCCGTTGGCACCGCGCGCGCCATAGATGGCGGTAGCGGAGGCATCTTTCAGAACTTCAATGTGTTCGATGTCGTTGGGCGAAAGGAAGTCAATATCATCAGCAATCACACCGTCAACAACATATATAGGTGAAGCACCGTTGATTGTTCCCACGCCGCGTATGCGAACCTCAGCGCTGGCACCGGGGCGACCGGTCAGCGAGTTAACCGTTACGCCTGCAACCTGACCCTGAAGGGCATTCGACAGCGATGCGGCGGGTGTCTTTGTGAGTTTATCGGCATTCACGCTCGAAACCGAACCGGTGAGGTCACTTTTCTTAACGGCACCGTAGCCGATAACCACCACTTCGTCGAGCATACCGGAGTCGGGCGACATAACAACGTCAACCACACCGCCTTGCTTAACCTTGCGCTCGGCGGGCGTGTAGCCGACATAACTGAAATCGAGAACGGCTTCCTTGCCGGACACCGTAATAGTATAATGACCGTCAATATCTGCGGCGGTCGCTGTGGATTTGCCTCTGACTTTAATGGTCGCGCCGGCCAGCGGTTCACCATCGTCCGACGAGGTTACCGTGCCCGTTACCGTGAACGTCTGAGCCCAGGCGCCCAGCCCTATCAAGGCAAACAAAAGTGTAATTATTGCTTTATTCATGGATAATGAATGGGTTAATTATTGCAATTTGACGCCGCAAATTTATCACACAACCGTATAATATGCAAATATTTTGCCCCTACACGAACTCTACATCACCTGAAATCTACCCCTACAACACCACAACCGCCTTTTGTATCAAGCTATTAAACAACGTATTATAAAAACTATGTTATATAACATATTCTACCATACACCCCTACATTGAATTTTTTTGCATATTTGCTGCGAATTTCAACCGAAAATCCAAAACCATGCGTTCTATCCTCAAATTATTCATATTTTTCCTCGCGGCATTCGCTTCGGCACCCATCACAACACTGGCCGCCGGATTCGTTCAGGTCCGCAACTTCACCCGCAATGCCTATTCCGGCGGGCCGCAGAACTGGGCCGTGACCCACGACGCCCTGGGCCGGCTCTACATCGGCAACCGCGACGGAATGATTACCTGCGACGGCGAACGCTGGCAAAAATACCCCCTGCCCAACGAAACCACCGTGCGCTCGCTGCTCTACGACCCCTCGACCGACCGAATCTACTGCGGCGGCACCGAGGAGTTCGGCTATTTCGCAACCGACCCCAAAAGCGGCCTTCTCAGCTATGTTTCGCTGCTCAAAACCCTGATTAACCCCGCAAAAGCATCGTTCACCGAGGTCTGGAACATTCTAATCAGCGACGGCATTGTCTGGTTCCAGTGCGATAATATCATGCTCCGCTTCGATGGCTCATCGACCCGCGCAGTCGCTTCGCCGGAGCGCATTTCCAGCTCCGCAAATATCAACGGACAGATTTATATCGGCACCGACAACGGCCACATTTCGCGCCTCACACCCACCGGCCTGGCGCCCGAGCCCGAGGCCCAGGCCCTGGCGGGCAAGAAAATCCGCGCCATACTTCCCCTCGACGACCAACTGCTCATCGCCACCGAGCTCAGCGGCCTCTACCTCTGCAAAGGCAACAAGGCGGAACCACTGAACTCCGACATCAATGAGTTCCTGAAAGACAACCAGCTGTTTTGCGCGGCATGCAACGGCCGCAACTACCTGTTCGGAACCGTCACTGGCGGCGCCGTGGTCAAAAACTTCCTGGCCGGAACAACCAACTATATAAATAAGGAGAGCGGCATGCAGAACAACACTGTTCTCAACGCCGGATTCGACAAGGCGGGCAACATATGGCTCTGCCTCGACAACGGCCTGGACTACGCGACCTATAACTCGCCGATAACCAACTTGATAGGCACGTCAAACAACGTCGGCGCCGGCTATACGTCGCTACTCGCCGGAAACACAATCTATTTCGGCACCAACCAGGGGCTCTTTTCGTCGGCCTATCCGTTCCGGACCGCCCCGACGCCGATTCCGCTCCACCGCGAGCTGCAGGGGCAGATATGGGCCATAACTCCGATTTCAGATAATGCGTTCTTTGTTTGCTGCGACGCCGGCGCTTATGCCCACGACGCCAACGGATTCCACAAAATCGACGGTCTGACCGGCACCTACTGCATCCGCCCCCTCGGCGGCTCAACGACTCAGGCAATGGCCTCGTGCTACGACGGCTTCCACTCCCTGCAGCTAATCAACGGCAAATGGGTCGCCACCAAACTCCCCGAAGATTATCCGCCGGTCAGGGGACGCTTCGACATCGATAGCAACAATTCCCTATGGATCAGCCACTGGCTCAAGGGAATCTACCGCATAAGCCTTTCGACCGACAACAGCAGGGTCGACTCCGTCAGATTCTTCACCGAAAAAAACGGCCTGCCCTCACCGCGCAATAACTCCGTGGCCATATATCAAGGCAAGCCTATCGTTGTAAACGAGGCAGGCTTCTACTCGCTTGAGCCGTCGGGCCAGCGATTCGTTCCGAACCCCAACCTCTCGGCCATATTCAAGGGCCGCGACCCGCTCACTCTCCACATCAACGGCAACAACATGATTCTCATTGACAAAACCGGCCTGGAGCTGGCCAATCCCACCAACGGCACATCGAAAAACATTGCCATGGCCAAAACAATCAGCGAAGGGCTGGTCAACGGCTTCGAGCACGTCAACTTGCTCGAAAACAACCACCTGCTCATGGCCAACCAAAACGGATTCTGGGACATCAACCTCGACGCCGAAACCGACACGCTCTCCTGCTCCCAGCCGATTATCAGCTATATCTACGCCAACGGCGATTCGCTGGTTTACCGCGCAACGGCCGCCGGCAACGACTCCAAAACCGCCCTCACCCTACCCTTCAGCCTCAACTCGCTCCACTTCGACTTCGCTTGCCCCGACTTCCGCACGAGCGACGGCACGCACTATAGTTCCTATCTCGAAGGCTACGACAACACCTGGAGCATCCCCTCAACCGAATCATCGCGCGAATACACCCGTCTGCCCGAAGGCAAATACACCCTCCATCTGCTCAGCCGCAACCTGCAGACCGGCGCCGAAGGCCGGACCGAATTCCGGTTCGAAATAACTCCGCCGTGGTATCGCTCAACCGCCGCTAAAATCATCTACATAATCCTGATTATCGGCTGCATCACCGAAGGCATTTTCCGCATCAAGAACTGGAAACGCAACGCCGAGCAGCGTCTAAAGACCCAAAACGATAAAAAACTCGACGCCATGCGCAAGCAAGCCGAAAAAGACGCCCTACGGAAAGACTACGAAATTGCCACCCTCAAATCCGAACAGCTCGAAATCGACATTAAACACAAAAGCGACGAACTCAGCAGCGCAACCATGAACCTCATCCGCAAAAATGAGATTCTCCACGACATAGCCTCGAAAATTTCGCGCATACAGGCCGAAAAATCGCTCGACCCGGGAGTGCAGAAACAGCTCTCGCACATCCAGACAGCCATCGAACAGAACATCAGCCACGATGACGACTGGAGCACCTTCAACCGCAACTTCGACGTTGTTTACGGCGACTACACCAAACGGCTCCACGAACTCCACCCGCAGCTCTCGCAGGCCGACATACGCCTTTGCTGCTACATAAAAATGGGCCTGACCAGCAAAGAAATAGCCCCGCTTATCAACATCTCTTTCAAATCAGTTGAAATGGCCCGCTACCGCCTACGCAAAAAAATAGGCCTCTCCCCCGACCGCTCCCTCACCGACTACATCGCCTCCCTCTAACCCCCTCTCCGGGGATTAGAATTTGCCGGAGGTGTTGACGGCGTCGGTTTCGGTGGCCTCGATTTCGTCTTTGAGGAAGTTGCGTATAACGCGGACGGTGGAGAGCTGCGCAAAGTCAGTGAGCAACTGGATGCGCAGAGTGTAGAAGTTATCGTCGGCGTCGCGCAGCTGCTCTATCACGGTGCCCACTGGAATGCCCTCGGGGAATACTACCGAATAGCCGGAAGTGATGATGGTGTCGCCGATAACGAATTCCACGTGGCGTGGCAGTTCCTGCAGCAGGGCCTGGCGCGGCGAACGGCCGTCCCATACCAGGGAGCCGAAGGCGTCGGAGCCCTTGACCTTGCAGCTCAGGCGGAATTCCGAGTTGAGCATGGAGAGGATGCGGGAGGTGTGGGGGCCAACAACGTTTACGATTCCGACTATGCCGTTCTGGTCAACAACGCCCATTTCCGGAGCTATGCCGTCGAGCGAGCCGCGATTGAGGGTTATGAAGTTGTTGGGGCGCGTAATGGAGTTGTTGATTACGCGGGCGATTATGAATTCATAGGGGGCAAGGGCAGAATCCGGCGGCACGGAGTCGGCAAAAATCTGCTCGTCGACCCGCTGCAGGCGGCGGCGCAGGGTAATATTCTCCAGCTCGAGGTCGGCCAGACGCTGCTGCAGGTCTTCGTTGATGGAGCGGAGATAGAAATAGCCCGTAACCGAGTTGGTTGCGGAATATACCGACGATGCGACCCGGCCGGCGGAGGTCATAAAAACGGCTTGCCGGTAGGGGTTGCCCCGCAACAGCATCGTGAGGCTGACCCCTGCCAGCAGCAGGAATATGAACCATGCGCTATGGCGCAGGAAAAAGTCGGCGAGAGTTCGCACTTATCAGCGGATAAGGAAGGAGAATTTGTCGACGTTCTTGAGGGCTACGGCGGTGCCGCGGGCAACTGAGAGCAGCGGATCGTCAGCAACGTGGAACTGGATGCCGATTTTGTCGGTCAGGCGCTTGTCAAGGCCGCGAATCATTGCGCCGCCGCCGGCGAGCCAGATGCCGTTCTTAACGATGTCGGCATAGAGTTCGGGAGGCGTCTGCTCCAGGGCGTTGAGCACTGCGGTTTCAATCTTGGAGATTGATTTTTCAAGGCAGTGGGCAATTTCCTGATAGGAAACGGGGACTTCCATGGGCAGGGCCGTGACGTGGTTGGGGCCGTGAACAACGTAGTCCTCCGGCGGATTTTCAAGTTCCGTCAGGGCGGAGCCAACGTGGATTTTGATTTGCTCGGCAGTGCGTTCACCAACGCGCAGGTTATGGGCGCGGCGCATGTGGCCGATAATATCTTCGGTCAGGTCGTCGCCGGCAATCTGGATGGATTTGTTGGTCACGATGCCGCCCAGGGAGATTACGGCGATTTCAGTTGTGCCACCACCTATGTCAACGATCATGTTGCCGGTCGGGGCTTCGACGTCAAGACCGATACCGAGGGCGGCGGCCATCGGTTCGTAAATCATGTAAACGTCGCGGCCGCCGGCATGCTCGCTGGAGTCGCGCACGGCGCGAATCTGCACTTCGGTGGAACCGGAAGGAATGCCCACAACCATGCGCAGCGACGGGGAGAACCAGCCGCGCGAGCCCGACGATTTCTTCACCAGACCGCGAATCATCATTTCGGCGGCGTTGAAGTCGGCGATAACACCCTGGCGCAACGGGCGGATGGTCTGGATGTTGGGGTTTTCCTTACCCTGCATCATGTGAGCATCCTTGCCCACGGCAATAGGCTTGCCTGTATTTTTTTCGATTGCCACGATGGAAGGCTCATCAATAACGATTTTGTCGTTATGCAGAATGATGGTGTTGGCGGTTCCGAGGTCAATGGCAATCTCTTTTGTTAACGAGAAAAGACCCATAAAGGAATTGAGTTAAGAGGTTGAGGATTAGTGTTTGAAGTGACGGATGCCGGTAAGAACCATGGCCATGTCGTGGGCAACGCAGTAGTCAACCGTTTCCTGGTCGCGGATCGAGCCGCCGGGCTGGATAACGGCCGAAATGCCTGCCTCGTGGGCTATTTCCACGCAGTCGGCAAACGGGAAGAACGCATCGGAAGCCATAACGGCGCCCTTGAGGTCGAAGTTGAAGGAACCGGCCTTGGCTATGGCCTGCTTGAGAGCATCGACACGCGAGGTCTGACCAACGCCCGAAGCCAGAAGCTGACGGTTCTTGGCAAGAACTATGGCGTTCGATTTGGAGTGCTTAACGATTTTGTTGGCGAACAGCAGGTCTTCGACTTCGCCGGGGCCCACGAGCTTGGGAGTTGCGGGAGTCAGGTCCTCGGCCGTTTCAACGCGAAGGTCGCGCTGCTGAACCAGCGCGCCGTTCAGGCAGGAGCGATAGCTGATGGTTGTGTTGTTAACGGCTTTCTGAACCAGGATTATGCGGTTCTTCTTGGTTTTGAGCACTTCGAGAGCCTCGTCGGTATAGGCCGGAGCGATGATTACCTCGAAGAAAATGGTGTTGATTTCCTTGGCGGCTTCGCCGTCGACCGTGCCGTTGGTGATAAGCACACCACCGAAAGCGCTCACGGGGTCACCGGCCAGAGCGTCGCGCCAGGCCTCAACGATTGTGGGGCGGGAAGCAACGCCGCAGGCATTGTTGTGTTTGAGCACTGCAAAGGTCGGCTCATTGAAGTCGGCGATGAGGCTTACTGCGGCGTCGATGTCGAGCAGGTTGTTGTAGGAAATCTCCTTACCGTGGAGCTGGGTGAACATATCGTCGAACTTGCCGAAGAAGAAGCCCTTCTGGTGGGGATTCTCGCCGTAGCGCATGGGCTTGCTGCTGTCAACGGCCACGCGGAGCGCCGACGGAGCCTCGGCCTGCGAGTCGAAATAGTTGAAAATCGCGGAATCATACTGCGAGCTGACCGCAAAAGCCTCCTTGGCGAACCAGCGGCGCTGGGCGGCGTCGGTCTGGGCGCCCTGAGAGGCGAGAATGTCGCGCAGGGGTGCATATTGCGCCTTGGAAGCAACGATTACCACGTCGCGCCAGTTCTTGGCGGCGCCACGGATAAGGGAAATGCCGCCTATGTCGATTTTCTCGATGATGTCTGCATCGGAAGCGCCGGAAGCCACGGTGGCTTCGAAGGGATAGAGGTCAACGATCACGAGGTCGATTGAAGGAATTTCGTAGCGGGCAATCTGCTCCTGGTCGCCGGCGTTTTCCCGGCGGTTGAGTATGCCGCCGAAAACTTTGGGGTGGAGGGTCTTGACGCGACCGCCGAGAATCGAGGGATAGCCGGTCAGGTCCTCAACGGCCTGACACTCATAGCCGAGTTCCTGGATAAAGGCCTGCGTACCACCGGTTGAGAGAAACTTAACGCCCTGAGCATCAAGCAGAGCGAGGATTTCATCGAGGCCGTCTTTATGATAGACGGAGATGAGAGCTGTTTGAATCTTGCGAATATCGTTTGCCATGTTGGAAGATGATAGTAATAATGAGCGCAAAAGTACGAAAAAAATGCGAAAAAACAGGCAGAAAAACCCGAGGAAGATACGAAAAAAGCCAATTTAATTTTTTTAACGTAAAAATTTGCCTATCTTTGCGGTCACAATGATTTACACATTTACACCGATATTGAAGCCAACGCCATGGGGCGGCACGCGAATTCGCCAGATGAAAGGGCTGCCGCCGTCAGACGAACCGATTGGCGAAAGCTGGGAGCTCAGTGCCGTTGAAGGCATGGAGTCAGTTGTTTGCGGCGGCCCCGACAACGGGCTGACGCTCAGAAATCTGATTGAAAAATATGGTGTAAATCTTTTGGGCCGCCGGATAATGGAGCAATATGCCGGTGAATTCCCCTTGCTGATAAAATTTCTCGACTCAAAAGAGTGGCTGTCGCTTCAGGTTCACCCCGACGACCGCATTGCGCGCGAACTCGAATCGGCCTCGCAGGGCAAAGCCGAGATGTGGCACGTTATCGAATGCGAGCCGGGCGCGCAGCTCATTGCCGGCTTCAAGCCGGGAGTCACCGTTGGCGACTACCTCAAGGCCGAAGGGCGAAGCGAACTCCTGGGGCTCGTTGAGCACCACGACGTATCGCCGGGCCAGGACTTCTACATCGCTCCCGGCATCATCCACGCCTTAGGCCCCGGATGCTTGGTTGCGGAAGTGCAGCAAAGCTGCGACTTCACCTATCGCGTTTATGACTACGACCGGCCCCGCGAACTGCACATCGACAAAGCGCGCCGCTCGCTGAAATTCAACGCCGGCCGAACCGTCAGCAAACCCATTGACCGATTCAAGGTTGAAACCCTCACCGTTTTCCGCCCGCTCGACATCCTGCCGGCCAACGACACATTCCAGATAATAATGGTTCTGAAGGGAACCCTCACACTCGACGGCATAACCGCCCCCGAAGGCACCACCCTGCTCATCAGCGCCGACCACGGCCCCGTGCGCGCCACCCCCGGCACCTCCGCCACCCTCCTGAAAGTCAAACCCTAACCCCGACCCTCAGCGGTTACCGGTGAGGACCCTTAGGAGTCCGGGGGCAAGCCTCCGCATAATCAGCCACACCGCGAAGCAGATCGCAACCTGCGTCAGAAAACTCCCGGCATACGAAACCAACGCGGCTCCGGTCGAGGAATCCCCTACAACGCCAAGCCACGCCTTGCGCACTATCGAGCAGAAACACTGATGGAACGCATAGATGAAAAACGTTGACTGAATCAGCAGATTGCCCACGCGGGAGTTCTCCATGCCATTCAGCCGTAGCGCCGCATTCAGAAACACCATGAAGCCCGACAGGGTCAGAACAAGATAAACCGGCAGGAACCAGCGTCCACCCACCACGATATGAAGTGCATACGCTCCGGCAAGATACGCGGCAACCGGCAATAAAACACCGGCCGCCGGCAGACGCAACCGCCGCAGGTCAAACCCATTCAAAGCAAGCGATGCCCCAATTATAAAGAATTCCATACAAAATAGCCAGGTATCGAAAATGATACACACCACTATCGTTCCGACAGTAAGCCACCACTTCCGCCCTATGAAATAGGCTATCGGAGACAACACTACGAAACAAATCAAATTCCTTATAAACCAAAAAGCCGGAGCAAAGGGATAGCCGTCGTAAAAATTCCAAAATCCCAATATAAACCGGCGCCAGTCCACCGACCCGTCAACCCCATAAACGCCATAGCTTTCAAAATTAAGCACCTTGAACTTAAAATACAATAATGCCGCGCATATCAGGTTCCAAAGCACGTAGGGTATGACCAACGTGAAGAACCGGCTCCGCAACTTCCCGGCATAGAGCGATGCGCTGAAGCGCTCAACCCCCAAGAAGAACAGATAGCCCGATATAACAAAAAATGATGGCACGAAGGCCTTTCCCAACTGGGAGGAAACGAAACTCGCAATTTCAAGTCCGGCGTTGGCAAAAGGCGCTCCGTCCCCGGCAATATTGGAGTGAATTATAACTACGCCTAATATCAGCAGAAATTTTAACGGACCAATATATGCCAGATGCGCCTTTCCCATCTCTCGGTAATCACATTCGGTTCAGCGGGGCGAGGATGGTAAAGATTTCCGGGGCATCAAGTGTGCGGGCGTCGAGTATTCTGGCAGCAAGCTGATCGGCCAGCCGGCAAACACCCGAGTGATTGAACAGGCGCGAGCAATACGCCAGCGCGCGGCCATACAAGCGGCTCACCTCATCGGATTCGTAGCCACACAATTCGGCCCCCTCATCGGCCAGCAGCGACCGGAGTTCGGAATCAATCTCTCCGCTAAGAGAGGCGTGGTGATGAAGGGTCATCTGGCGGCAGGCCACATTGGCCACAGTCATGGCCGCGGTGAGCTGAAAGCGTTTCGACGCTTGTTCCCAAAGGGCCTTGGCGCTCACTTTGGGAGCAAGTGTCAGATAAAAGTCTGCCGACATCTGCATGGCCGCATCGGCCGGGGCATCTATATTGATGGATTCAAGCCATTCTTCGGCATCCCAGGCCAGGAGCGAAATTGCCATGCCGGCAAGCCCGTATGCCTTGTCGTTTTCGTCGATATATTTAAGAGATGATGACACGCGGTTTATCGTTTAGTTAACAACTATGATTTTGGTAACCGCCGCGCCGGTCGCGCCTTCGGCGGTCTGCGAGGCGAAAACGAAATACACGCCACTGCGCACCCGGTGGCCGCGGGTGTCGCAACCATTCCAAACGCACATACCGCCTTCGCTGCGGGTTTCGAAAATAGGGTTACCGCCGGCATCGGCAATCTTGACCAGCGAGTTTTCCATCAGGCCGGTAATGGTGATATAGCCGGTATAGTCGGGCGTAACAGGGTTGGGATAGGCATACACTTCATCGTATGACGACGCTGCGGGAGCGCTCACGGAGTGATAAATCGCAAAGCCGTCGGCGGTTCCGACATAAACATCATTATTGGTCCGCGAAGGCAGAACAGCAAAAATATCGTCTGACGGCAACTGCGAGGAATTGGCCGTGATATGCTCAAGAATCTCATCGCCCGCTGCAGAAACGCGATAAAGGCCGGAGCCAATCGTGCCTATCCACTTTTGGTTGTTTTCATCAACGGCAACCGTCTGGCAATCCACCTGCGAGAGCAGATAGTCCGCAAGGTTGGTTCCGTCGTTGCGGGGGACCTTCGGGCGCGTCGGATGATACGACGGGTTAAACATATCGTCGGAATTCTTAATCACGAAAACGCCCTGATTATGCGGCGCCCATATCCAGCCGTTCTTATCAACAACCGGCATTGAGAACACATAGGGGTCGCCGGTGCTCGCGCCATCTTCGTCGACCGAGCAATCTACGGCCTGATACTTCGTGGTGGCAGTGAGCAGCTCGTTGGCTCCCGGCATCTTAACAACGGCAAGGCTGCTGCCGGTCACAATAACGTTGCCCTTGTTCTCATCGAGAACCAGACGGGTGGAATGCTTGGGCAACACTGATTTAATCTGCAACACGCTCCACTTTGACGGGTCGGGTTCACCCTCCCAGCTGCCTTTCAGAGCCTTGATCAGTCTGAGAACATCCTCATTCATGACTATCCACAAATTGCCGTCCTTATCAACCGCAATACCCGTGGCGTCAGAGAGTGTGGGGGGCATGGGAGTATTCTGAGAGTTCAGCACGGTAAACTTACCCGTTGTCGCATCAATTACCCTGACGCCCTGCTGGCGGAAACCGGCAATCACCTGATTGGGATTATGAGGATTCAGGCAGCAGCTGCGCAGCGAGGTCAGAAGCGCACTCTGGGGAACCGCCGAGAACGTGCGCGACGCCGGATCATATAAATCCACATAGGTCTGTTTGTTCATCGCCAGGTTATAGAGCGCCTTGGTCTGGTGCACCTCCGCGGTGCTCAGCAGAATGCGGCCGTCGGAGCCCTGAATCAGGCGCCCCGTGTTGGTGCCGGAAGGTCCCCTGGGTTTGGCCTTGCCAACGGCAAAAGCGTTGTCGGCCACGCTGTATTGACCAACACCGTCGGCATTGGCTGCCCACGGAGCTTTGGTCGCAGCGCTCCAGTCGGCCACAATATGGCCGGCCAGCTGGGGATACGCATCGCTGATTCTCACCGTGGCGTCGTTATCAACATAAACGAGCTTGTTGCTCGACGCGAAAAACATCATGCCTTTCGACGTAGGTATGACCGACCGAGCGGCATAGGTGTTGACGCTATTGGTATTGATAAACTTACGCTCCGGCGTTTCCTTGCTGAAGTCAAATGTAATCAGGTTCTGATAATTCGCGGCCAGCATCATGGTTCCGCTCAGCCTGCACATGCCCGACAGCGGATTGAAGCCGCCGGGAACGGTTTTGAACATCGAGAAATCATGGTGCGACCCTTTGACCGGGGCATACGACATCGAGCCCTCGCCACGGCAGTTCACAACCAGATAATCATCCAGAACGGCCACATTATATATATTCTTGTTCCAGATGTTGCTTTCAATGATTGCTCCATGGTCGGCATCGATGACAATCAGACCCGAAGCGAGGCCTACATATGCCTTGCCATGCGCAAAGTCAGCGTCGTTCACCGTTTTGTCCTGCGTGATTGCGGCATCGCGCAGGTCGGGCACGTTGATGGTGCGGCCACCGTCGTAAACGAGGTCGATATTGTAGTCTTCATAGGCAACAAGCAGATATTTGTTGTCGCGGTCATACCAAATGCCGGTCACCTTGTTGCCGTTGAGGCGATTGAGCGCATTCAGCGCCTGCAGCTCGCCGGTCGACTTGTCGATGGAGCTGAGCGATGTGCCCGCCAGAGTGTAAACATACTCGGGCGTTTCAATGACCTTTGTGGGCGTCGAGAAACTCGAAAAAAGCTCCCAGTTGCCAACAAAGCTCTGGGCGCGGGCGCCAAGAGCGGTGCATATGGTCAGGAGGAGTATAAGGAGATTTTTCATAATTCAGAGGATTTCAAGGAGTTTGGAGATTGCCCGACCACGATGCGATATGGCATTTTTTGCGTCAGGCAACATTTGGGCGAAGGTCAGGCCGGCAGCTTCGTCGGGCACGAATATCGGGTCGTAGCCGAAGCCGTCGGTTCCGGATGACTCGAACGCTATCCGGCCTTCAACCACTCCCTCAACGCACCGGATTTCGCCGTTGCGGCTCAGGGCGATAACCGTGCGGAAGCGGGCCTTACGATCGGTTCGGTCGCCCAGCGCGGCCAAGAGTTTTTCCATATTCGCCTTCGGGTCGCAGGCCGGCCCGGCATAGCGCGCGGAGTAGACCCCCGGCTCGCCGCCCAGCGCATCGACCTCCAGGCCGGTGTCGTCGGCAAAACAGTCAACTCCATAGCGCTCGCTTATGTAGCGGGCCTTCATTTCGGCGTTGCCCTGAATCGTTGCGGCGGTTTCGGGTATATCTTCGTGGCAGTTTATGTCGGCGAGAGAACCGATTTCGATTCTATCGCCGACCATCCGCCTTACTTCGCTGAGCTTGTGTGGGTTGTTTGTTGCAAATACTATCACGTTATATTAACGGAAGCTATAGGCTGTTTATTTTACAACAATGTTCACGATTTTGCCGGGAACGAAAATCGTCTTGACTATCTGCTTACCCTCCAGCCATTTGGCGGCACCTTCGTTGGCCATAGCTGCGGCAATCACATCATCCTTGCCCATGGCGGCGGGCACAGTCAGGTTGAAGCGCGCCTTGCCGTTGAAGCTGACGGGGTATGTAACCTCTTGTTCAACCAAATGAGCCTCGTCGTAGGCCGGCCATGTGGCGTCACACACCGTGGTGTCGTGACCCAGCGCCGTGTGCCAGAGTTCTTCGGCGATGTGGGGGGCGAACGGTGCCAGAACGATTACCAGCGGCTCCAGAACCTCGCGCGATTTGCACTTCTGCGCCGTCAGCTCGTTAACGCAAATCATAAAGGCTGCTATCGAAGTGTTGTAGCTGAAGTGCTCAATATCGGAGGTCACCTTCTTGATGAGCGTATGGATGGTTTTCAGCGAGGCTGCCGATGCGGGATCGTCGCTCACGCCGTCGGCATAGAGCTTCCAAAGCTTCTTCAGGAAGCGGTTCACGCCGTCAATGCCGTTCGTATCCCAGGGCTTGCTCTGCTCGAGCGGACCGAGGAACATTTCATACAATCGCAGCGTGTCGGCGCCGTAGCGTTCCACTATATCGTCGGGATTAACCACGTTAAACATCGACTTCGACATCTTTTCAACCGCCCAGCCGCAAACGTATTTGCCATCTTCCAGAATGAACTCGGCGGTGTTGAACTCGGGACGCCAGCGGCGGAAGGCCTCGGTGTCGAGAATGTCGTTGCTAACAATGTTCACGTCAACATGTATCGGCGTAACGTCATATTGGTCTTTCAAGCCGGCCGACACAAAAGTATTGGTGTCTTTAATGCGGTAAACGAAGTTTGAGCGGCCTTGAATCATGCCCTGGTTCACCAGTTTGCGGAACGGTTCGTCGGCCACCACCTTACCCAGGTCGTAGAGGAATTTGTTCCAGAAACGGGAATAAATCAGGTGGCCGGTGGCATGTTCGGTGCCGCCGATATAGAGGTCAACGTCGCGCCAGTAGCCGTTTGCTTCGGGCGAAACGAGAGCTTCCTCGTTGTGCGGGTCCATATAGCGCAGATAGTAGGCGCTCGAGCCGGCAAAACCGGGCATAGTGTTCAGTTCCAGCGGATAGCCCTCGGGGGTCTGCCAGTTTTTGGCTCGACCCAGCGGCGGCTCGCCCTTCTCGGTTGGGAGATACTGGTCGATTTCGGGCAGCAGCAGCGGCAGCTGATTGGCAGGAAGCATGTGGGGGATGCCATCCTTATAATAAACCGGGAACGGTTCGCCCCAATAGCGCTGGCGCGAGAAAATGGCGTCGCGCAGGCGGTAGTTCACCTTAACCTTGCCGATACCTTTTTCGCTGATAAACTGCTTGGTGCGCGCAATCGCATCCTTCACCTCCGATCCGTTCAGATCCAGTTCCGGGCCGCAGGAGTTTATCATTTTGCCGCTCTTGGCGTCGAAGCTCTGCTCCGAAACGTCGGCACCCTCAATCAGCGGAATCACCGGCAGGTCAAACTTGCGGGCAAAGGCATAGTCGCGGCTGTCATGGGCCGGAACCGCCATAATGGCGCCGGTGCCGTAGCCGGCGAGCACATAGTCGCTCACCCAAATGGGTATTTCCTTGCCCGTCAGCGGATTGATTGCATACGAACCGGTAAACACGCCGGTCACCTTCTTATCAATCATTCTTTCGCGCTCGGTCTTATGCTTAACCTCATTGAGATAATCCTCAACGGCCTGCTTCTGCTCCGGCGTGGTAACCTGGCTGACATAGGCACTCTCGGGAGCCAGAACCATGAAAGTCACACCGAAAATAGTGTCGGCGCGCGTGGTGAAGATTTCCAGCTCAACGTCGCTGCCCGCAACCTTGAAGCGCATCTCGGCGCCCTCGCTGCGGCCAATCCAGTTGCGCTGCGTTTCCTTCAGCGAATCGGTCCAGTCTATATCGTCAAGGCCGCGCAGCAGGCGCTCAGCATATGCGCTCACGCGCAGACACCACTGATACATCAGCTTCTGCTCAACCGGATAACCTCCGCGCAGCGAAACGCCCTCGCTAACCTCATCGTTGGCCAGAACAGTGCCGAGCTTCGGACACCAGTTAACCATCGTATGCCCCAGATAGGCTATGCGATAATTCATCAGTGTGTCGCTCTTCTCCTTATCAGTCATCTGCTTCCACTGCTCAGCCGTGAAATCCAGCTCCTTGCCCTGGGCCGCGTTGACCCCTTGCGAGCCGTTGGCTTCGAAATGCG
Source organism: uncultured Porphyromonadaceae bacterium (assembly GCA_947176935.1). Lineage (GTDB taxonomy): Bacteria > Bacteroidota > Bacteroidia > Bacteroidales > Muribaculaceae > UBA3263. The sequence goes on along the minus strand of CAMWSP010000019.1, from coordinate 566 downwards.
CAATCAGCTTCTCGATAGGCATGGCGCGGTTCTCCGCAGTGTCATAATAATGATTAAACATCTGCTGGAACGCCCATTGCGTCCACTTATAAAACTTCGGGTCACAAGTGCGCACCTCGCGGCTCCAATCATAGCAAAAGCCTATCTTGTCAAGCTGCGACCTATAGCGCGCAATATTCTCCGACGTAGTCTTTTCCGGATGCTGACCCGTTTGGATGGCATATTGCTCCGCCGGCAAACCATAAGCGTCATAGCCCATAGGGTGCAAAACATTAAAACCCTGCAGGCGCTTATAGCGTGCAAAAATATCCGAAGCGATATAACCTAACGGATGACCAACGTGCAGACCCGCGCCCGACGGATAAGGAAACATATCCAGCACATAAAACTTCGGACGCGAACTGTCAACGTTCACTTTATATATCTCACGGTCTTTCCAATACTGCTGCCACTTGGCCTCAATATCCTTATGATTGTATTCCATAATGATTAAAGTTTACATATATTGACGGCAAATTTACAAAAAAAAACGCGAACGCCGAAATCCCACCCCATTTTCCTCCCTC
>CAMWSP010000018.1 GCA_947176935.1 uncultured Porphyromonadaceae bacterium | reverse complement strand
GAGAGTAGGTCACCGCCCCTTCCCTCAGAGCCGGACTCCCCCCGAGTCCGGCTCTCCCTTTTTCTCTGATATCGACCCAATTAGCCCAATTAGCCTAATCGGACTAATTAGACCAATAACTCCAATATGCCAAATCCAATTAAGGAATTTTTTATCGAAGATAATGCCGTCAAGCTCGAATCCGAGCTCGACTATGGAGTCGTTGACCATTATATCCGTTCGGCCGAGGCCTTCTCCCGCCTGACCTACCAAAGCGTCTATATTATAGACTATTACAGACGCAATTTCCTATATGTGTCACCCAATTCTTTGTTTCTTTGCGGCCGAAAACCCGAGGAAATCATTAAAATGGGCTATTCGTTCTATTCGGATTGCGTGCCCGAGGAGGACCATAAGCTCCTGATAGAGAATAATAAATCCGGTTTTGCTTTCTATAATACTATCCCTGTCGAAGAAAGAAGAGATTGGTACATCCAGTACGACTTTAGAATCATAAGGGACGGCAAGCCGGTGTTAATCAACCACAAGTTGACTCCGCTGGCATTGACCTCCGATGGCCGTATATGGCTGGCGTTGTGTGTAGTATCGGTGGCCGCGCATACCGATTCCGGTCATGTTGAGATGCACAAAATCGGTTCTCCCGATTATTTCGCTTATAATTATACCACGCGCCGTTGGGTCAGAAAGTCTGTTAAGCAGCTGACTGATGCTGAGTGTCAGGTTATTACCTTGTCATCCCAGGGATACACTATGGCTGAAATTGCTGATAAGATGTGTTTGTCGGCCGATACTATCAAGAAGTATCGCAAGCAGATATTCGAGATGCTCGAAGTCAGGAATATCTCCGAGGCTATTGTTGCCGCCACTAATAACAAGCTGATTTAAAAGGCCTATTCGTGCCAAGATTGATTCATACACTTTTGGGTATTGTGCGTTCTGCCGGCAAGTATTAACTTTGCAGCATTAAATCAAATTGTTTTTATCGCTTATGAAAAAGTTAATAGTTTTAGCGCTTGCAGCAGCGAGTATCGTGCCCGCTCAGGCTCAGAAGTGGAACTTCGGCGTCGAAGCCGGTTATGTTCATAACACCCTTGCCGTAGAGGAGTTTACTGCTACTGCACGCAGCGGTTTTAAGGCCGGTGCAATCGCCGAGTTGATGCTTGCCGAGAATGTGTCGTTTGAGTCCGGGTTGGCCTTTATTCGCAAAGGTGCGACAATTTCGTTGGTCGACGTAGGCTATGGCTATTCCCATATTCACAGCATTAAGTTTAAAGAGATGAATTATCTGCAGATTCCCCTGATGGTCGGCTATAACTTCAAACTCGGCAATCATTTCAGCATCAAGCCTGAAGTGGGCGGTTATTATGCTGTCGGTGTGGGTGGCCATGCGTTAGTGAGCGGCACAAATACATTAGGCTTCCCCTACGAAGGGCGCGTGGAAACATTCTCCGGCTCTGACATTGTCAGCCCTGAGACGCCCCCTTACCGCCCCAGCCATCGAAATGACGGCGGTTTGGCTTTTGCGTTGAACGTCAATTACCGGCATTTCGGCGTCAAGGCCGAATACGACCTCGGGCTGGCCACTACTACCTTCAACGGCAATGGCAAGCAGCGCACGCTGTCGGTATCGCTGGTTTACCGAATTTTCTGAAATTTTTGATGGTATAGATTTTTTTCGTATCTTTGCGGTTGAAATGGTTGCCCTGCCATCCAGGAGTGGAGGCACTGAGGGGCATCAAAAGGGAATGAGGTGAGATTCCTCAACAGTACCCGCTGCTGTAATTCCCGCTCAATGATAAGTAATTGTTGAGCAGAAGGCTTTACGCAACTTGCCACTGGTTGTTAGTGACCGGGAAGGCGCGTAGAAGCCGGGATAAGTCAGAAGACCTGCCGTTTCAAATTCAGGAAGCGCCCACGGGATTATGGGTCAGATTTTCAGCAGCCTTTTCATCAGGGCGTATGTGGTGCCGGGTTCATTCCGGTTCAACTGATTTTGAGAATTTACTTATTATCCCGTTGAGATGCCTTAACCGGCGTTTCGGCGGTTTTCTTTTAACGCAAAATCAGTTGAAATATGTCACATCGTTTATTTCTTCCGATTGCTGTTTTTTGCCTCATTCCGGGTTTGGGTGAGGCAAAGGAGCAAAAGGACACCACATATCTTCTTCGGGAAGTACTGGTCACGGCGCAACATAAGAGCCGCGACGTAATCCCCGTGCAGACGCTTTCGGGCGAGGAGCTGAAGCGGCTCAACAGCAACAGTATAGCAGATGCCTTGCGTTATTTTTCAGGCGTGCAGGTGAAGGATTACGGCGGAGTGGGGGGTATCAAAACCGTTAATATCCGCTCCATGGGCACGAACCACACCGGAGTAGTTTACGATGGCGTCGAGCTTGGTAACGCCCAGAACGGCCAGATTGATCTGGGGCAGTTCTCGCTCGATAATATCGAGGCACTTTCGCTATATAACGGGCAGAAGAGCGAAATACTTCAACCGGCCAAGGATTTCGGCTCGGCAGGTACAATTTACATGCGCACACGAACCCCGGTGTTTCGGAGCGGTGAGAATTACCACGCCAGAGTTTCGTTGCGCACGGGTTCTTTTGATTTGCTCAATCCGTCGGCGCTTGTGGAATTGAAGTTGACCGAACGGGTATCGGCGTCGTTGAGCGCCGAATGGGTGAATTCGAGCGGTAAATATAAGTTCCGCTACCGGCGCGTGAATCCCGCCGGCGAGCTAGCCTATGACACTACCGCCATACGTCAGAACGGCGACATAAATGCCACGCGCATAGAACTGAACACTCACGGAACACTCCGCACCGGCTCATGGACCTTCAAGGCGTATAATTATAACTCAGAACGAGGTGTTCCGGGTGCGATAGTCAATAATGTTTGGCGCCGAGGGGAGCGCATCTGGGATACGAACTCGTTTGCCCAGGGGCGATATACCGGATATTTCGGGCGGTTTACGACGCTCAACAACGTCAAGTATGCGTTTTATCGTACTCACTACGTGAACAACGATGACAAGCAGGTGAAAATCGATAACCTATACCGGCAGAAGGAAATCTATTTCTCATCGGCCAATGAATATGAAATCACATCATTCTGGGATGTTTCGGTCAGTTATGATTTCATGTGGAATAATCTTGACGCCGACGTTTATGGTTTTGTAAAGCCTACAAGGTTTTCACATTACTTATCGGCTGCCACGGCGCTTGATTTTGCCCGTTTGAAAATTCAGGCAAGTGCTCTCGGCACTTTTATACACGACATTATCCGGGGGCAGCAGGCTCCGGCGGACAAGCGGGTGCTCTCGCCCGCGGTTTTCATTAACGGCAATCCGCTGCGCAACAAAGACTTTTCCGTGCGGGCATTTTATAAACAGTCGTTCAGAATGCCGACTTTCAACGATCTTTACTATGCCGATATGGGCAACTCCAAGCTCGAGCCCGAAAGGGTGACTCAATACAATGTCGGGCTGGTTTATGACCATAGCTCCACATCGTCGATCCTTGCCAACGCGCGTTTGAGCGCCGATGTTTACTACAACAAGGTGAAAGACAAGATTGTGGCCTACCCGAAAGGGCAGCAGTTCCGCTGGACCATGCTCAATCTTGGCCTTGTTGATATCCGAGGGGTGGACGTTACAGGCCTATTGACAATCACCCCGATTAAGGACCTGTATTTTACACTGCGCGCTCAATACACATTTCAGCGCGCAATCGACGTGACCAATCCGGCTGATAACTATTACAGGGACCAGATCCCATATATTCCCCGTCACTCGGGTGCCGCGGTGGCTAACGCTCAATGGCGCGGGTGGGGGCTTAACTATTCGTGGATATATGTTGGCGAGCGCTATAATCAGCAGGAGAACATCAGATATAACTACACCCAGCCCTGGTATACATCAGATTTATCGTTAAGCAAAGACTTCATTTTCGGCAAAGTCAAGCTCAGGGGTCTGATTGAGGTGAACAACCTGTTGAGTCAGGACTATGACGTTATTCTGAATTATCCGATGCCGAAACGAAACTATAGGTTCACAGTAACAGTTGAATTATGACAATACGTAAGCTTTTCTTATATTTTCTGCCACTCCTGTCGGTCGCCACAAGTTGTCGTGAGGACGAACTTGTGGTGCCCACGGAGTATGATATTATCGGCGATGAAAGCCGTGAGGGCTCGGTCCGCGGTTTCTATCTCGTTAATGAAGGAAATATGGGTTCAAATAAATGTACTCTCGACTTCTACGACTATCACACCGGCCTATATTCCAGAAATATTTATGCCGAGAAAAATCCGTCGGTCATAAAGGAATTGGGCGATGTTGGCAACGACATAGGAATCTATGGCAGCAAGCTCTATGTGGTGGTTAACTGCTCGCATAAAGTCGAAGTTCTCGAAGCCCGAACGGGGCTGAGATTAGGGCAGATAGATATTCCGAACTGCCGCTATATCAGGTTTCACAGGGGCAAAGCCTATGTCAGCTCCTATGTCGGTCCGGTTCTTATTGACCCGAACGCTCCCAAAGGCGCAGTTTATGAGGTCGACACGCTGGCTCTGGCCGTGACCAGAAAAGTGTCGGTTGGCTATCAGCCGGAGGAGATGGAGGTGGTAGACGATTATATGTATGTGGCCAATTCCGGCGGCTACCGTGCGCCCGACTATGACAACACCGTGTCGGTTATCCAGATGGTAGATTTCAAGCAAGTGCAGCAGATTCCGGTCGGAATCAATCTTCATAGGTTGAAGAAAGACAAGTATAACAAGCTGTGGGTAACATCGCGCGGCGATTACCAAGGCGTTCCGTCGCGCCTGTTCGTTATGCAGAAAAAGGCCGGTTACAACAGGATGATTGTCACCGACACGATTCCCGTAGCCTGCTCAAACATGGCCTTTTTCGGAGATAAGATGTATTACTACGCCACGGAATGGAACAACTATTCGGCGTCGAATAGTATCAGCTACGGCGTTATCGATATCCGGACCAAAGAGGTCATATCCAATAATTTCATAACCGACGGAACGGAAAAGGAAATCACCATACCTTACGGAATTGCGGTGCATCCGGAAACGGGCGATATTTTTGTGACCGATGCGAAAAACTATGTATCGTCGGGTACACTATACTGTTTCACCCCCGACGGCCGCAAGAAGTGGAGCGTAAGAACTGGCGATATTCCGGCACACATAACATTTCTGCAAAAATGAAGCGTATTGACTTGATATTCTTGCTGTTGCCGATGCTGGCCGGTTGCACCTCGGAGATTCCTATGGTTAACCTCGGCATAGACGATGCCTACTATATCCCGCGCATGTCGAAGCTGCCTTTGGAATCTGCCCTTACAGGCGAAAAATATGTCTGGACGGTCAACGGCGACACTGTTTCGACCGACAGAAGTTATATTTTTCTGGCCAGGGAAGAAGGCACTTACGCAATGTCGTTTGAAATAGTGGATGATTCCACGCCGTATTATTTTGAATTTACCGTTACCGTTCTCCACGAAGAAGTGGAATATTCGCCTTATATTTCAAGGGTTTACGAGTATTGTCCGGCACCGGGTCAGTTCGTTAATGAAATGCCGAAATATGAGCCTGGAGACACCTATGCCGACATCTTGAAAAAATGTGAGGAATCGATTTCCGGCACCAACGACGTGATGATTACCCTCGGGGCCTACGGCGGCTACGTTACCTTCGGGTTTGACCATACGGTTATTAACGTTGTGGGTGAGAAGGATTTCCGCATCTGGGGCAATGCGTTCTATGAGCTGACCAACCCCGACGCTCGCGGCGGTTCGGCAGAGCCGGGAATCGTTATGGTCAGCTATGACACCAACTGCAACGGCGAGCCCGATGATGAATGGTACGAACTCGCCGGCAGCGAATACTACAAGCCGGAAACGCTTCATGACTACTCAATTACATACAGTCGCCCGGAGCCAGGCCATATTCCGCAGGAGGATGAAACCGGTTATCTTGATGACGTAACCTATATTCCCTGGCGCGATTCGGAAGGAATGACGGGCTATGTAGCCAAAAATATTTTCCACTCGCAGGAGTATTTTCCGATGTGGGAAGTGGGCGAAAAGTTGACTTTTTGGGGCTCACGGCTGGCTCCAAATGGGATAGATTTGAGCGAAACTGGGCGCTACTACGTTCTATATGCCTATGATTATGGTTACGTCGACAATCATCCCAACGATTTCGCCGACCTTAACTCCTTCGATATATCCGCGGCCGTGGATTCCGCAGGCAAGCATGTCAGCCTTCCGGGAATAGACTTCGTCAGGGTGTACACCGGTCTGAATCAATATTGCGGATGGCTGGGAGAAACGTCGACCGAGATTGCACGCGCCTGCGACCTCCACATTGAACTTCCTGGCACACCTTTGCCGAATCCGTTAAACAATCAATCATTATCCAAATAATTATTATCACAATGAAAAAATCTTTGTTTTTGTGTCTTGCCCTGTTGGGGCAGACATTCGCTGCCCGAGCGGTGCAATATGTCGATTGGGTAGATTGGGACCAGATCCAGCATTGGGCCGGCGATCCCAACGGTGAGAAAAAGTGCGCTCTCGTTATCGACTTTCAAGATGTTGAAGGTGCGGAATCGCTCGTTTGGGGTTATAGGTGGAACGGCACCAAAACAGGTGAGGACCTTATGCGCGCCGTAGCGTCGCAGAGCAGCATCCTGACCGCTATGATTCAATACACAGGAACTATGGGTTCAACGCTCAATGCTCTCGGCGTGAGTGCAAACCGCGAGGAACTCGACTATCTCCACTATGATTTCGACCGGGCTGCAATCGGCGGCGAAGTGTCATTCGGCTATTTCGACCCTAACCTGAGCATGGGGCAGGAAACCGCCCCCGGCTATGATGCCGAGCAGATGTGTGTCGACGCCATCCGTCGGGCCAAACAGACCGGCGTAATCGAACATCCGCTGAATGCCTTTTTCTATGGCTATCCGGCCTATGACTATGACTACTGGCAGCTCGAGGAAGGCTTTGATGCGCCCGACTTCCGCTGGCGCTCGGGTTGGTATGACGGCTATTGGTCGTATTGGCATGGTCCGAACGACTATGACTACATGGGTTATTCCGGCCTTGGAATGTCGAGCACCGTTCTGACCGACGGCTGCGTGCAGGCCTGGAAATATATTATATTCAATAATACCGGCATAGGCTACATGGGTGGTGAGCTCAGCGAGGTGCTTGACTACGATATGTCCTTTTGGGGCGAGGAAATGCACGCGGCTCCCGAGGTTGTTCAGCCGGTTGACCAGTCGAAAGTGGATTTCTGGGTAGGCACAGGCGAGAAAGCCGCCACGGTCGTGTTGCAGTTCAACGATGGCAGAGGCCCGGAGAATCTCGTTTATGGCTACCGCTGGAGCGGCGGCTGGGATGATGATCTGATGACCGTTATGTCGAACATAGCCGCTGCGGATCCGCGAATGTCGTTTACCAAGTCCGGCAGTCAGATAACCCTGACCTATGATTCGGACCACGACGGCGCTATTACGGGCGCGTATGACCATGTTTCGACCGATAATACCTGGAACTGCTACGTTAAGCGCGTTGTTGACGACGGCTTCCATAAAGTCAATTCCGGCCGATGGCTTAATCCGAACGCCGTTATGATTTTTGCTCATCAGCCTCAGGAAACGGCATTGGTTGAACTGCCGTATCAGCTGTTCCGCCCGGCGTTGGATTCAGACCGGATTCTGACTGTTCCGTCGGAGATAGACTATGCGCTGGCCGACAAGAACCTTGAACTGCCGGTGTTCCTTCAGTTGCCTGAAGGCGGCTCTATGACCATGTCTATGATGTGGGATAAGCCAGATTTCGCCATGTTGAACGCAACAAACGTTCAGTATTTTATGGGCCATGTAACCGCCTATAAGAACTTTGCGCCGGCCGAAGGTTCTGCCCGAATCCGCGGCTCCTATAAAGCTCCCGGCTCTACCAAAACGGAATATGTTTATTCCAACGATGCCAAAATCACCCTGCGCAATCCGCTCCGCCCCATAACATCGATGAGCTATGCTCAAGCCGATGTAGCCGCCCGTCTTGGCCATCCGGTAGATAACGACCTGATAATCGAACCGGCCGATGCTACATATACGAAAATAGACTATAAGAGTTCCAATACCCGCGCGGCAACAGTTGCGACGACCGGCGTGGTTACAACGACCAAAACAGCCGGCGAAGCTAATATCACGGCAACTTACGCCTTTAACTCAGCAGTTACTGCCGGATATTCGCTTTCATCTTCCCTGCAGGTTCCCGTTGAAGATATTACTTTCGAGGCAGTGGGCGACGACGGCGTGCTGACCCTCACTCCGAAAGAAATGACCGGCCTGTTCCCCATACTTACACCGGCCGACCCCGACATCGCCGACGTGACGATTACTCTCTCCGGCAACGGTTCGACGAATAAGGACTACATCGCAACCATGTATAAGGTGAACCTTTGGGACGAAAACAACACGCGACTCACGCCCTATGAACTTTCAGGCCATCGGGTGGGCGAGTGTGTGCTCACCGTTGCCGCTACCGACGGCTCCAATTTTACCAAGGAAATTCCGGTGCGCGTTGTCGAGCCGGAGCGCGAAACGCCCATTGACTATACCACGGGCACCATTATGCTCAACGAAGAATGGTTCGGCCACACCAACGGCGGCCTGAACTGGTTCTCACCTGACTATGAGGTGACTTATCAGGCCTATGAACGCGAGAATCCGGGCATGTCGTTCGGCTGCACCTCGCAATACGGCCTCATTTACGACGGCAAGCTGATTGTAAGTTCCAAGCAGGCAACCGACGGCGGCGACCCGCTGCCCGGCGGCGGACGCCTTGTGGTGGCCGATGCGGTGACTCTGAAGCGTCTCGGCTCGATAGATGATATTATGCTCCCCGACGAGCCTCGCAGCTGCGATGGCCGCGCGCTCTGCGGAGCAGGCCCCGGTCGTGTCTATATGGGCACCAATAACGGCATCTACATAATCGACACCGATAATTTTGAGATTCTCGGCAAGGTCGGCAGCGATGCGCTCGACGGCGAGGACGACGGCAAGCCGAACACCGATCCCTCCGGTTCGCTCTATAGCGGCCAGATCGGCGACATGGTTCTGGCCGGTCACCACGTGTTTGCCATCAAGCAGGATGCCGGCGTGTATATCGTTGATATAGATTCCGATAAAATTGTTAAAACGATTGCCGACAAGGGAGTGCAGGGTATTACTCAAAGTGCCGACGGTCGCGTCTGGTACGCCACCAAGGTTGATAACCACAGCGTTTTCGTTGCAATCGACCATCTGACGCTGGAAGAGAGCTCAAGAGTGGATGTTCCGGTGGAATGTGGCGTTGTTACCTGCGGCTGGGGTGCATGGCGCACCACCCAGTTCACCGGTGCACACTCCGTTAACTCGCTGTTCTTTTCCGGCGGCAGCAGCATAGCCAACGGCGGCGACGGTGCATATTGGCGCTATAACATTGATTCCGACGAGTTCAAACACATAGCAACAGTGGCCGGTTTGCCCGCACATACACCCGGACTGAAGCAGGGCGCCTACGGCACGGTGCGCTACGACGACCGAACCGGCGAAATCATAGCCGGCACGACCGAATCGAAAGCGTCGGGCCACTATCGCTATAACTGGACTCACTTCATTGATGCCGAAACCGGCGAGTTCAACAAGACCATTGAGTTGCGTCCCTATTACTGGTTCCAGTCCATGCCGATATTCCCCGATAATTATGACCCGGAAATCGAGGCCATTGAAGATATAGAGCTGACTATTGATGCCGAACCTCTTGAAGTCGTTATTAACGCTACCGACCGCGATAATAACGACGCCAATATCCGCTATGCGCTTATCGCTGCGCCGTTGACAATGGATGACGAGCCCTCGGTTCCGGCAGTTGAAGCTGTGCTCGAAGGCAATAAACTGACGGTAACACCTAAGGCTATCGGCCACCACACCATCGGTCTGGCAGTAGAATCCAACGGTAAGACAGCAAGCCTTGCGGTTAATGTGGAAGTCAAGGATAAAGGCTCGATGATTCAGGATGCCGAGGGTGCCGGAAAGCGTATATTCGCCCGCGGCCGCGACATAACGGTCAAGGGTTACGCCGGTTGCTCGTTTGAACTGGTTAATCCGCTTGGCGCTGTTGCGGAAGCGTTCAGCGTCGATTCCGACAGCTATGTTTACCATGTAAGCTCCGTTCCGGGAGTCTACATCCTTATTGACAACACAGGTTCAGCAAAGAAAATCATAATCAAATAATTATGCGCAAGTTATTTCTTGCCTTTTCAGTATCTCTCGCGGTGGCTTCCTCGGCCGCTGCGGGAGATATTGATTATTCCAAAGGCATATTTTTTATCAATGAGGACTGGTATGGTCATCAGAATTCCACGGTCAACTACCTTTTGCCCGATGATCCTGACGGAAATTATTGGCAATACCGCGTAATCCAGACAGAAAATCCCGGAATGGAGCTTGGTTGCACAAACCAGTATGGCGCCATTTGGCACGGCCGCTTCTACTTGATAGCGAAGCAGGAAAAAGACCCCGGAGCGAATATTACCGGCGGAAGAATTTCCGTTGCCGATGCCTCGACCATGAAGCTGATAAAGCAGCTTGAGCTGATTGACCCGTCGGGGAATCAATGCGACGGGCGCGCGTTTTGCGGAGTGACGGAGTCGAAAGGCTACGTTTCATCGAGCAACGGCATTTGGATTCTCAATCTCGAAACCCTTGAAATAGAGGGGCAGGTCGAAGGCTCGGCGAATCCTAATGCCGGAGGCGATAATGACAAGCCCAACAGCGACCCGACCAGCTCGCTCTACTACGGTCAGACCGGGTCGATGATTCTGGCCGAAGGGCGAGTGTTTGCCGTGCATCAGCAATATGGAATGCTGGTTGTGGACCCGCAGACCGACAAGGTGGTGCAGGTGTTGGACATGGAGATTGTTGACGATGCCATAGAGCAGGACACGGGCAGTAGGCCGCGGCGCACATCAGGCATCGGGTCCACTCTGGTGAGGTCAAAAGACGGCAATCTATGGTATTCGGCAGCGAAAAATGTGCAAGGCACCGGCGCGACCGTGCCTTATCTGATTCGCCTGGACCCCGCAACTCTTGAACGCGAGGTTATCCGCATTGAGGGCGACGGCATGTTCCCGCCGGCGAATTCCTGGTATGCGTGGACTCCCGACCCGTTTTGCGCATCGGCGGTGACCAACCGGCTCTATTGGTGTGGCGGTCCGAACAGCTGGTTCACGACCGACCGGGTGTTTCGTTTTGACATTGATTCCCGTACACTTGAAAAAATCATTGATTTTTCGGAGCAGGATGGCGATTGGCACGTCTATGGTTGCTCGCTGGGCATACATCCGCAAACCGATGAGATTTATGCCTCGATGTTCCATAAGTTTGTTGATCCGACCTACGTTACCCGTCGCTTCGATGCCGACGGCAATCTGCTTAGGGAGTACGCAATGATTTCAAATTATTGGTTTCCGTCGTTGCCGGTGTTCCCGCAGGGCGGAGCGCAGGATTCCGTTGAGGATGCTATGCAATCGAACGATTCCTATGGTAATCTTTATTCTTTAAGCGGTCAGCTTGTAAGATTTGCCGTTAGGGCAGATGATTGCCGCGGCTTGGCACCGGGCGTCTACATTTGGCGCAGCAGAACTCAAATCCTTAAAATTATAGCCCGCTGATAAAACGATAGCCCGCTGAACCTCATGGTTCAGCGGGCTATTTTTATTGTCTGATTATTCGGGGAATTACTTGCCGAGACGGTATGCAACACCTACGTTGCAGCGAAGTTCGGGAACGAAAGCACCGGATTTACCCTGAACGGGCAGGCGGGATGCGAGCACGTGGGGAGTGATGAACAGGTCGAGGCGGTCGTTCAGTCGGAAGTTGCCCTGCAGACCGGCCTTAACGCCAGCGGTTACTTCAGTGGAGTGGTCAATGTTTGCAGCACCAACCTGAACACCGGCGAGCAACTGCAGGTCGAAGAGGCGGGTGGGGTCGTAGCCCTTCATGGCAGTGCTTATGCTGGCCAGGTAGTCAATGCCGAGGGTGGCATCGAATGCGCTCGGTTTCTGCGGATAGTAAACACCGGTTACAGCTACGCGGTAGGAAGAAACGGGGGTGATCTGACGGCCGAAACCGATGAACACATCGCCACCTACACCCTGGTCGTAGCGGAAGCGCTTGCTTGCGCCAACACCGGCGGTAACGAACCAACGCTTGCCTTCGTCAGCGAGATCTTCGTAGCTGTCGGGATAGTTGCGGGAGAAGTCGCCGATAGTGTAGCGGAGACCGAGATCCAGCGAGGTGATTACGGGACGCATGGAGTTCAGTTCATTGAAGAATTTACGCGAAGAAACGTAGGCCTGGGGGTGAATTGTGATAGCCCAGTTCGGTGCCACTTTGAACAATGCGGTCAGACCGGCGCTGAATGCGGGAGCAATAGTGGTGGTGTGGTCGTCGCGGAGCACACAAGCACCGCCGACACCGAAGTTACCCTGAATGTTGACCACACGGTCGGGACGATAGCCGGTCAGAGCGTTGTCGAAGTCGAGAACGTAGTCGAGAGTGCCGAAAACGTAGTGGCGGGTCGAACCTTTATAGGGGCGGGCACCACCGGCACCGGTGATTTGCAGACCGGAAGCGGTTGAAAGCATCTTACCGAAGTAGGCGTGACCATCAATGTTGGGGTGGAGAATGTCGCGCAGGGCGGACCATGCACCAACGCCTGCACCGAAGAAGATGTTGTCGTCCTTAATCGGTTTGTAGTCAACGCTGCCGTCGTGGCGGGCACTGCCGGTGAGGATGCGGTAGCCGAGACCAACGCTGAGCGACGGTTCAGCTTTCATGTGGTAGGGATCTACTTTAGCGCCGCCATAACGGGTGCCTTCGAGGATTGCAACGCGGGGCTCGATGTAGATATAGAATGCTTTGGCGCAGTTGAAGCGCATTTGCAGCGAAGTGCCGAAGCCATACTGATAGCCTTTTTCACCATTGCGGCGCATAACGTCACCTTCAAGGCCGATGGTACCGATCAGTTCAAACATGCGGTCGGGGTTGTAGCCGCGCAGCAGGTAGGAGAGGTTAATCAGATAGTCAAGCTGACCGCCGGCATACCAGGTCCAGGTTGCTCCGCGACCGAGATTGAACGTGCCGCCATGGCCGAGCAGACGCATACCATGTACGGGTGAGAACCAGCTACCGGTCTGACCTTCGATGAGCATACCGGGGTGCATGTTGCCGAAGGGAACGGTTTGAGTTGACAGACCCAGACCACCACCGATGAAGAAGTTTTGGTCAAAGCCATCTTGGCCGGCGGGGAAGGTGTCGTTGCCCAGCGGTTTCTGGAGTTTATAGTCAAGGGCGTTCAAGCCGGTTGATGCGTGGCCCTTGAGATTCAGTGTGCTCTTTTTTGCTGCTGCAGGAGTTGACAGACCGGCAATCAGCATCACTAAATATATGGAACGAAGAATCTTATTCATTGTCGTGGTTTATTATTTTGATTTTTGCTTGCCTTTGGTTGCCGATTTGGGGAGAATGCTGTCGAGATCAAGGTTTTCAAGCATGTCGACCACGTCACCGTCAACCTTTGCAATCTCATACAGAGATGCGTCTTTGCGCAGTGCGGATTCAAGGTGGTCATAGTCGCTCATGTCGTCAACACGGTGAGCGGCAACGGCCTTAACGTATTCTTCAACAGGAGAGTCACCCAGTTTCTGAGCTGCCTGCCATGCTGCGGCGTTGTGTTTCTGCTTCAGCAGAATCAGCACCTGATTGAGCTTGGAGTCGTTGCCGACTTCTGCAACGATGGCATCGTTGATGTTGCCCTGAATAACGCGGTTGTATACTTTGGCTTTGTGGACTTCGGGAAGTTCGTCGGGAATGGTTGAGAGTACGGAGTCAGCCAGCGCATATTTCTTGTTGTTCATTGCGGCGATGCCGTAGTTGAGACGGGTCGAAACCGGCAGGGTGCGCCATGTGGTGTAGTCCTCGAAGTAGGGAGCGAGAACTTCAGTGGGATCCTCGTTGTTGTCGAGCATAATTTTCGACAGGTCGGTTGCAGCTGCCACGAAGTTGTCGGGATAGGTTTCTACGGCATTGCGCAGAATTGCTTCGCGTTCCTTACCGTCGCGGATTGAGTAGTAGCGATAGTAGTGGTGCTTTGCGAGCTTCGAGGGATCGGCGTTGTAGATTTCGGCGATTTCCTTGTCGGTCAGCGGACGATAGAATTCGGTGGTGATGACGTAGCTTACGCGACGCAGCTTGGGCAGATATTTGCCGGTGAGCAGAGTCTTGTAGAAGGGCAGACGGCTTATGGCAATCATGCGGCCGTCGGGGCTGCGGTAGGTGTCGAGAACGTTCTGAACCTGATCGGCTTCGGAGTGGAGGCCGTCGGCGTGGAGCATCTTAACAACTTCCGACCAGGGGGTGATGGTAGCTTCGGCTATGGGGCGAACCTTTTTGGGGAATTTATAGGATGCGTTAATCCAGTCAAGAGCCGATTGCATACGCTCTTTTGCAAGACGGTCGTTGGTTTCGTAATTACCTTCAGGCGATGCGTAGCCGATAATGTTGAAGCCTTTGAGAGTAGAGTTGGGGTCGTTTTCAACGAGCTTGAACTGGTTGAGCAGAGCTTCGAGTTCCTTGCTGTTTTCACCGAGCGAAGGATTGAGCTTAGATTTACCAACTTCAAACAGCAGGTGCATTTCACCTTCGGTGTCGCGGGGTTCGGGAACGTCGTTGGGTGCGTAGCGGCTGTCGTTCAGGTCAATCGGGTTGAGTTTGTACTGAAGGAAGCGGAACGGGTTGATTGTACCGCGGGCAACTTCGAAAGCGTCGGAGTAGATAACGCGGTTGTAGTCCTCAATCATGGGGTTGATAACGGCAAACACGTCGTCGCCGGGGTTTTCCAGATAGAGTGAGTCGTTGATGATTACAACGTTGTCCTTCAGGATTTCACCATTCTTAACCTGATATTTGGGCGACTGGGTAAGGGTGTCCTTGGCAATGCTATAGTCATACATGCGTTCCTGAGTCATTGCGTAGTGCTTACCGTCGACAACAACCGGGGTGAGGAAGGTGATTTGGTCGCGGGTTACGTTGTAGATTGCCGGCTGGATGGTGAGACGACGGTCGGATTTCATCATCTTCGGCGGAATGTGAACGCGATAGTTCTTAATTTTAAGCATGTTGCCTTCAACCTCGAGGTCGGCATTTTCGAGCACGAAATTCTTTTTCTGGCTGAAGCCGGTTACTTCGACTTCGTCGAGCACACGTTTTGCTTTGAGAACTCTGACGTTCAGTTCGAGCTGGCCGTCGATTTCAACAATCTGGTCTTCAATGGTCAGGCCGCCGTTTTCAAAGAGCAGGGAGCCTTCGGAGTCGGCTGTAATCAGATAGTTGCCTTCGTCGTCGGTGGTGGCAAGAATCTTGTTGGTCTTCAGGTCGCGAACGTTAACACCGAAGGCCGGGGAGTGGTCGCTATTGAACGTTACTTTGCCGTGAATGTTGATGTCGCGCGCATCGACGGTCAAAGCGGCTAAAGCTGCGATAGCAAGCGAGAATATAGTCTTTTTAAACATATCTTCAAGCGGTTTGATTATTTAAACACATAGCCGAACGTCAGGCCGACACGAATCGGAACCGGCAGAGTGCGGCTGAAGTTAGGAGTTTCGGGTTTTGCTTCGGAATCCTTGTAGTCAAAACCGCGGAAATGTCCGACACCTACGCCGATTTCAGCTTCCATGTTCCAATGCTTGGAAAGCACAAGGGCGTAACCATAGCTGATGCCGGCGGCAACAACTGAACCTGAATAGATATGGTGGTTACCCTGAACATTGTAGAAGCCGGCGGTGGTGCTGAGCGCGAGGAAATGACGAGCCATGGGTCGGTTAAACCAATAGCGTAATTCCGGTTCAACGCGGAAGTTGGTCGCGCGCAGGCCGTTAATCGGCTTTGTCATAGGGTTGGCTGCAACTCCAACCTGAAGGCTCATAACCCTACTTAAGCGGGCTTCAACCGTCAGGTTCGGCGAAAGAATTAAATACTCCAGCGCGTTGGTTTTCAAAGACAAACGCTGAGCTTTAACATTCGGGGCGGCCAACATGAATAATAGTAGCAGGAGTGCATAAAGCATCCTTGGCCGTAGTGATAAATGAATGTGACGCATTTAAACTTTAATAAATATTTAGTAAAAATCGCTGCAAAGGTACAAATAAATGTGAAATCTACAAAATATCGGATGAAAAAATATTGCCCGGTTGCGTATGTCTGCGAAAGTTGGTAACTTTGCGGTAAAAGTTATAGGAATGAACAAGGAAATTTGTCATGGCATTTATTCAGTCGGGGTTGACGACCCCGACCTCGCAAAGTTTGAGAATCAATATCCGCTGACGTCGGGAGTTAGTTATAATTCCTATGTTGTTTGCGGCGGAGACAAAACCGCGCTGCTCGATTCGGTAGACCGCAGGTGTACCGGCCAGTGGCTTGAACGAGTTGCCGCTGCCGCGCCTCAGGGTGTTGATTATCTGATTGTTCTGCATATGGAGCCGGACCATTCGGCTTCTATTGCCGATTTTATGACGCGCTATCCGGGTGCGGTTATCGTTGCGTCAGCACCGGCGCTCAAGATATTGGGCCAGTTTTTCCCGGAGGTTGATTTCGCCGGCAAAACGCTGGCCGTTGGCGACGGTGACTCCCTGCAGCTCGGTTCGGAAACGCTGACTTTTTACGGTGCTCCGATGATTCACTGGCCCGAGGTGATGGTGGCCTACCACCCAGCGAGTGGCACTGTGTTCTCGGCAGATGCTTTCGGAACGTTCGGAACGGATTCCGCAGCCGATTGGGCACCGGAAGCGCGCCGCTATTATTCTAATATCGTTGGAAAATATGGCTCTCAGACACAAAAGCTGCTGGCAAAGATTGCCGCGCTGCCGAGTGTCGGCCGTATATGTCCACTTCATGGCCCTGTTCTCAGCGGCGAAGTGCTTGCCCGAGCCATGAAACTTTATGACCTCTGGAGCCGCTATGAGCCGGAAGAACCACAGGGCGTTCTGGTGGCGTATGCAAGTATATATGGTAATACTGCCGAAGTGGCGCTCAATGCTGCCCGACAGATCGAGGCGCGCGGCGTCAAGGCAGCTGCCATAGATTTGTGTAGCCGCGACGTTAGCTTTGCTGTTGGTGAAGCGTTCCGGTTCGGGCGTATAATATGCGCATCACCCACCTACGATGCCGGTCTTTTCCCGGCCATGCACGATTTTCTGTATCATTTGCAGATAAAAGGTGTGCGTAACCGCCGCTTCGGTTTGATTGAAAATGGCTCGTGGGCTCCTAATGCCGCCCGGTTTATGTCGGCTATGATAGGCCAGCTGAAAAGTTGCGAAGTTGTCGGGCCAACAGTTACCCTGCGGTCCACGGCAAACGCCACTACGGCAGACGTTCTCGGTCAGCTTGTTGATAATATTTTAAATAGCGCGGAATGAACACATTTAATATTAGAGGAATTAAGGTGCATCCGTTCGGCTCGTTTAGCGAGGTGATTGACTATGCTGATTCCCGCAAAGGCATCCTCGTGGCAGTCAATGCCGAAAAATCCATGAACGCCACTCAGGAGCTCATCGACGTTATCAACGACAATATCGGCTACTGCGACGGTGCAGGTGCCGTGAAAGTCGGCCGGCGAAAAGGCTTCAAAAACATTGCGCGCACTCCGGGCTGCGAACTCTGGCTCCATATTATCGAACGCTTTGCCGGTCAGCGCAAGTTCTATCTGGTCGGCTCCCGACAGGAGGTCATCGAGCAGGTGGTCCGGAAACTGCGCACAGAATATCCCGAAATTGACATTGTTGGTTACCGAAATGGCTTCTTTTGCTACCAGGAAGAGCAGAAATTGACCACAGAATTGGAGCTTTTGCAACCGGATTTTGTGTTCGTGGCCATGGGCTCACCCAAACAGGAACTGCTCATGCAGAGACTCAAACAGCACCATCCGCAGGCTGTGTATCAAGGCCTTGGCGGCAGTTTTGACCTCTATGTGGGCAACTTCAAGCGAGCGCCACGACTCCTTCAGACCCTCGGCTGTGAATGGCTCTGGCGCTTCATTGCCCAACCCTCGCGCATTCGCCGCATAGGCCCCTACCTGCGCTACGCCGCTGCCCTCTACTCCGGCCGCCTTTAAATGCGGGAGCGGGTGAGTTTGTTGCGCAGCAGGAGGTATAGGCCGGAGCGGGTTATGGCGCCGAGGCCCAGAGTGACGATTCCGTAGGTCATGCAGGCAATTATGCTGCCGAGAAGGGGAGGCATGGCTCCAAGGCCAAGTGATGCGGAAGTGGCTATGGCGGCGAGCAGTGGAATCCAGGCGGAGCGGCAGAAGATGGCTGCAATGTTGCTAAGGGTAAAGAATGTGAGTGTGCGCACGGCATAGACGGCATGGACTGCTGTTGAGAATGCTACCCCGGCAACCTGAGTGAAGGCAATCATGTAGATGCCGTCGCGGTAGAACATGGCCAACAAGGCGAGTTGCACAGCTACTTCGGCGAAGCCGAGGTTGCGCACGAAGCGGGTTTTGGCCTTTAGTTTACAGAGGGTTATGAAGTATTGCTTGATGGCGAAGAGGCATTCGGCAAAAAGCAGGATGCGGAAAATGGGGATGGCGTTGTGCCATTTGGCGCTCAACAGGCAATCAACGATTGGCTCGGCGGCTGAAAAGAGGAGGGCAATGATTGAGAAGTTGATAATCAGCATTGTTGAGGTCATTTCGTTGATGAGCGAGCGCTGCCGTTCGGGGTTTTCTTCGTTGGAGGCTACGACGAAGAAGGGGGCGTTGATCGAGGCTTCCGAGACGCCGTAGGGGACCTGAGCGAGTTTTCCGCCTTGCGAGTAGATGCCCGAGGCGGCTGAGGTGTAGAAGCGGCCGAGAATAAAGGTGTTGATGTTGCGCTCAACGATGGTGGCCATGTAGGCCAGCATCAGGTGTATGCCGTAGGAGAAAAATTCGCGGAAGGCGTTGACGCTGAATTGCAGTCGGGGAAACCAGCGGGAGGCGATGGTGTAGTAAACGAAAATGAAGAAGTTGAGCAGAATCTGGGTGCATATCAGCGCGTAGTAGCCGCCGCCAGCAAGGGCGATGGCGATTGCCATTACTGATACTGTCAGGGTAGCTCCGACGCGCACGAAGCATACGGTTTTCATTTTCAGTTGTTTGCGCAGGCGGGTTTCCTGAACGTAGCCCATTGTCTGGAAGATGAACGAAACGCCGAAAATGCGCATGATTGAAACTATTTCTTCGTGGCCGAAGTAGTTGGCAATCAGCGGGGCGCATGTGAAGAATGATGTGCCGAGAATCAGGCCTACACCTGCGTTGAAAATGAACACGGTGGAGTAGTCCATTTCCGTTGGTTTGGGCTTATGAATCAGGCCGTCGGAGAGGCCGCAGCTGGAAATGTCGGAGGCTATGGCGGTGAAGAGCGCCACCATGGCCAGGAATCCGAAGTCTGACTGGGTGAGCAACCGGGCCAGAATCAGGTTAGTAGCCAGATTGATAACGGCTATGCTTGCCCGGTCGATAAAGGACCATCTGTAGACTTTCTCGTCGGCCATATCGGTTGATTCAGAAGGTTGCCGATGAGCGCCCTGCAGCCCTGTCGGCCTTGATGCGGTCAAGAATCGGGTCCATGGAGTGGAGTCGGTAGGCAGGGTGTGCAGCGGTGTCGGGGGTAAGGGTTATTTCTCCGAAATATATCTTTCCTTCAATGAGATAGAAGTCTATGCGGGCGTATTCTTCATCGCGGGCAAGAGCTGAGGCGCAGCGGAGCATTTCGTCGAGGTTGTCGGGACGTTTGATTGAGCCGGGAGCGGCGCGGAAGGGTTCGGTTATGGCTTCCGGGTGTTCGTTCCACTCTGTGTCATAGGCCATTACGCGGAATTGGAAGTGAGATTGTTCGTCGCGGTCGGCGAAGACGTAGACTCTGACGGGTTGGCCGTTGACACAGTGTATCTTATAGTCAGTGAGTGATTTACGTCCGGGTTCGACCATGAGCTTTTCGGCGATAATTCGCGGCGGAATCAGCGCATAGTGCTGTTGGCCAGAGAGTTCGGGGTATGGAAAAAATTGGGCAAAATCGAGCGATTTTTGGGCTTCTCTGCGGTTAAATTGGGCTTTGGAGTGCACAAATATGTTCGTTGCGCATCCATTATTGGTTTTCAGTATGAAT
>CAMWSP010000017.1 GCA_947176935.1 uncultured Porphyromonadaceae bacterium | reverse complement strand
AGTACGCGTCTGGGGGGCGTGTGGTCGCAAGTTCGAATCTTGTCACCCCGACTAATTTCTCAAAAGCGCATGGCGTTGCAAGTCCCCACTTGCAACGCCAAATTTTTTCTGTTTTTTGTGGAAAATTTTGGGCATCTGTGCGCGGTTGTTTCGCGATTTTTGGTTATCTTTGCACCCGAATTTTTTAGTCATTCACACCATGCCAAAATTTAACACCTCAACCTGGATGGCCGCCCGCGACTACTTCTTTATCGTAGTGGGCCTGTCGATGTACGCGTTCGGTTTTTCATCGTTCATTCTCCCGCATAAAATCGTTATCGGCGGTATGGCCGGTTTGGGTTCGGTGGTTTACTTCCTGACTCAGCGTCTGCACGAAGCCGGCTATTTCCCGTTCGTGATTCCCGTGGCCGTTACCATGTATGCCGTCAATGCGCTGCTGCTGTTGATTGCAGTTCGCATCGTTGACCGCCAGTTCACCATCCGAACGCTTTTCGGAATGACTATGCTTTCAATCGTTATCGGCATTTTCCAGCCGATAGGCCTGAGCCTTAATATCATGCCCGATAAGCTGGTGAGCCTGATTCTCGGCTCCGTGATTATGGGCGCCGGCCTCGGAGTGGTGTTTATCCACAACGGCTCCTCGGGCGGCACCGACATCGTGGCCGCAATGGTCAGCAAGAAAAGTAACGTAACCATTGGCCGCACAATGATGATATGCGACCTGGTAATTGTTGGCTCGGCCTATTTCGTGCTCCACTATTCCATAACCGAAATCGTTTTTGGTCTGATGGTTACTTTCGGCGTCGGTTCGATGTGCGACCTGGTTATCAACTCCAACCGCCAGGCCGTTCAGTTCACCATAATCTCCAAGAAGTGGGACAAGATTGCCGATGCCATCATTGTTGACGCTCACCGTGGTTGCACTGTGGTCGACGCCACCGGCTGGTATTCCAAAAAGCCGGTCAAGATGCTAATTGTTATGTGTCGCAAAATCGAGTCCGTTACCATTTACCGTATCGTAAAGACCATCGACGCCGAAGCGCTCGTTACTCAGGGCAACGTAAACGGTGTTTACGGCAATGGCTTCGACAGCATGAAGATTCGCACCCCCAAGAGCAAAACAACTACTTCCGACCATTCCTCAAACGAAACTGCAGAATAATGACTACCGGATTTAATAACGAAAAATATTGTAAGATTCAGTCCGAGCACATCAAGGAGCGCATAGCTCAGTTCGGCAATAAACTCTATCTGGAACTGGGCGGCAAGCTGTTCGATGACTTCCATGCCTCGCGCGTGCTTCCCGGTTTCGAGCCCGACAGCAAGCTGCGAATGCTCAGCCAGCTTGCCGACAAGGCCGAAATCGTTATCGTTATCTCGGCTGTCGACATTGAAAAAAACAAGGTGCGCCAGGACCTGGGCATTACTTACGACATGGACGTTCTGCGTCTGCGCGATGCGTTCATCGGCCGTGGGTTCATGGTCGGTTCCGTTTGCATCACCCACTATAACGGCCAGGCGTCGGCCGACGCCTTCCGCGCCAAACTCGAACGCCTGGGAATCAAAACTTACTATCACTATACCATCGACGGCTACCCGACCAACGTAGGCCTGATTGACTCCGACGAAGGTTTCGGCAAGAATGACTATATTGAAACCGAACGCCCGCTGGTGATAGTGACCGCACCCGGCCCGGGCAGCGGCAAAATGGCCGTTTGCCTCAGTCAGCTCTATCAGGAGCACAAGCGTGGGGTCGAAGCCGGCTACGCCAAGTTTGAAACCTTCCCCGTGTGGAGCCTGCCGCTGAAGCACCCCGTCAATATTGCCTACGAGGCCGCTACCGCCGACCTCAACGATGTGAACATGATAGACCCGTTCCATCTCGAAGCCTACGGCAAAACTGCCATCAACTATAACCGCGACATTGAAATCTTCCCGGTGCTGAACGCACTGTTTGAAGGCATCTATGGCGAGAATCCCTATAAGTCGCCGACCGATATGGGTGTGAATATGGTGGGTTTCTGCATCGACAATGATGAAGTCTGCCAGGAGGCATCGAAGCAGGAGATTATCCGCCGCCATTACGAGGCCCTGAACCGCATGGCTATGGGCGACGGCAATGAGGCCGAGGTCAACAAAATCGCCCTGCTGTTCAAACAAGCAAAAATCGATACCACCTATCGCCGCGCCACCGTGGCCGCCAGGGAGCGTGCCGAACAGAGCGGCGTGGCTTCGTCGGCCATAGAGCTTGCCGACGGCACTCTGATAACCGCCGAAACCTCTTCGCTGCTCGGCTGCTCGGCCGCCCTGATTATCAATGCAACCAAGCATCTTGCCGGAATCGACCATTCGGTAAAACTGATTCCGCAGGAAATGATTGAGCCGATACAGCACACCAAAACCGACTATCTGCGCTCGCGCAATCCGCGCCTCCACACCGACGAAGTGCTCGTGGCCCTCTCTGTCCTCTCCACCACCAATGATAACTGCCGCCGCGCCCTCGAAAAACTCCCCGAACTGCGCGGATGTCAGGTGCACTCAACCGTGATGCTCGGCGAAGTCGACCGCAAAATCTTCAAAAAACTCGGCGTCGGCCTGACCTGCGACCCGGTGAAAAAAGTGTCGTCGACCGCAATTATCGGCTAATTTTGGTAATTTAGGGAAGTTTTCGTAACTTTGCGCTATTATGCTACAGTGGTTTAAAAGATATTTCTCCTTCTCGCTGATGGTGGTCCTGGCCTTCATCGCGTTCGTTTTGTTTTTCAACGACAACTCGGTTGCCAAGAGCTACGAGTATGCGGCCGAAATCCGCAATCTCGAGGAGCGCATAAGTCACTACGAAGATACCTTGCGCTACTATCAGGAACTCAACCACCGCCTGGACAGCGACCCTCAGGAGCTGGAGCGCATTGTTCGCGAGCACTACCACATGCAGCGTGCCAGTGAAGACGTTTATATTTTTGACTAACCAGATTCAACTTTCGAATAAATGAAGAAAATATCACCTGCACTCTTTCTTGTCGGCCTCCTTGCGGTTGCCGTGGGAGTGCTGATGCCGATACTTTCGAATGATCCGTTTGGCAACGCGTTCCGCTACGTTTATGCCGGCGGCGCGGCCATGACCTTGCTCGGCCGCCTGTTTAAGCCCTCGTTTCCCAAAGAGGCACCTATCCGTGTGCGCCGTCTGGACCGTATGGAGTCGTGGAGCGCGCTGCTGTTTTGCGTAGCGGCGTTTTTCGCTTTCTACTCCGCGCCCGCCCTGCGCGACTGGCTGGCATTCACTCTGGCCGGTGCGGCAATTCAGATTTATTGTTCAATAGCGCTTTCGATAGCGCTGCGTAAAAAGGCATGACCGACGTTTCCGTTACACTCGATCAAGGCAACAGTTCAACCAAGCTCGTTGTTTACGACTGGAACTCCCGCCGGGAGCTTGCGTCGGCTCTGCTGACCCCCAAGAGCAACGTGCGCGATGCGATTGAAGGTTTCAACGTGCGTGCCGCAATAGGCTGTTCGGTTGCCCACAATCGCACGCTTTCGACCCTCTGATAACCGCCGAAACCTCTTCGCTGCTCGGCTGCTCGGCCGCCCTGATTATCAATGCAACCAAGCATCTTGCCGGAATCGACCATTCGGTAAAACTGATTCCGCAGGAAATGATTGAGCCGATACAGCACACCAAAACCGACTATCTGCGCTCGCGCAATCCGCGCCTCCACACCGACGAAGTGCTCGTGGCCCTCTCTGTCCTCTCCACCACCAATGATAACTGCCGCCGCGCCCTCGAAAAACTCCCCGAACTGCGCGGATGTCAGGTGCACTCAACCGTGATGCTCGGCGAAGTCGACCGCAAAATCTTCAAAAAACTCGGCGTCGGCCTGACCTGCGACCCGGTGAAAAAAGTGTCGTCGACCGCAATTATCGGCTAATTTTGGTAATTTAGGGAAGTTTTCGTAACTTTGCGCTATTATGCTACAGTGGTTTAAAAGATATTTCTCCTTCTCGCTGATGGTGGTCCTGGCCTTCATCGCGTTCGTTTTGTTTTTCAACGACAACTCGGTTGCCAAGAGCTACGAGTATGCGGCCGAAATCCGCAATCTCGAGGAGCGCATAAGTCACTACGAAGATACCTTGCGCTACTATCAGGAACTCAACCACCGCCTGGACAGCGACCCTCAGGAGCTGGAGCGCATTGTTCGCGAGCACTACCACATGCAGCGTGCCAGTGAAGACGTTTATATTTTTGACTAACCAGATTCAACTTTCGAATAAATGAAGAAAATATCACCTGCACTCTTTCTTGTCGGCCTCCTTGCGGTTGCCGTGGGAGTGCTGATGCCGATACTTTCGAATGATCCGTTTGGCAACGCGTTCCGCTACGTTTATGCCGGCGGCGCGGCCATGACCTTGCTCGGCCGCCTGTTTAAGCCCTCGTTTCCCAAAGAGGCACCTATCCGTGTGCGCCGTCTGGACCGTATGGAGTCGTGGAGCGCGCTGCTGTTTTGCGTAGCGGCGTTTTTCGCTTTCTACTCCGCGCCCGCCCTGCGCGACTGGCTGGCATTCACTCTGGCCGGTGCGGCAATTCAGATTTATTGTTCAATAGCGCTTTCGATAGCGCTGCGTAAAAAGGCATGACCGACGTTTCCGTTACACTCGATCAAGGCAACAGTTCAACCAAGCTCGTTGTTTACGACTGGAACTCCCGCCGGGAGCTTGCGTCGGCTCTGCTGACCCCCAAGAGCAACGTGCGCGATGCGATTGAAGGTTTCAACGTGCGTGCCGCAATAGGCTGTTCGGTTGCCCACAATCGCACGCTTTCGACCCTGCTTAACGCCGTTAACGCCCAAATTTCGATGCAACTCACCCCCGAAACCGACACCGGGCTGGTGAATCTCTATGAAACTCCCGAAACCCTT
Organism: uncultured Porphyromonadaceae bacterium; assembly: GCA_947176935.1. GTDB lineage: Bacteria > Bacteroidota > Bacteroidia > Bacteroidales > Muribaculaceae > UBA3263. Next base: position 15,818 of record CAMWSP010000017.1, on the reverse strand, counting down.
GGCGCTGACCGTCTGGCAGCTGCAGTGGGCGCTGCCGCCATTCTTCCGGGCCGCGACCTGCTGGTAGCCGACATAGGCACCGCCTCGACTTTCGACCTTGTGTCGGCCGCGGGCGAATATCTTGGCGGCAACATATCTCCCGGTCCCGGAATGCGCTTACGCGCTCTGAATCACTACACTGCCCGCCTGCCCCTTGTGAGCGGCCACGCCGAATCGATTCCCGCCATCGGACGCAACACCGTCGACGCCCTGCGTTCCGGCGCCATGCGTGGAGTGGTTGCCGAACTGCTCTATTACAGCGACTTCGGCCGTTCGCGCGCCATTATCCTGTCCGGCGGCTGGGCTCCTGAAATCGCAGCCCTTTTCCCTGCCGACGTGCAGCCCCAAATAGTGTCACATCTGGTCAATTTTGGCCTTAACCATATTCTTCACAGAAACTTATGAAGATTCTCAAACATATTCTCCTTGCTTTTATGGCAGTTGGCGTGGCCGCAGGTGCTCACGCCGATGAAACCGCCAATGCGTCGCCCTACAGCATGTTGGGCTACGGCTCTTTGAATGACCACGTTACCGCCTCGCAACGCGCCATGGGCGGCATCGGTTACGCTCTGCGCTCCAAGCGCCAGATCAACGTAAAGAACCCCGCCAGCTATGCCGCTATCGATTCGATGACCTTTTTGTTCGACATTGGTGCCAACGTAGGTGCCGGTCGTTTCTCTGACAAGAATCTGAAATTCCAGAAAACCCTCGGTGGCCTCGACTACGTTACCATTCAGGTGCCTATCGGCAAGTGGATGGGCGCATCGGCCGGTCTGCTCCCTTATAGCTCCACTGGCTACCGCTTCGGCTCCGAGGTCGAGGACGGCCAGGTGAACTACGAAGGCTCCGGCGGCATCAGCGAGGCTTATCTCGGCTGGGCAGCCCGACCCGTCAAGGGGTTGAGCGTAGGCTTCAATGCCGGCCTGCTTTTCGGCAACGTTATCAACGACACCTATGTTTATGCCGACAACGGCGCTTCAGCGCTCTACGAACGCATAATGCAGGTGCGCGACTTCAACCTGCAGTTCGGCCTGCAATACGGCCTGACGTTCGCCCGCGAGCACACCGTGACCCTCGGCCTGACCTACACCCTCGGCCACAGGCTTCACGGCCATGGCTACGGCACCCGCGTTGACATTTCCACCTCAACAACCTCCAAAGTCGACACCATAGGCTACACCTCGCTGGCCCACGGCTTTAAGATTCCCCACAGCTTCGGCGCAGGCCTCTCCTATCAGTGGGGTAAAAATCTGACCGTAGGCGCCGACCTGACCTATCAGCCCTGGAGCCGGGCTCCTTTTGCCGGATTCGAAGGCTTCAGCGCTCCGCAGAAGTTTGCCGACCGCATGAAGGTTGCCTTCGGCGGCGAATATGTTCCCGCTCAGCGCGGCAACTACTTCAAGCGCGTGGCCTACCGCTTGGGCGCTTTCTGGGGGCGCGACTACATAGAAGTCGGCTCCAACAGAGTCAAGGAGTTCGGCCTGACCTGCGGTTTCGGTCTGCCCACTCCCGTGCGCACGGCGGTTAACGTAGGCTTTGAGTACACCCACCGCAACTCGAGCCCCATAGGCACCGTTTCGGAAAACTACTTCATGGTCACCCTCGGCGTGGCGCTCAATGAAGTATGGTTCGTGCCGAGCAAAATCCGATAAATGCGTCGGCTGCCGCTGTTCATATTATCATTCGGAATCCTGCTCTGGGGGTGCAATGACGCTGAGTTCGTTGCCCGCATGGAAATCGACGGCAACGTCACTCCCACAATGGTTACCGATTCGGTCAACTCCTTTGTTTCCGATTCGGGCATTACGCGCTATCAGCTCGAAGCGCCCACATGGCTGATGTTCGACGATGCCGACGAACCATACTGGCTTTTCCCGAAGGGTTTCAGCCTGAAGCAGTTCGACGACAGCATGCAGATTACTTCAACCCTGGTCAGCGACACCGCGCGCTATTTTTCGCGCAAGAAGCTGTGGAAGCTCGACGGCAACGTTAGGATGCGCAACCTCGGCGGTGACAAGTTCCTGACCGAGCAGCTTTTCTGGAATCAATTCAGCCACAAGGTCTACTCCGATTCGTTTATCCACATTGAACGCGCCGACCGAATTCTCGAGGGCTACGGCTTTATTTCAAACGAGGAAATAACCATCTACACCATTCGGCGCCCAACCGGCATCTTCCCCACCGAAGGACTTCAAGCAAGAATATGACAACCACCTGGATTATCATAATTATCATAGGCTCTCTGATTCTTTCCGCGCTCTTTTCCGGCACGGAAATCGCTTTCGTTTCGAGCGACAGGGTCAGAGCCGAACTCGACACCCAGAAGGGCGGCATTATCGGCCCGATTATTGACCGATACTATAAGCGCCCCGACTTTTTCATCACTTCGCTGCTCGTTGGCAACAACATCGTGCTCGTTATTTACGGTATAGCGGCGGCAAAGCTGATTGAGGACGACATTGCCCGCTGGGTGAACGGCAGCGAGGTGCTTACGCTGCTGATTCAGACTCTGATAACCACCATTGTTATTATCTTTACCGGCGAATTCCTGCCAAAAGCGCTTTTCCGCATCAACCCCAACGCGTCGCTGCGCGTGGTGGCCATGCCGATGCTGCTGTTCTACTGGCTGCTCTATCCGATTTCGTTGCTGACAACCTTGCTCTCGCGCGGCCTGATGCGCCTGGCCGGCATAAAGGAGAGCGCCGCCGGCGATGACGAGCTGAGCGTTATGGACCTCAACGAATACATTGAGCGCACGTTCGACAATCCGGTCGAGGAACGTCCGCAGCTGGAAAACGAGGTTAAGATTTTCCATAACGCAATCGATTTTTCAACCATCCACCTGCGCGACTGCATGATTCCGCGCAATGAAATAGTGGCGGTCAATGTTTCGACCACCACCCGCGAGGAGCTTTCGAAGCTGTTTACTTCCACCGGTCGCTCGAAAATCATTGTTTATGAGGAAGATATCGATTCCGTTTTAGGTTATATCCATGTTTCGGAGTTGTTGCGTCCGGGTTCGGAGTGGAAAGATATGCTCAAACCCGTAATTTTCGCGCCTGAGTCGCTGCTGGCCAATAAGATGATGCGCCGCCTGCTGGCCGAGAAGCGCTCGGTGGCGGTGGTTGTCGACGAGTTCGGCGGCACTGCCGGCATGGTAACTCTCGAGGACCTGATGGAAGAAATTCTGGGCGACATTCAGGATGAGCATGACCGCAACACGGTTGTTGCCCGCCGATTGCCCGACGGCTCGTTTGAGTTCAGCGGCCGAGTGGAGGTTGACCGTTTGCGCGAGCAGTTCGGCCTCGACATTCCCGAAAGCGACGATTATCAAACGCTTGCCGGCTATATCCTTAACTCCACAGGTGCGATTCCCGCGCAGGGCGACTGCGTGGTTCTGGGCAACTACAGCTTCAATATTGCCCGCTCAACTGCTACCAAGCTTGAACTTATAAAGGTTACGCCTGCGGAATCAGCGGATTAACTCAACTAAAATGCTGTTGGCGAGCAGCCAGCGGCTTTCGGCTATACGCAGGCGCCCCGTGCCGGCCGGCTCCAGGAGTTGGCGCGCCGGTTGCAGTTCATCGGGTGTAAACACCGATTCTTCGATGCCACGGGCGGTGCGCAGGGCTGTTATCAGCCTGTCGTTGAATTTATTGTTGTCGGTCTCTTCCTCGATTTGCGCGGCTCCTTCGGGGTTCGCCAAATAGGCTTTCAGATTCGCGGGATTTTCCCTGCGCACTTTGCCGTCGAAGGAGTGTGCCCCGGGGCCGAGACCGAGGTAGGGCGTCATGTCCCAATAGGCCGAATTATGTTGCGCTTCTTTGCCGGGGAGGGCAAAATTGCTGATTTCATAGTGGTTGAAGCCGGCCTGGCGGGTGGTTTGGCATAGGTGGGCATACATTTGCTCAATCAGCTCGTCAGTCGCCTCCGTGATTTTTCCGCTTTTGAGCCGTGCGGTCAGCAGTGTGCCCGGTTCGTAGGAAAGAATGTAGGCCGACAGATGTTCCGGCCCCCAGTCGAGCAGCTCGCCGAGCGACCTGCGCCAGCTTTCGAGCGACTGGCCGGGCAGCCCGTAGATAAGGTCGAGCGAAATGTTGGTGAACCCTTCGGCCCGCAGAGTGTCGTAGGCCCGGCGCGCGCCGGCTGCGGAGTGGCGCCGCCCAATGGCCTGCAGTTCCTCATCGTTCAGGCTCTGGACTCCCATGCTCACCCGGTTGGCACCGGCGCGGAGCAGTCGGCGGGCAAGGTCGGGCGTAACGTCGTCGGGGTTCACCTCAACCGTGCGCTCTCCCGGGGCCAGCTTCAGGTATGGCGCCAGCCTTTCGGGGCTGACCGAGCTGGGTGTTCCTCCGCCAATATAGACCGTTTGCAGCGTGCGGACCTCATGGCGGCGCGCGGCCAGCTCGCGGTCAACGGCGGCAAAATATTCAGCTTCGTCAAACGCCCGCAGCGGACCCGAATAGAAGTCGCAGTAGGCGCACTTCGACCGGCAGTAGGGAATATGAACGTAGAGCCCGGCCATCAGTAGCGGCAGGTTTTGCCGAATTGCTTGCAGAAGCGGCAGGCTTCTTCTTTGTCGGCCATGGTTATAGGCACTTCGGTGTCGAACATCTCTTCGATAGTCGTGGCAAAGAGTTGCTCGAAGCTCTCGGCTACCTGCGCATAGCTTTGGAGTTCAACGTGTTTGGTCGCAGTGCCCATTTTCAGCATCGGATAGTCGGGGCTGTCCATATCCTTGATTTTGAAAATCATGGGGCGGAGCAGCTCGCGGTCGGTGCCGTTGGCCTGGTGATAGGCCATGCAGTAGACCATCAGCTGCAGAATGGCGCGCGGAAGCTTGGGGTTACCGACCTGAAACAGCGCCTCTACGTTGCCGAACGTGGTTGAGTCGTCGCCGGTTTTGTAGTCGATTATGCGCGTAATGGTCCGGCCGTTTTCCTCAATCTGGTCTATGCGGTCAATAAACATGTTGAAGTTCAACGTCAGATTTTCTGAGACTTTCAGCGGCATCAGGAAGTGCTTTTCCGTTGCTATGATTCGCAGCGGGGTGCTTTCACGGCGGAACAGCGAGTGCAGCTCGCGGCGCAGACCCTCGATGTAGAACAGCTCTTCGCCGGTGGTTATCGGGGTGTGGATTGCCGGATTCTCTGTGCCGTCGGGCAGGGTGGGGGGCACATGAATCAGCTCGGTGTTGACTGCGCGCGTCAGTTCGCGTTCGAGCAGGCCGTCGAAGCCGCCGGCAATCAGGTTGTCGAGGTCGGCGCGCTCTATGAGTCCGCCGTTGCGGTCGCGGAAAAAATTATAGATGCGTTCGGCAACCAGGTGAACAACGTTGCCATGGTCGGCCGCCGAGGTTTCGCGCTCTATGGCGTCGGGCGGCGAGAGTTTCAGAATCTTTTCGAAGAAAAACTGCTTGGGGCAGTTCATATAGGTTTTGATGCTGCTGGCCGACAGGCTGTAGCGTTCGAGCTGGCTTTGGTCGAGATATTTGGCGAGCCGGTCTTTGACCAGGTCTTTCGACAGGCCGCCGTCGTTGATGCGGCCCTTGAAGAGCGGCAGAACCGGAAAGCCGGCAACCCGCTCGCTGACTTTCACTCCGGGAAAGTCGCCATAAATCAGCTGCGTGATGTAGCGGCATGGCTGGCCGGTGCGCATGGCGCCGCAGCGTGCGTCGTAGATAATCGTGAGCGACCGGGCCCAGGAGAGTATGCGGTAGAAATAATAGGCGGTGTCGGCCTCGGAGTGGTCGCGCGTGGGCAGGCCGTAGGCCCGGCGCAGATTTTCGGGGATAAACGAGCGCCCGCTCTCGGAGCCGGGATAGTTATCGTCGGTCATCGAGAGCATGACTATGTTGGTGTAGCCGAGCGCACGCGTTTCGAGCATACCCATAACCTGCATGGCCTCGAACGATTCGCCCTCGAGCGGCACGGTGCGGTCGAGCAGCGAGTGTTCCACCATGTCGAAAAGCGTTCGGCGTTCGGCTTCGATGCCGAACTCGGCGGCGTAGGCCGACAGAGCCGCAACCGATTCCCTGATGGTTTCAACCGCCACGGAGTCGATGCTGCGCACCAGGCCGTTCTGCTCGGCATAGTCTATCACTCCGTTGAAATAATCGGCTATTTCAGCCACCGTGGCTTTTTTGCCCACAGTTTTCAGCAGCGGCTGCAGGCAGTCGAACTGTTCGGGCAGGTCGGCGGCCGTCAGATTGAAAAGCCGGTGCTGGCGCATGTATGGAATCAGGGCAGCGGCGGCTTCGGGCCATGCCAGCTGAATGGCCGGGTGCTTGACCAGTTCGGCCACGTCGTCGTGGAAGTATATGGCGTTGCCATCCGCGTCGAAGCTTACTCGCATCTGCATTTTGGTTAGCTGCGAAATCAGCTGAACCAGCGCCGAAAAGCGGAGCGGATAGCCCATGGTTACGTTGATTTGCCGGTATTTCGCCGGTATGGCCGACACCGTTGGCACCAGCATTTCTGCGTCGGCCAGAACCAGCGCCGTTTCGTTGTCGTTGAGGAATGAGGTGGCCACCTGAGCCTGTGCCGTGGCCCCCGGCACAGCAATAACCTCAACGGAGTGAACGGCGGGGCGCGCAGGAATAACCACTTCCGGATTGCAGGCGCGCAGCTCTTGGGCGTAGGTCGATATGAAGCGGCCGGCAGTGTTGGCCTTGCGGTGATTCATCAGTGTGGGGTCATAGTCCCAGTAGAAGTGGGCAAGACCCTGGCGCTGCAGCCGGCTGAACAGGGCGTGTTCGCTGTGGCTCAACCGGTTGAAGCCTATGAAAACGTAGAGCTTGGGGTTAAACGGCAGGCGCCGGTCGCTCATAACCGTTTCCGCCACTATGCGGTAGGCCATGCCGGGATAGCATTCGCCGGTTTGGTCGAGCAGGGCGCGGAATTCGTTATAGAGCGGACTGAGAATTGCCCAGAGCTGGGTGAACTTGCGCTGGGGTGCGCCCTGAGGGGCCACGTGGTTCCAGAAAGGAAGCTCCTCGGCGCGGTCGCGGTTTTCAAGCGCGCTTTTCCAATAGGGGTCGGTGCGCCAGAAGGTGCGGATAATTTCTTCCTGCTCGGGAGTCAGGTAAAAAGATTGAATTTTCTTGTAGTCGCTGATGTTGCGGAAAAGCTGCTCCGGGTCGGCCAGATAGCGGTCAACCTCGTTGAAGTCGCGCAGAATCATCTGACCCCAGAAGCGGAAGCGGTCAAACGGTTCCACCGTGCCCCCCAGGCGCTCCCTAACGTTGCGGTAAGCCTGATAGAGCATGAACAGCAGCCGCTCGCCCGGTGCGATTTTTCGGCCGCATCCGCGCTCAACCAGCTCTGCCAGAGTCAGGAACATGGAGCCGATTTCGTTGGGGTCGACCTGCATTTGTCGGGCCAGATACTGGCGGAAATATGCGCGCGAACGCACGTTGGGAAACACAAAAGTGTATTTCCTGACTTCCGGGTCGCGGGCGTAGGCGTCGGCTATGGAGTTCAGAAATTCGTGCATCGGTCAGGCTTTGAGCAGAATAATGACTTTGATTGCAAGGTCGAAAAGAACGATTTTGGCGCCGGTGTTGCCGCGAATATCGGTTTCGGCGTCGTTGAGTTCCTTGATTAGTCCTTCAACGTTGCGTTCGTTGATGAAAGGGCAGAAGCGCGAACTGAACTGACCTTCGTCGGCCGTCAGATAGTTTAGTTCGGGAACCTGCAGATTCAGAATGAAGTTTTCGCGCACCATGCGCTGGCAGTAGTCAAGAAAGCGGCAGATGCCGTCGCGCCCCAGGGCGGCCACTGTTTCACTCCAGGCTTTCAGGTCGCCTACCTTGCGCTGATAGGCCAGTCGCATCAGCTGCATGAACAGGTCGAGGTTGCGCTGCGAGTCGCGGGTTCCGAGCGAGTCGCGCGCGGCAATAACGTTCCCTTCGGCAACGTGGGCCGCGGCCAGAGCATCGGCCGGATTCAGCCCTTGGCCGATAACTTCGGCCACTTCGGCATCGCTCAGTCGGCGCAGCTCAATGCGCTGGCATCGCGAATAAACCGTTGGCAGGATTTCGGCCGGAGCGTTGCTGACCATAACGAACATCGAGCCCGGTTCCGGCTCTTCAATGAGTTTGAGCAGGGCGTTGGCGGTTGCCGGCACCAGTTTTTCAGGCAGCCATATCATGGCTACATTCAGGCCCGACACTCGGGCCGCCATGGAGAGCTTGCGGCGCAAAACGTCGGCTTCGTCAACGTAGATTACCGGCTGACCGTTGGCTTTGCCGAGCATTTCGGGCCAGCGGCGGAAGTCCATCCAGGGGTCCTGGTCGAGCAGTTCGCGCCATTGCGGCATATAGTCTTCACAAAGGGTCACTCCCGAGCCTTTTTTCAGAATCGGGAAGGCGAAATGCAGGTCGGCATGGTTGAGCGACTGATGCTGGCGGCAGGAGGGGCATTGGCCGCAGGAGTCGTTGTCGGTGGCCGAGCGGCCGGTGCAGTGGAGATACTGAACGAAGGCGCGCGCAAGCATAACCTCGCCCGAACCGACAGGACCGGAAATCAGCAGCGCATGGGGCAGACGCCCTTGCTGCACCATTTCAACGAGGCGGCGTTTGGCTTCGTGGTGGCCGGGAACATCGCTGAATTTCATAAAGCCAGAATAGTTTGAAAAAAGGTTGCTATAAAGAGCAGGCAGGAGGTTATTGCCAGCAGGCGGGTGCAGCCTGCGCCGGTGAGTCCGCCGCGGAAGAGTGCGAACCCGCCCATAAAGCCTAAAGCCATGGGAATCACCGGCAGTGCGCCCCAGCTCGAACCGCCGCCGAGCCAGAGCCCGAGGCCGGCCAGCTGGCCCAGGGCGCAGAAAAGCAGCGCCGAGCCTTGCGGACCCATGAGGGTGGAAAGCGTGTGCTTGCCGGCTGCGCGGTCGGCGTCAATGTCGCGATAGTTGTTGACCAGAAGCACCATAGCGCCCCAAAGGCCTATGGCGGCGCCCGTTATCCACGCTCCTGCGGGTAGGGTGAGAGTCAGCAGGTAAACCGTGAGCACCACCGGCGCCAAGCCGTAGAGAAGAATAACGGCGACTTCGCCCAGGCAGTGGCGCGAAAAAGGGTAGGGACCGGCCGAATAGCCGAGCGCGCCCAGGGCTATGACTATGCCGCACGGAAGCATTTCCCAGCCGCCGCGCAGAAGCGTGAGCAGCCCTATCAGGCAGGCAATGCCCAGAGTTGCCAGCGTTGCCGCGAGCATAGCCCGGGGGGTGATGATGCCGTTGGCCACTCCGCGCTCCGGCCCGCGGCGCCCTTGGGCGGTGTCGATGCCGTCGCGATAGTCAAAGTATTCGTTGGCGAAGTTCGAGGCTATTTGCGCGAGAACGGCGAAAACCAGACATACCGGCGCCCACTTCCAGTCGGCGTCGGTGCCGGAGGCGGCAACGTAGCCCGCGGCGGCCAGCACTCCCGATATGCTCACCGGCAGAGTGCGCAGCCTGACGGCTTCAATCCAGGCTCCGGCGCGTGTCATTTCAGATTGCCGCGCACGCGGTCAAGGAATTTCTTCATTCCATCGGAATCTTTGGTCTCAATCAGCGAGCGCAGGGTTGAGAGCTGTTCCTGAATCTTGTCGATTTGGTCGATGGAGTGGGGGTTGAACAGGATTTCGGTGAGCAGATAGTCATCTTCGCTCATCAGTCCGTGGGCGATTGCCAGATGGCGCTTGAAGGTGGTGCCGGGCGCCGACTGATGTTTCATCACTCCGGCAAATACCAGAGTCGAGGCAAACGGTATGGTCAGCGAGTATGCCACCGTTTCGTCATGCTCCGCAAAGGTATATTCCTCCACGTGCAGGTGCAGGTCGGAATAGAGTTGCTTGAAAAATGCGCGGCCCAGCGCGTCGCCCTCCTTGATTATGATGGCGTTTTCATTGCTCAGGTTGCTGAGCGATGCAAAGGTCGGGCCAAACATCGGGTGGGTGCTGACGAACGGCCGGCCGCATTCGGCATAGAACTCCGGCAGGCCGGTCTTAACCGAAGCTATGTCGCTTATCATGCAGCGCTCCGAAATGTAGGGCAAAACGGCGCGGAAGGCCTCGATTGTGTATTTCACCGTGGCGCAGTTGATAACCAGCTCCGGGTCGAAGCCCTTGACCTCATCGAGCGCGGCGAAGCGCCGGCAGTTGAAGGTAAACCGCAGGCGTTCGGGGTCGGGGTCGTAGATGGCAACGTCGTTGGCAAACGAGAGCAGGTCGCAGAAAAACGACCCCATTTTGCCTGCACCGAGAATCAGAATTTTCATCGTTTATTGAATATTTCAATCTGCTGGCGCACCGACTCTTCGTGGATAGCCTGCAGAACTGTTTGCATGAATCCGGGGTCCATTTCCATTTCTTTGGCGGCGGCGCAGCGCGATTTCATGATTTCGTCGTGGCGTCCCATCTGGAGCACCGGCATGCGGTGTTCCTTCTTGTAAACGCCTATTTCGCGCGACACGCGCATGCGCTTTGCCAGCAGTTCAACCAGCTCCGAGTCGATTTCGTCTATTTGGCGGCGCAGCGATGCCAGCCCTTCGGTGGTGCCCTGCGGGTCGCGCACAACCAGCTGCGATAGAATGTAGTTCAGAACTTCGGGCGTTACCTGCTGCGCCTTGTCGCTCAGCGCGCAGTCGGGGTCGCAGTGGCTTTCGATAATCAGTCCGTGGAAACCCATGTCGAGCGCCTGCTGGCTCAGGGGCGAAACCAGCTCGCGCTTGCCGCCGATGTGCGAGGGGTCGCAGATGATTGGCAGAGTGGGAATGCGGCGGCGCAGCTCAATGGGAATGTGCCATTGCGGCATGTTGCGGTAAAGGTGCTTGCCGTAGGCCGAAAAGCCGCGGTGAATGGCGCCCAGCCTGCGCAGGCCGGCGTTATGGAGGCGTTCCAGCGCGCCGATCCAGAGTTCGAGGTCGGGGTTCACGGGGTTCTTGACGAACACCGGAACGTTTTGCGCGCCCAGCTCGGCTATGGTGTCGGCTATTTCCTGAACGGCAAAGGGGTTGGCCGAAGTGCGGGCGCCGACCCAAAGGATGTCGATGCCGCTTTCGAGTGCGTCGATAACGTGCTGGCGGGTGGCGACTTCGGTGGCTGTTTTCAAGCCGTAGAGCTCTTTGGCTTTAGCCATCCAGGCCAGGCCGGGCTTGCCAACACCTTCGAAACCGCCCGGTTTTGTGCGCGGTTTCCAGATGCCGGCGCGCAGAATCTTGATGCCGTTGGCGGCCAGTTCGGCGGCGGTGGTCAGAACTTGTTCCTCGGTTTCGGCCGAGCAGGGGCCGGCTATTATTATAGGCTCGGTTGAGCGGTCAATGATTGGTTCGAGATCGGTAAGTGCCATTTAAGTACAATGGGGGTGTTATTGTTCGTTATTTGATTCTGTAAGGTCGTCGTAGGTCTGGTAGAGGAAGTCGTTGTAGGGGAAACGCTCCAGATGAATGGCCTTGGCGTCGGTATAGACCATCTCCTTCAGCCGGTCAATGCCGATGTCTTTCTTGGCGGAGATGAAAACGCATTTGCCGTTGAGCTTGGCCATCCATGTCTGCTCCAGTTCTTCGAGCGGAATGTTTTCGCGGGTGCGCGGCGTCAGGTCGTTCTCATCCTTGGGCGTGAAGGTGAAGGCGTCGATTTTGTTGAACACCATAATCATCGGCTTTTCGGCGGCGCCGCAAACTTCCTGCAGGGTCTTGTTGACCACCTCTATCTGCTCCTCGAATTGCGGGTGGCTGATATCTACAACGTGGAGCAGAATGTCGGCCTCGCGCACCTCGTCGAGAGTGCTCTTGAACGAATCGACCAGATGGGTCGGCAACTTGCGTATGAACCCTACGGTGTCGGTCAGCAGAAACGGCAGATTGTCGATAATAACCTTGCGCACCGTGGTGTCGAGAGTGGCGAAAAGCTTGTTTTCGGCAAACACTTCGCTCTTGCTCAAAACGTTCATCAGCGTAGACTTGCCGGCGTTGGTATAGCCCACCAGAGCCACGCGCGTCAGCTTGCCGCGGTTTTTGCGCTGGATGTTCTTCTGGCGGTCAATGCTTTCCAGCTCCTTTTTCAGGCGCGAAATGCGGTCCAGAATTATGCGGCGGTCGGTTTCTATCTGGGTTTCGCCCGGGCCGCGCATACCGATGCCGCCGCGCTGGCGTTCCAGGTGGGTCCACATTCGGGTCAGGCGCGGCAGCAGATACTGATACTGCGCCAGCTCGACCTGTGTTTTGGCCGTGGCCGTTTGCGCGCGTTTGGCGAAAATGTCGAGAATCAGCGACGTTCGGTCGAGCACCTTAATTTGCAGCTCGCGCTCTATGTTGAGCACCTGCTTGGTTGTCAGGTCGTCGTCGAAAATAATCATTCCGATTTCATTCTCCTCAACGTATTGCTTGATTTCCTGTAGTTTGCCTTTGCCAACGAAGCTCACCCGGTCGGCGTGGTCCAGCTTCTGGGTGAAAATCTTAACTGTTTCGGCGCCGGCGGTGTCGGCCAGAAAAGCCAGCTCGTCGAGATATTCCAGCGCCTTCTGTTCGGGTTGGCGCGGGGTTATGAGGCCCACCAGCACGGTGCGCTCGTTGGCCTCCTTATTTAAAATCATATCCTTCATATAGCCTGCAAATTTACAAATTTCTCTCCTTATTAACAACTCCAAAGCTAAATTTTCGTCGGAAATAGAGATTTTGAGAAAAAATAGGTAACTTTGCAGGGTTAAAAACAAGTGATTATGGAATTACCACATGACCCTTTTATTTTGCTGAGTTATGTAAACACGAAGCTGCGCGATGATTATGACTCGCTGCAGGCTATGTGTGACGACATGGACCTGAACCCGTCCGAGCTCGAGGCCCGGCTCGGTGCTGCAGGGTTCGAGTATATGCCCGAAACTAACCGGTTCCGCTGAAAATCTTTGCTAAAAAATCTGAAAAGGTTGCGAGGATTACAGAAAAGTGCTATTTTTGCACCATGATTTCGCGAATCATCAACGAAAAAACTATCGATCGGGTACGCGATTTGCTCTCCGAGAGCAACAAAATTGTGATTACCTGCCACCTTACTCCCGACGGCGACGCCATAGGCTCGTCGCTGGGTTTGATGCACACTCTCAATGCGATAGGCAAGTCTGCCGTGGTGGTAACCCCCGACATGGTGCCTAAGAATCTGATGTTTCTTCCCGGAGCCAAGGATTCTGTGGCCTACTCGCGCCATGAGGAGTATGCCGGCAAACTGCTCAGCGAGGCCGAGCTGATTTTCTGCCTTGACTTCAACGAGAGCAAACGCGTTGACCGCATGGAGCAGGCGCTGGTTTCGGCCAAGGCGCCCAAGGTTATGATTGACCACCATCTGCATCCGGGCGATTTCGCCGACGTTGTGATTTCCCATCCCGAGTCGAGCTCGACCTCGATGCTGGTTTTCCGCGCCCTGTGCCGCCTGGAGTTGTTCGACTGCATCAGCCGCCAGGCCGCCGAGTGTATCTTCACCGGCATGATGACCGACACGGGCAACTTCAGCTATAACTCCAACGAGCCCGACCTTTATATAGTGATAGCCGAGCTGCTGCGCAAGGGCATTGACAAGGACCGCCTCTTTCAGCGCGCCTGCAACACCTTTTCCGAATCCTCCATCCGCCTCAACGGCTATGCGCTGAGCGAGAAAATGGAGCTGATTCCCGACCATGGTTGCTCGCTTATTACCCTCAATGCCGAAGAACTCAAGCGCTTCGGCTATGAAAAGGGCGACACCGAAGGCCTCGTCAACAAGCCGCTGGCCATGCCCGAAGTGGTGTGGAGCGTTTATTTGCGCGAGGACCCGACGCAAATCAAAATTTCCATGCGCTCCAAAGGCGAATTCCCGGTCAACCGCGTTTGCAGCGAAGTTTTTGGCGGCGGTGGCCATCTCAACGCGGCCGGTGCCGAATTCAAGGGCTCGCTCGAAGATTGCATAGCTACTTTGCGCAATGCCATGCCCGCCTACGATAAATATCTCCCTCATTCCAAAAAGAAATGAAAAAACTATTCAACATACTGATGGCAGCGCTGGCGCTCACGGGCGCCACGGCCTGCAACGACAAAGAGAGCTACGCCGACCTGCTGCGCGACGAAAACTATGCTGTCAACGCATATCTGGTAAACTATCCGATAATTACCTCAGTGCCTTCTGATTCGGTGTTTATTTCGACCGAGCAGCTGCTCGCCGACCCGGACTTCGTTAAGGAGTTCGGCCAGGAATGTGCCGACGATGCCGAGCTGCGCGAGGTGGCTATCAACCACACCCCGTTCTACCGCATGGACGACGATGGCTACGTTTACATGCAGGTAATCAACCCCGGCAAGGGAGCCAAGGCAACCTATGATCAGACCGTATGGTTCCGATTCACCCGCTATAATCTGAAATTTGCCTATCTCAATGGAACTTGGGATGCCTCCGGTAATGAGCAGGACGTTGCGGCAACTCCTACTTCTTTCCGCTTCCAGAACACCACGCTGAGCTCAACCACCCAGTGGGGCACCGGCATTCAGACTCCGCTCTACTATCTGCCGCTGAACTGCCATGTTCGCCTCGTTATCAAGAGCTATCTGGGTCCGACGCAGGAAACCTCGTCGGTCTACCCCTTCCTTTATAATGTGCGCTACTATCCCTCGAAAATTTAACCAAAAATCATAATATCGACCGATTATGTCACTTATCAAATCAATTTCCGGCATCCGCGGCACCATTGGCGGAGCCCCCGGCGAAGGTCTTTCGCCCCTCGATGTGGTGAAATTCACCGCTGCTTATGCAAAATTCATCCGTAAATCATCGCCCGTAAAAAGCAATACCATTGTTGTTGGTCGCGACGCCCGCCTGTCGGGCCAGATGGTCGACAAACTCGTTGTCGGCACCCTTATGGGCATGGGCTTTGACGTAGTAAACATCGGCCTGGCATCAACCCCCACCACTGAAATCGCCGTTACCGGCGAGGGCGCTTGCGGCGGCATCATCCTGACCGCTTCCCATAACCCCAAACAGTGGAACGCCCTGAAGCTCCTGAACCACAACGGCGAATTCCTCAATGCCGCCGAAGGCGCCGAAGTGCTCGCAATCGCCGCTGCCGACGACTACACATTCGCCGAAGTTGACGACCTCGGCCACGAATACCTCAACACCACCTACGACCGCAAGCACATCGACTCCGTGCTGGCTCTCCCCCTGGTCGACGTTGAAGCTATCCGCAAAGCCAACTTCACCGTGGCTATCGACGCCGTAAACTCCGTTGGCGGCGTTATCATGCCCAAACTGCTCCGCGCCCTGGGCGTTGCCAACGTTGTTGAACTCAACTGCGAAGCTACCGGCAAGTTCGCCCACACTCCCGAACCTATTCCCGAAAACCTCACCCAGATTGCCGACCTGATGAAGGAAGGCAAGGCCGACGTGGGCTTCGTTGTTGACCCTGACGTTGACCGTCTGGCAATCGTTATGGAAAACGGCGAAATGTTTGTTGAGGAATACACTCTCGTTGCCGTTGCCGACTATGTTCTGTCCCACACCCCCGGCGCAACAGTGAGCAACCTCAGCTCCTCGCGCGCCCTGCGCGACATTACCCGCGCCCACGGCTGCAGCTATTCCGCATCTGCCGTTGGCGAAGTCAACGTAACCACCGAAATGAAGCGCACCGGCGCTGTTATCGGCGGCGAAGGCAATGGCGGCGTTATCTATCCCGAACTCCACTATGGCCGCGACGCTCTGGTTGGCGTAGCCCTGTTCCTGACCCTCATGGCCAAGAGCGGCAAAAAGGTAACCGAACTCAAAGCCGGCTATCCCCCCTATGCC
>CAMWSP010000016.1 GCA_947176935.1 uncultured Porphyromonadaceae bacterium | reverse complement strand
GAGTAAGGGCCTCAACTTCGGGTTCGGTTCCGCAGTAAATGCCGATAAGATCTTCCTTGCCGGAGCTGAGGGTGAAGCCTTCCTCATAGCTGAGAGTATAGTTCACGCCGGGAAGAAGATGAACGGGCAGCGAAATGAGCCAGTCGTTGTTGGCGGTGACATTGTCGGCTGTGGGCTTCATGCACACGGAGTAGCCGGTGAAGCCGCCGGGCTTCCAGGTTCTGGTGTCCTCGTCGGCGTCGACCACGATATATTCGGCCACTTCGGTGTTTTTGCCGAGAGTGTGGGTAAAGGGAACCTCAACGAACTTTTCGGGGGCGACAATCGGGTTCTCGCAGAGCTGAATGGAGAAGTTGCAGACTTTGGGAGTGCCTGATTTATCTTTTTCGGAGGTGCAGTGGAAACCGAAATAGTAATTGCCGGTTTCGGCAACGGAGAACTGAGCTTCACGCTTGGTGAACACCTTGTTGTTGTAGGCGATAGCATGTTCTTCGATAACGGTGAGGGTCATGCCTTCGGCGGAGCGTTCGGTGCCGGCATACAGGCCGAGTTTATCTTCCGTTTTGTTGAGGGACATGTCCTCTTCGAAGGAAACGGTGTAGTACTGACCGGCTTCGAGGTGAACGGCGGGCGAAATCATCCAGTCGTCGGCAGCGGTTACGTCGGCGGTGTTCGGCGCCATGCAAACGGAGTAGTCGGTAAAGCCGCCGGGTTTCCATGTGCGGCCGTCGCCGTTGGCGTCGACAATGAGATAGTCGGCAACTTCGGTGCCTCTGCCCAGGGTGTGGGTGAAAGGCACTGCGATTGCGGTTTCCGAATCGCCTTGGGCAGCACGGCGCACCGCATGGCGCTGCTGCACGCGCTCGGTTTCCGAGCCGAGCGATTTCATTTGATGGCTGTGGCCGACAGTGCGCACCGGAAGCATGGCGCTACCGGCGAATATAGCCGAAGCCATCACTGCAAAGAGTAGAAATTTCTTCATTGCAAAAGTGATTGGTTAATTATTAAAAAGAGATTAGTAGGCTTAGATTGTGCGTTAGGAGCCGCAAAGGTAGTAAAAATCTCTGAAACTCTGCAAAATATTCCCCGAAAATTGACTTAGAGAGTGATGGCGAAGGTGGTGAGCGGCGGAGTGGTGGAGAGGGAGAAGCGGGCGGAGTGCTTGTTGAGGATTTCGGCCACAAGGAGCAGGCCGAGGCCCTGACCGTCGGGTTTGGTGGTGTAGAGGGCGGAGAAGAGGTGGTCGGTGGCGTCGGGAGCGAGGCCCGGGCCGTTGTCGATGACAAGGAGTGTGCGGCCGCTGGCGCGGAGAGTGACGGTTCCGCCTTGAGCGGCGCTTTCGGCGGCGTTTTTGACAATGTTGACGAGCGCCTGCTGCATGAGCACGGGGTCCATTTTCAGCGGCGCGACGTCGCCGTCGAGGTCGGTTATGAGCCTCGCGCCGCAAGCGGAGCAGAGGCTTTCGAGAATGGGCCGCGCCGAGTTGATGAGCTCCATGAAGTCGGTGAGACACAGGCGGGGTTCGGGTACCTTGACCACTTCGGCAAAGCGGCGCACGAAGCC
Organism: uncultured Porphyromonadaceae bacterium; assembly: GCA_947176935.1. Taxonomy (GTDB): domain Bacteria; phylum Bacteroidota; class Bacteroidia; order Bacteroidales; family Muribaculaceae; genus UBA3263. The sequence goes on along the minus strand of CAMWSP010000016.1, from coordinate 19,214 downwards.
GGTGAGCTCATCGGAGCGGGTGAGGCAGGCATCTATCGGGCCTGAGAGCTGACCTGCGGCCGGAGTGTCGGCCACGATGCTCCTGACCGTTGACAGGGTAGACATGATGGCGGCCATGGAATTATTGACTTCGTGGGCCATGGTGCGTATAACCCTGGTGAAGACCTGCTTTTCGGCGGTGCGCACTTCGTCGGTCAGCCGGTCAATGAGTATGAAGGGGTGTTGCCAACCGCGGTCCATGAAGTGGAGGCGCGAGCAGCGGAACACTTCGTTGTTGCTCAATCGCAGCGTGCGCACCTGACCCTGTTCGAGCTGCGCCAGGGCGGCGCCCAACGGAGTGTCGAGGCTGAGGAACGACCGTGGCCAGTCAACGCCGAGCATGGTGCGGGCCGCGTCGTTGAGATGGGTAATTTGCTCTTCATCGTCAAGAATTATCACCCCCATAGGCGAGGCGTCGATGAGCAGGTCGAGAAATTCGTGTTGCTCCCTGATGAGGAGATTCTGGAGCCGGAGGCGGTCCATCATATAGTTGAACATGCCGGCCACCTTGTCGGCATCCGGTTGGCCCACTTTGCGCAGACGGCTCGAGAAATCCTGCTCACGCAGCAGGTCCATGCCGGCTTCAATCACCCTCAGGGGCTTGAAGAGCATGCGGTGAACGGCAATCAGCAACAACAGCTCGAGCAGGCAGGCAATCGCGGATGCGGTTTTCCATGGGGTCAGGACTCCGCAGGCGAGGGTGGGGAGCAGAACGGCCACACACAGGGCCGGAAAGTATAGCGACCGCAGCGGTTTCATAGGTCTATGCCATATTTTTCAATGCGCCGGTAGAGCGCCTGGCGCGAAATTCCGAGCCGGGCGGCGGCTTGGGTTATGTTGCCTTGGCAGGCGGCGAGGGCTTCTTTAATCATTGCCAGCTCGTGGTCGCCAATGGTTGCGGAGTTAGGCGCCTGCATCGTCGGGCCTCCGGCGATAGCCTTTCGGAGCTCAGGCTCGCCGATTCGGTCGCCGAACATGAGGATTGCACGTTCCACAAGGTTTTTCAGTTCGCGGATGTTGCCGGGAAACGGCTGGGAGCGCAGCAGCTCCATGGCCTCGGGCAGGAATTCCGCGCGGCCGGCCGAAAAGTGGGCAACGAGGGGTTCGATGTCGGCCGTGCGCTCGCGCAGCGGCGGCAGAGTGACGGTTATGAGATTCAGGCGATAGAAGAGGTCCTCGCGGAAAGTGCCGTCGACCACCATACGGGGTAGCGGGGCGTTGGTGGCCGACACTACCCTGACGTCGACCTTCACGGAGCGGCTGCTGCCCAGAGGCTCGAAGGTCTGCTCCTGAAGCACGCGGAGCAGCTTGACCTGACAGGCGGCGTCGACGTCGCCAATCTCGTCGAGGAAAATGGTGCCGCGGTCGGCCATTTCGAAGCGGCCTTTGCGGTCGGCTACGGCGCCGGTGAAGGCACCTTTGCGGTGGCCGAACATTTCGCTTTCGAACAGGTCGCGGGCAATGCTGCCCAGGTTCACCTTGACAAACGGTTGCGATGAGCGGGGCGAGTTGCGGTGGATGGTTTCGGCTATGAGTTCCTTGCCGGTGCCGTTCTCGCCCATGATGAGCACCGAGGCGTTGGTGGCGGCCACGCGGCGCACAATGTCGAGCACACGGCGAATCTGCGGACTTTCGCCAACAATCAGTGAGCGGTCGAAGTCGGTTTCACCGGCCGATTGCGCGGCGGGCGCGGCGGCGAAGGCTCCGACGAGCTCCAGGAGGGTGGCGTTGTTCCACGGCTTGGCGATAAAGTCGGCCGCGCCGGCTTTCATGCCCTCGACGGCGAGCGGGATGCTGCCCCATGCGGTCATGAGCACCACGGGGACGTCGGGGCGGAAAATTTTTATCTGCCGCAGCAGGGTGAGCCCTTCGTCGCCCGAAGTGGAGTGGCTGAAATTCATGTCGAGCAGAACCAGCGACGGCTCCGTTGCCCTGACAACGGACATGGCCTCGGGCGGGTTTGCGGCGAGCGCAACGTCGTAGCCCTCGCGCTCAAGCAGAAGGCGGAGCGAGGTGCGGATTGCGGGGTCGTCGTCGACAACGAGTATTGTTTTTTTCATATCGCCACGCAAAGTTAATGTTTTTTCGGAATCATTGCAAGCTGTTGTGGATAATGCGGTCGAAATCCGCGTCGATTGGCGAATCGGAAATGAAGTCCCAGAGGGCCAGCGAGCGAATCTGATAATAATAGTACCAGAAGGAGAAGAGGGCGTTATAGTATTGGGTGTGCTGATTGTCGCGCGCGGTTTGCGAGTCGTTGAGGTCGAGGGTTGAGATGCGGCCGATCATAAAGGTTTCGACGTTGGTGCGGTAGCGGCGGTCGGCTATGGTGTCGGCCATAGCGGCGGTTTCGACCTGGCGCTGCTGATTGTTGAATCGCTCAACCAGCACGAACAGGTTCTGGCGGAAGTCGGTGGCCTCCTTGCGCAGGGTGTTTTCAACCACGCGGCGGTTGCTTTCGGCCACTTTGACCTTTCCGCGGCGCTTGCCCCAGTCGAGCAGGGGGATGCTGAGGCCGATTTCAACTATCTGATTGTCGCGCAAAGGCGAGTAGGCGTCGGCAGGGCGGTCGCCCACGCCGGTCAGGCCAATCTGGGCGTAGACCGACACGGAGCGTTGGTTGCCGCGGGCCTGGGCAACGTCGTAGTCGGCCTGCAGCTGGCGCCGGCGCTGATTGTAGGCGAAGCTGTTGTTAGCCAGTGCTTTTTCGAGCACTTGGGCGTAGTTGAGGTCAATGTGGGGCAGGCGCTCCGGCACCACGGGGGTGATTTCCTCGCCGGGGTCGTCGATTCCGAGGAACGAAGTGAGCTGAAAGTGGCTCGCCGTGCGCGCGGTTTCGGCGTCGGTCAGCGCCGAGCGCGAGTTCAGAACGTTGAGCCGCAGCTGCAGCAGGTCGTTTTCGCTTATGGTGCCCATGGCGCGTTTGGCCAGGGCCACTTCGTAGAGTTTTTCGTCGTTGGCCAGGTTCTGGCGGGCGATGTTGAGGTTTTCGTCGGCCAAAACGAGGTTGAAGAAATAGTTGATGGCCGACATGGCCACATATTCCGTTGACGAAAGGAACTGCGCCTTGGCCTCGCGGTAGCGCACAGGCTCGATGCGGCGGTTCCACTTAACGGTGTTGGCCGCGAAGAGCGGCTGGTTGATAGTAACGGCCACCGGCACCGACATGAAGCGCGAGTAGGCTCCGCGGCCGAGCTGGCGCAGCCAGTCGTAGGAGGTCTGCACCGCCAACGGAGCCGCCGGTGAGCCAAACGTTCTGCTTCATGGTTAGCGAGCCGGAGAGCTCGAGATTGCCGGAGCGCACGAAGTTGTAGGAGCCGTCGGGGTTCTGATAGCTCGAGTAGCGTTTGGAGTAGGAGGGCGTGGTTGCGTTGAAGCTGAGTTCGGGCAGCAGGTCGGCGCGGTAGCTGCGGTATTGCCAATAGGAGGCGCGCAGCTCGTTTAGCGCCATAGCGGCGTCGACGCTGTTGACGCGGGCCAGGGCTATGGCTTCGTCGAGAGTCATAGGGCGCGCTGCCGCCACCCCGCACAGGGCGGGGAGCAGCAGCGAAAGGAGCATTGCAAGCGGTTTCTTGATCATTCTGAACGGAGAGCGGTTGCGGGAGCGATTTTCATTGCGCGGCGGGCGGAAACGCTGATGCCGGCAATGATTATCAGCGCAAGCAGCAGGCATGTTAGAGCCGGAATGACGGCGAGTTGACGGATGGCGTTGAAAGTCAGGAAGGAGCCGAACTCGGCCGGCAGTTTCACCAGACCGTAGCGAAGCAGCAGCCATTCGCAGAAAATGGCGAGCGGAGTGGCGATGCCGAGAAGCAGCAGCCCTTCGCCGATGAAGCGGCGGAAGATGTTGGCGTTGGTGGCGCCGAACACTTTCAACACGGCAATGTCGGGAACCCTCATGCGGGTGCGGTACCAGAAGGAGCCGAGAACGCCGAGGAAAATGTTGAACAGCAGGAAGGCGGCGCCGATGATGTAGTTGCGGTTATTGATGGTCCAGCTCATCTGGGTGCTGCGGCGCAGGTCGGCCATGCTTTCGACTTTCATGATGAAAAAGGAGCCTACGCGCAGCCGGCTCTCGCTGTCGTTCATCAGGTTGCTGATAAACGAGGGTGAATCCATGTTGGCGCGCACCCTGACGCTCAGTTCGTTGGCATTCGTAGTTGCAAAGGGTACCATTATGTCCCAGCAGGTGCGCGGGGAGAATTGCAGCTTGTCGTAGTCGAAACGCTTCATCTGCGGGGTTACGGCGGCGAGCGTATGGTCGGGATAGCCGTTCAGTTCAAACTGCTGGCCGATGTAGTCAACGGTGTTGAGCACGTTGCCGTCTTTATCGACGAGCAATCCCTCGCCGGCACCGAACACCTGGATGCCCGGACGGAGAATTTCGGCCAGCTGCTCGGGGCTTTCGCCGCGCACTCCGCCGATGCGGTAGATTTTGAAGAAGTCCGGCTCAACCCAGCGGCGAATGGTGTTGCCTGTGTTATAAATCGAGTTTACGGAGTCGTTGTTATATACCCAGGCGCCGTTAAGAATGCCGTTATAGGGTGTGGAACCATAGGAGTAGGCGGCCGCTTCGATTTCCGGGCGGCGGCGTATGCGCTCAATCAGTTCGTTCATATCCTCGAAGCCGGGACGGGTGGACTCGTTGGTGCCGGTGTTGCCCACGGTGATTTTATAGACGTGGCTGATGTCGTGGCCGCGCGGTTCGTTGAGCACGGAAACATAGTCGACTATGCGGTCAATGCAGAACCAAAGGACTATGCTGACTATCAGTAGTTCGATGACCAGCCAGATATTGCTGCGCCATTCGTTGCGCATTTGGTGAAATAGCTTGTTCATGATTTATGGATTTGGCCGGTTATGGCGTTGACGATGTTGATGCGTGAGGCGCGCCATGCGGGCAGGCCCGAGCAGAGCAGGTTGAGTATGAAGCAGAAAAGCAGGGCTTTGCCGAAGGTTGACCAATGCTGCAGCGCGGCGGGCGAAATAGTCATGGCGGGAGCCACGCCCGTCCAGTCGGTTGAGGCGATAAGGTTGGCGCCGAAAATCAGGGCGGTGGCGAACGCCAGGGCCAGCCCTATGATGCCGGCAAAGAGGGTAACGATGAAGTTTTCGGCAAAAATGGTGCGCATAATGGAGCCGCGGGTGGCGCCGAAGGCGCGGCGCAGGCCAATTTCGGAGTAGCGCCGGCGCATGCGGCTGCGGGTCATTTCGGCCAGATTTATGGCCGGCACAAGCAGCAGAACCAGATAGACCAGCAGCTCGTTGCGGCGCGCGGTTTGAACGTCGGGCTCGCAGTTTGCCCAGAGTTCCTCGCAGGTTTCGGTGTATTGGTCGTAGGGGCGGTTAAGGAGTGTGACGGTATGGTCCGGGTCGATGTTTTTCATGCGTTCGGCAAACTCGGCGCGCACCTTTTCCTTGCTCGCGGGGTCGGGGGCAAGCAGCGTGACCGACAGGTTGTTGGTGAACTGATTGTAATCCCATCCGGGAATCGAAGTTATAGGAATCCACACCTCGGCGAAGGCTTTGGTTGCCAGGGGGCTGACATCGGCCACCACGCCCGCTACCTGGTGGCTGCGGTAGTTGACCATCAGCTCGCGGCCAACGGCATCGATGGTGCCGAACAGGCGGCGCGCCACCGACTCGGAGATTACGGCTTTCGGCAGCCCGGCGTTGACGTCGGCCTCGCTATAAGGAGCGCCGGAAAGGAAGGTGAAGTCGAAAACTTTCCAGTAGTTATGGTCGGTGGTGCGGATTTCGGCGCTGGTTGCCTTGCCGGCGCCGGGAACCGAAGCGGGACCGGCGGTGGAGTTGATGCTGTATGCCGTAACAGCCTCGGGGGTGGTTAGCGGATACATGTAGTTGCGCACGAACGGGTAGCTATGGCAGGCGTTCCACATGCCGTTGGGGGTGGTTATGGACAGATAGGTGGCGTGGAGAAAGCGATCGCGGTTGCTTTCGGGGGCAAACGGCTCGACTTTTACGGACTGGAGCATAACGACCATCATTATCAGGTAGATGGCCAATGCGGTGCCAATCACGCTGACGGCGCCGAGCACCGGCTGGCGGCGCAGGTCGCCTATGGCGGAACGAATCAGTTTAATCATGGCGGTAGAGCTGGGTTATTTAATCTGGCGGCCGTCGAAGAAGCGGATAATGCGGTCGGTGCGACGCGCCTGTTCCTCGTTGTGGGTAACCATAACTATGGTGCGGCCATCTTCGCGGTTGAGGCCGTGGAGCAGCTCCATGACTTCGGCGCCCATGCGGGAGTCGAGGTTGCCGGTCGGTTCGTCGGCAAGGATGATTTCGGGGTTGCCGGCTATGGCGCGGGCAATAGCCACGCGCTGGCACTGGCCACCCGACAGCTGCGAAGGCATGTGGTTCATTCGGTGGGAGAGCCCTACGCGCTCCAGCACCTCGCGGGCACGGGCCTTGCGCTCGGAGGCGCCCATGCCGCGGTAAACGAGCGGAATCTCAACGTTGTCGATAACGTTGAGCGAATTGATGAGGTGGAAACTCTGGAAAACGAAGCCGAGCTTGCGGTTGCGGAACGCGGAGAGCTTTTTGTCGCTCAGGGCGCGCACATCGGTGCCGGCGATTTCGATTTGGCCGGAGGAGGGAGCGTCGATCAGGCCGATGATGTTGAGCAGCGTTGACTTGCCGCAGCCCGACGGGCCCATGATGCTGACGAACTCGCCGGCATCGATCGAGAGGTTCACGTTATCGAGTGCCTGGGTCTGGATTTCGTCGGTGTAGTAAATCTTGTTGATTCCCGACAGGGTAATGATTGCCATAGGTTGTTGAATGATTGGGTTATTTTACGTTGAGTTTTTTATTGGTCTTATATGGGGTCATGTCGGTGATAATTACCCGTTCGCCCGGTTCGATGCCGGAAAGCACCTCCACGAACTCATAGTTTGACTGGCCGAGGGTTACGGCGCGCTGTTCCATAGAAGTGCCGTCGGGGGTGACAACGAACAGCGCATAGCGACCCGGGCCGGCGGCGTAGTAGGGGCCGTTGGGAATGCGCACGGCATCGTCGATAACGTTGGTCTTGACGTAAACGTCGGCCCTGACGCCGGAGCGGAGAGCCGGGTGGGAGTCATCGGAGGGCTGAACGGTGAAGGAGATAACGCCGTTGCGGCTAACGGGCGAAAGGTCGGAGATAACGCCGTCGATAACCTGCTTGCCGATTTTGATTGCCACACGCGAACCCGCGGCCACGCGGTCGGCATAGTTATCGGCAATCTCGCAGTCAACTTTATAGTGGTCGAGCTCGCTGACTACCGCTACCTGCGAGCCGGCACTGACCTGACGGCCGATTTCAGATATGATTTGCGTCAGAATGGCGCGGCGGGGCGCAAGAATGCGGGCGTCGGTCAGGGTGCGCTCGGCTTCGGCCACCTTGCGCGAAAACACTTCCAGGTCAAGCTCCTTGAGCCGCAGGTCGGCGCGGCTGATGGCGCGGGCGTCGGTCAGCGCCTGGCGCATCTGCTCGAGCTCGAGGCGGGCGGTTTCCCAGGCGTAGCGTGCGCGGCGAACGTTGTCGCCAGTGCCGGAGCCGATGCTGTCGAGGTGCTGTTCGTTGCGCAGCTCCATAGCCAGGCGGTTAACGGTCATTTCCTTGACCTTGAGGTGCATTTCCTTTTCTCGCAGCGAGGATTCGGCGTTTATGCGCGCCTGTTCGAGCTGCAGCTCCTTCATGCGCTTTTCGTCGACCATCTGCTCATATTGAGTCTGCACGTTGGTCAGGTCGAGCTGCAGAATCGGTTCGCCGGCCTCAACCATGTCGCCCACTTTTTTGTAGACTTTCAGAATGCGCGCCGCAATCGGCGAGTTGATGATTTCTTCGAGTCCGGGGCTGACGCGACCCGACGAGGTGACGGTGGTTTCAATAGTGCCTACGTCGGCAACGCCGCTCTGCAGGCCTGCGAGCCTGACGCTGGGGCGCGCCAAATTCAGCGCCACCGCTACCACCACGGCTACGCCTGCGGCCGTCAGGACCAGGCGGACCATGCGGCGCCCGGTCCGGTGCCGGCGTTCCTTCAAAGGGATTTCCGTATCCATTATGTTTTTTGATTGGTTCATGCCAAAGTAAAGGCAATAACCATGCCAAACTCATAACGGGTTGATAATCAGCAACGGCTTCCCGCTTCAGCCGTCCGCTATCGGACACCCCGCCCGCTACGCGGACACTACAGTTCCATTTTGAGGAATTGCCGCAGATGCAGGTGATGAATTCCCGGATATTCGGGGAGTTCGCCGCTTACGGGGTCCATGGATACGACATATTTAGGGAAATTGTCGTTGATGGAAGCCAGGTTGCCGAACTCTCTTTTGATTGTTTCGGGTGAGGCAAGTAGATATGTGGCCTGCACATAGATGGTTTTATTGCCTTTGGTGGCTACGAAATCTATCTCGCCGGCGCGCAGGATGCCAACATTTACGCGATAGCCTTGAGTCAGCAGGTGCAGGTAGATAACATTTTCCATGATTTTCTCGATGCTGCCGCGCAGATTGAAGCCGCAAAGATAGTTGCGCAGCCCGTGGTCGGCAAAATAATATTTGAAAATCATTTCAAAGATTTTTTTGCCATGAATGTCGTAGCGACTGACGGGGTTTATTATCAGAGCTTTGCAGAGGTAGTCAATATAAGCCGACGTTATAGTTTCGGAGATTTTTTCTCCTTGCGATTTCATGAACTTGACGATGCTGTTGGTTGAAATCAGCTTCCCGTCGTTGTCGGCTATGAATCTTGAAAGATTTTCAATAAACGGAACGTTTCGGATCTGCTCCCGGGCAACTACATCGCGCATCATAATGGTGTTGTAAACGCCCTGCAAATAGTCGCGAATCTGAATTTCGTTTTTCACACCATAGAGTCTCAGACCCGGCAGGCCGCCAATGCGCAGATAGTCGTTGAGAGATTCATCGGAGTCGGCCAAATTGTGAAATTCAAGGAATTCACTGTAGGAGAGCCCGTAGATGGGTATTTCAATGAATCGACCGGCCAGCCGGGTGCTGAGTTCGGAGGAGAAGATATAGGCATTGCTGCCGGTTGCTATAATCTGGCAGCGGTCTTCGGCGTGAAGGCTTCGGAGCGCATCTTCATATCCCTCAATATCCTGGACTTCATCGATAAGCAGATAATTCTCGGCGCCAACGGCGAATTTCGGCGCAACATATTCGTAGAGTTCGGATGCGTTAGTGATATGACTGAATGCCAATAATTCCTTGTTGATATATACTACCGTTGCGTCCGGCCGGTTTTCGGCCAGCCATTGGTTGACCTGACGCAACATGAAACTTTTGCCAACTCGGCGCTGCCCCACAAGGATAATCATCATTCCTTTGTTGAGGTGGGAAATGATGTGGGAGAGGTATGTTTTACGAACAATAATATCCATGGTTGAAAAATTTCTGCAAATTTACCAACTTATAAATTAAAAAACAAGCAGATTTGTTTATTTTTATATTTATACATTGAAAGAATTGCACGATTTGTGTGTTTTTGTATTTATACATGGAAAGAATTGGATAAAAAACAGGGAGCAGCTGGCTGCTCCCTGCGGTACCCCCAACCGTTAATATAGGACTTGACCTACGGAGAATGTGAATTTGGACGAAATGGATTGAGTTATAGGCATATAAAACTTGCTCTTTTTACTTATTTTTTGTAATTTTGCATAGCAAGTTAAACTTTTAATGCTTTGATATGAAAAAGAAAATCATTAATGGTGTTTTCTCTACAGAAGAAGAGCGTAGTAATCGTGAATTATTCTTGGAAGAATTCCAAAAAAATTCTAATTTATCTACGGATGAGTTAATAGAACGGCTTGGGGCAAATCGGCAATAGCTAAAATACTTTCCGTAATATGAGAAAACAGAAATACATAAAGTTGACGAGAACGGTTATCAAGGAAATGTTTGATGAATGTAATCGTATGTATTTTAATGGGAAGGTAGAATTACCCGTTAAATTTGAAACATGGACACCTCAAAAGAAAGCAGTCGGTATGGTACGTCCGATATGGTCCGGCAAACGCAAAGGCATTAAGGCTTCATTTCATATCTCACAACGCTATCGTTGGACCGAAGATAATCTCCGAAAGGTAGTGGTTCACGAAATGATACATCTTGTTATTGGAGATTATAAAGAGCCTCTAACATTCATACAACGCTTGCCGCTGATTGGAGGATTCTTTATCAAACAGCATGATGAACGCTTCATTTCACTTATGAATGAAGTAAACAATAAATTCGACCTCGGCATCACAGTCCGAGCAAAACAAATGCGAAAGGAATTAATACGATGATTGATATTGACGTAGTAAACAATGAGTTACGGGGGCATGCAAAAATAAAAGAGGACTCTCAAAACGAGAATCCTCAGTTCAGTACCCGGACCCGGGCTCGAACCGGGATGGGTTGCCCCAACGGTGTTTGAGACCGTCGCGTCTACCGATTCCGCCATCCGGGCGTTATTGTGGCTGCAAAGTTATGGATTTTTTTTGAGATTTCCAAATTCGGTTGAAAAGGTTGTCGAAGTCGTGTTTGAACACCAGGCCGATGCCTTGGGTTGTTAGAGCGGTTTTTACGTAGAGGTTGCGGTCGTTGAAGTGGTTGTAGGCCTTGATGCGCCAGTTGCCCTGGCGGGTGAGAAGGTATTCAACGTCGAAGTCGCCGATGAACTGGTTGGAGTTCAGCGCTTTGTCGCGGTAGCCGAAGTTGCCGTTGAGCAGCAGGCGGTTGTTGAGGAGGTTGGATGAGAGGGCAACGTCGACTTCAACGTCGGAGAAGTCGCCATTGTCGGTTCTGACGCTCGGGGCCACGGAGATTTTGTCGCTGAGCTGGCCGAGGATGTTGCTCAGCTGCGAGGATATGGTGCCGGAGGCTACCGACATCAGGTCGTTGCCTTTGGTTGCGGTCATATAGTCGGGAGTGTAGAATCGGTTGAGGGCGAGGAGGTAGATAATCTGGCGGTTCATCATTTCTTCGGTTGAAACGATGGATTTGACTTTGCGTTTCACGTCGGTGGTGAGCGTTGGGAAGTCGAGGTCGAAGGAGATTACGGGTTCGCTGAGGCGGCCGTTGACGTTGAGCATGGCGTAGACGGGCACGTTGGTGCGCTGCACTTCTTTGTCGTTGAGGAATGATTCGTCGAGGTCGGAGAGGTTTGCGTTGACCTGGTAGATGGCCGATATGCCGAGGCTGGCGTTCATGGGGTCGCCGTCGAAGGCAATTTTGGAGCCGGAGCTGATCTGGAATTTTTTGAGGATGATGTCCTGGAGGGAGAAGTTATAGTCGCCTTTGTCGATGAGGTATTCGCCGAAGAGGCGGAATTCGTCGGTTTGCGAGCCATAGAGCAGGTCGATGTTGCCGGCGCCGGTGGCGGTGATTTTGTCGCCGGCGTTGGGGTCCATTATGAGGTTCAGGCGAGCTTCGGGGGTTACGTCGACGTGCATGTCGAAGTTAAAGTTGGTTGCGTCGGCCAGCTGGGCGGCTTTTGCCACGCGGGCGCGCATCATTTCGTCGAGTTCGGGCGAGCCGGGGCGGGCCGTTGAGTCGAGTGGGGCGCGGGGCGTTGCGTCGCGGAAGGTCAGGAAGGTGTATTCGGCGGCGTTGGCGGCGTCGGAGAGCACGAAGGTGAATTCGCTGTCGGCGGTGGTGCGGGCGTTGGCTCGGATGGTTACCAGGCCGGGCACGCCGGCGATTTCGGCAACGCCGTCGGCATGGACGCGGCCATACCAGAAGTCTTCGTCGGACTGCGGGTGGGTGTTGAGCACCAGCATGTTCTGCATGTCGGAAACGCGGAACCGGAAGTCGGATTCGAGGAAGTAGCGGTGGTGGAGCGAGCCGTTGAGCAGCGCCTGATGGCCTTCGGGATCGGATATGGTTATGTTTGAGAGGTCGATAACGCCCGGCCGGATGTGGACCGAATCGCTGGCGGAGTAGGTTACGTTGGTGAAGAGAATGGAGAGGTTGAGGTTTTCGGCCAGCAGGTCGCCTTCGAGGTCAACGAACTTGAAGTTGCCGAAAAGGTGGGCGCGGCCCGAGGCGGTTCCGCTGACGCCCGACGCCCAGTTTTTGGTGAAGTTATGGATGAAGCCTACGGGGGTGTGGTCGGCCTCGAAAACGAAGTCGAGTTGCGACGACAGGGGGAGAATCTTGCCGTCGACAACGGTTTTGCCGCCGGTTTGGCGGTTGAGTATGTCGGCATAGATTTCAACGGCGCGGGTGTCGTTGTTCCAGCGCGAGGATATTGACGCGTCGCCCATTACGCAATGGCCGTAGCTGAGGTTGCGCACATAGAGTTTTTTGGTCTGGAGCACCGGTTCGGGCGAGAGGATTCCCGAGGCGATTACCGTGCCGGTGGCGTCGCCGCCGAAGGTGATTGAGGGGTTGAGGCGGAGGGTCTGGAAAATGTAGTCAACGTTGATGTTGTCGAGCTCAACGATGAGGCGGTCGTCGGGGCGGTCGGAAACCATGCCGTTGATTGCGAGTTCCTGGCCGGGACGGGAGATTCCGAAGCCGTGGAGAATGGCCGATTTGCCGCGCAGGCCTATGTAGGCCGGTTCGATGTCCCAGTCAACGCTGCCCAGAGTGAGCGTTTCGGGGTTGATGTGGATGTCGGCGCCGGAGGGGAGGGGGCGGATTGAGGCGTTGAGAGTGCCGCCGTAGTACGAGGCCTGGTCGTTGGCGAATGTGAAGTTGAGGTTTCCGAGGTTGTCGGTCAGGTCGGCGCTGAGGTCGAGGGTCATGTTGCCGAACTTCGAGGGCATAACAGTGTGGGCGGTCAGCTCCGAGTTCCGGCCCAGCGAGGCTTCGAGCTTTGTGTGGGAAATGAGCGAATGGCCTTTGCTGAGATAGGGCGCGGAGATGGAAACGTTGGCAAATTCGCGCGGCTCGGAGAGAGTGCCGCTGATTGAGATGGGATAGAGCAGCTCAACCGGGGTTTCGATGAAGCGGAGCAGCGGCGCGTTGTCGTGGATGGTGGCGTGGAGGGTGAAGTCGTTGGGATTCAGGGAGTCGACGGGCTGCGGGGCAAAGTGTTGCGGCATGGCCTCGGCCAGCAGGTTGCCAACGGCCGGCCGGAGGGTTTTCAGGTTGATGGAGCCTCGGGCGGCGAGGTCGATGAGGTCGGAAGTGAGCTCGATGCTCCGGTCGTTGTCGGATGAAAAGTCGGTTTTTATAACAATGGGGTCTTCGCGGAGCCCGGAGCCATTGGCGGCAACGAACGCCAGGTTGCGAATGGTCAGTTGTCCGGTAGGTTGCAGCAGTTCGGGGCCTGTGAATGCTCCGCGGATATGGGCTGAGGCAATGTGGCCGGCATATTTGGGCAGGAAGCCGAATGCGGCGGGGTTGAACGAGCCGATGTTGGCAATGAGGGTTGCGCCGGTGTGGTCGCGCGTCATGTTGAGCGCCAGGTCGACGCATGCTGTTAGAGCGGAGTCGGCAATGGCTATGCCGGCTTGGTAGTCCTTGTTGCGGTAGTTGGCAGTTGCGGCTATGTTTCTGACCGTTTTGCCGCGCCAGCCGAGCTTGTCGACCAGCAGGGAAACCATGCCGTCGGAGCGTGCCAGATTCACCGTTGCCGCGAAATCAGCCGAGCCCAGTTGCCGGCCCGGGAGCAGGAGCGCCAGGTTGAGGTCGGGCGATTCGGCGGTTGCGAGCAGGCGGTCGGCTTTAAGTTCGGCGTCGAGGGTGATTGATCCGGCGTTGGTCGACAGCAGGCCTATAACGGTTGCATTTTTGGGCTTGCGCCATCCGGCCGAGCCGACAAATGAAATCTGGCCCAGCGATTCAAGCAGTTGCGATGCTTTGGGTTGCAGTTTGGTGAAGAGCGCCAGAGTGCGGGCCAGGTCATGGCCGTTGACTCCCAGTTCCAGCCGGGGGCTGTTGGCCATCTGCGGGGTGGCCTGCGCCCGCAAGTCGGCGTAGAGCCGGCGGGATGGCACGTTCATTTCCAGCCGGGTCAGGCTCAGGGAGTCGCGAAAGAGTTGCGCGTCGGCCTGAATCAGCAGGGGCGAAGGCACTTCGGCCAGCTGCGGCACTATGGGCGCCAGGTCGGCGGGGTTTATGGTTGAGCCGGCGAGCAGTTTCAGGCGGCCTATGCGGCGGTTTTTGAGGTTGAGGGTGGTTGATTCGAGGTAGAGTTCGGAGGAGTTCAGAGCAAGGTCGAAGCCGCTGACTGACAGGAGCGAATCGGCCAGCTCGATGTCGGCGGCCAACCGGCGCACGCGCAGGCCCGATTGCTCGGCCACGGTCAGTCGCTTGAGGCTGACGCGGACTTTGCCGTTGGCTATACGCGGCGCGGTCAGGTCGGCGTTGAGTTCGAGCAGCTGCAGGTGGTTGGCGTCGAAGCCGGGGCGGAGGGGGGCCGAGTCGACGTTGTAGCTTCCGCGGCCTGCGCGGATAACCACCGTGTGGACCGCCAGGTCGAATTCCGTCGGCGGTTTCGTGCCGTCGCCTTTGAGCCGGTCGATTATCGGCTGGATGTTGAGCGGCGAGTCGGGGTCGGCGCGGCGCACCCTGATGTCAGGGCTCATCAGTTCAACATCGGTGATTACCAGGCGCCGGCGGAACAGCAGGTTGCGGCCGCTGATTCCGGCATTCAGGGCCGAGGCGGTCAGCAGGGTGTCGCTCCGTTCGATAACGGCTATGTCGGAGAGCTCCACACGGTTGAACGGAAGAACGCGCAGCCGGCCGATTTCAACGTCGGCACCGAGAAGTTCCGACAGTTGCTCGCGGGCCACGGAGCGCATTTTTTCGTGGACCGGGTTAAGCCAGAGCAGAAGGTATAATAATATCGGTATCCCTACCGCACAACACAGCAGGGATACCATAATGGTTCGTATTATCCGATAGAGATTCCTCACAGGCCTTTGCCGTGGCAGGCTTTATATTTTTTGCCACTTCCGCAGGGGCAGAGGTCGTTGCGGCCAATGCGGGGAGCGGCCTTTATCGGAGTCGGAGCGGGACGCTGGCCCTGCGGTGCGCTTGCTGCGGCGCGCTGGGCGTCGGCGCCTTCGTGGGTTTCGGCCTTGGAGGCGTTATAGCGCGAATAGTCGGTGCGCTGGGCGGTTGCGCGCTGCACTTCCGGCTGGTTGCGGGGCTGCTCGGGAGCGCTTTCGGCTGACGGGGAGGTTTCCGCCGGGGGAGCCTGGCGCACATAAATCTGGCCGCGCATGAGGGCTGCCGTTGCCTTGTCGTTGAGGTTCTTGAGCATGGCCTCAAACAGGTGGAACGACTCAACCTTGTAGATTACCAGCGGGTCTTTCTGCTCGTAGGTGGCGTTCTGAACGCTGTGGCGCAGTTCGTCGAGTTCGCGGAGGTGTTCCTTCCAGAGTTCGTCGATGCTGGCGAGCATGAGCAGCTTGTGCCATTCGGTTACGATGTTCTTGCACTGAGCGTTATAGCATTCCTCAACGTTGACCACGAGGCGGAACAGGCGTTTGCCGTCGGTTATGGGCACCTGGATGATGCTCTTGTAGCCCTGGTTTTCATAGAGGTCGTTGATAACCGGGCGGGCCACTTCAACGATGCGTTCGCTCTTGCGGCCGAGGGTTTCCATGGCGGCGTCGTAGAGCGCCTGTATGGCGTCTTCCTTGCTCATGTTGCGATATTCGGCTTCGGTGAAGGGCGCATCGATGGTCATGAGCTTCATCAGCTCCATGTTGAGGTCCTCAAATTCTCCGGCCTGACCGGGGGTGTGGGTTTCGATGAGGTTTTCAACAACGTCGTAGAGCATGTTGGAGATGTCGATTCCGATGCGTTCGCCTTTGAGGGCGTGCTGGCGGCGCGAGTAGATGTAGGTGCGCTGCTTGTTCATCACGTCGTCGTATTCGAGCAGGCGTTTGCGGATGCCGAAGTTATTTTCTTCGACGCGTTTCTGGGCCTTTTCGATTGATTTGTTGACCATGGGGCTCTCGAGCATTTCGTCTTCGGCGAAGCCGAGGCGGTCAAGGGCTTTCATAACTGAGTCGGAGGCGAACATGCGCATTAGGTTATCCTCGAAGCTGACAAAGAACACCGAAGTGCCGGGGTCGCCCTGACGGCCTGCGCGGCCGCGGAGCTGGCGGTCGACGCGACGGCTTTCGTGGCGCTCGGTGCCGATGATTGCCAGGCCGCCGGCGTCTTTGACCTCGGCGGGGAGCTTGATGTCGGTGCCGCGGCCGGCCATGTTGGTGGCGATGGTCACGATGCCTTTGCGTCCGGCCTGGGCAACGATGTCGGCCTCCTTCTGGTGGAGCTTGGCGTTGAGCACGTTGTGGGGGATTTTGCGCATGGTGAGCTGGCGGCTGAGGTTTTCGGAAATGTCGACCGAAGTGGTGCCGACCAGCACGGGGCGGCCCTGAGCCACGAGTTCTTCGATTTCCTTGATAACGGCGGCGTATTTGGCTTTTTTGGTGCGGTAAACGCGGTCGTTCATGTCCAGGCGGGCAATGGGGCGGTTGGTGGGGATGCTGACAACGTCGAGCTTGTAGATGTCCCAGAATTCGCCGGCTTCGGTTTCGGCCGTACCGGTCATGCCGGCCAGCTTGTGGTACATGCGGAAGTAGTTCTGCAGCGTGATGGTTGCAAAGGTCTGGGTTGCGGCTTCGACCTTCACTCCTTCCTTGGCTTCGATTGCCTGGTGCAGACCGTCGGAGTAGCGGCGGCCTTCCATGATGCGGCCGGTCTGCTCGTCGACGATTTTGATTTTATTGTCGTCGATAACGTATTCTTCGTCCTTGTTGAACAGGGTGTAGGCCTTCAGGAGCTGGTTCACGGTGTGTACGCGCTCGGCCTTGACGGCATATTCCTGCAGCAGGCGGTCTTTTTCTTCGGCGCGCTTGGCGAGGTCGTCGATGTTTTCAAGCGCCGAGAGCTGGCCGGCGATGTCGGGGAGCACGAAGAATGTGGGGTCGGAGATGTTGCCGGTCAGAACGTCGTAGCCCTTGTCGGTGAGGTCGACCTGACGGGTCTTTTCGTCAACCTTGTAGTAGAGCGGTTCAACGGCCTTGGGCATTTCGCGGGCGTTGTCCTGCAGATAGTAGCCTTCGGTTTTGAGCAGCAGGGCTTTCATGCCTTCCTGGCTGAGGAACTTGATGAGCGGCTGATATTTGGGGCCGGCCAGATAGGCGCGATAGAGGGCGAGGGCACCTTCCTGGCGGACGTCGGATTTGTCGGACGCGAGTTTTTCGCGGGCCTCGCTCATGAGCTTAATCTGGAGTTTGCGCTGAGCGTCGACAACGTTCTGAACGTTATGTTTGTATTCGTTGAAATACTGGTCGTCGCCTTTGGGCACGGGGCCTGAGATAATCAGCGGGGTTCGGGCGTCGTCGATGAGCACCGAGTCAACTTCGTCGACAATGGCGTAGTAGTGTTTGCGCTGCACCATGTCGTCGGGGCTCATGGCCATGTTGTCGCGCAGGTAGTCGAAGCCGAATTCATTGTTGGTGCCGAAAGTGATGTCGCAGTTATAGGCGGCGCGGCGTTCGGGGGTGTTGGGCTGGTGCTTGTCGATGCAGTCAACCGTGGAGCCGTGGAACATGTAGAGCGGGCCCATCCATTCGCTGTCGCGCTTGGAGAGGTAGTCGTTGACGGTAACAACATGGACGCCGCGGCCCGAGAGCGAGCGGAGGAACACCGGCAGGGTTGCCACGAGGGTTTTACCTTCACCGGTTGCCATTTCGGCGATTTTGCCTTGGTGGAGCACTATGCCGCCAATGAGCTGCACGTCGTAGTGGACCATATCCCAGGTGATTTCGTTGCCGCCGGCGAGCCAGTGGTTTTTGTAAACGGCTTTGCCGTCGTCGGTGATGCTGACGAAATCGCGGCCCTGGGCAGCCAGGTCGCGGTCGAGCTGAGTCGCTTCGACGCTAACGTCGCCTTTGGCGAATCGGGCGGCAGTTTCGCGCAGGGTGGCGAACACTACGGGCAGGTGCTCGTTGAGCTTCTCTTCGATGGCGTCGAGGCTCTTTTTTTCGTGTTCGTCGATTTCGTCCCAAAGGGGCTGGCGCTTGTCGAAGGGAAGTTCCTCGAGTTTGGCGCGCAGTTCCTTGATGGCGGTTTCGTGGGGTTCTACGGCGGCGCGTATGTCGGCGCGCACGTCGTTGATTTTCTGGCGCAGCCCATCGGCGCTCAGTGCCTCCATTTCGGGGCGGAGGGCATTTATTTTCTTAACAATGGGCTGAATCTCGCGCAGGTCGCGCTGGGATTTATTGCCAAAGATTTTGCTGAGAAAAGCGTTGATGTTCATTTATATTGTTTTTTTTATTGTTCAGAATTAGGGGCGGGAAAAATCTCGGATAGCGGAGGTTGGGCCGCCGCGTTGGGCGAGCGGATGCGAAGCACCCGCGCAACGGTCGGGGCTATGCGCCGGGCATCGACCAGTGAGGTGAGGCGCGCCGAGGTCAGATGACCGGGGGCGTAGATGATAACCGGGGCTACCGATGCCGAGGAGCGAACGGTTGTGCGCCCGGGATTATGGGGTTCGGCAAAGTCGTTGACAATGACCCAGCCGGGAATAACTTCAATGTAGAGGTCGGGGGCCGAAGCCACAACAGTGTTGCGGCGCTGCGAGGCCGGGCGTCGCCCTTCGAGAATGTCGTCGAGGGTGTAGGCGTTGGCCACTCCGGTCATCCGCATCAGGAATTTTGCGGCATCGTTGCGCAGGTCCTCGATGTTTATGTTTTGCGCGTCGATTAGCTTGCGGTTGAGGTAGAAGGCGCCGCGGTCGTAGTCGGTGACCCATTCGCCATTGCCGTGGCGGGCAATGAGATACATGTTGAGCAGCGACAGGGCTTTGCGCGGCGAGAATTCGCCGGTGTTGAGCTGCCATTTGGCGTCGTCGGGTTCGGACGAAGCGGGAGCGGGTGTGCCGGCCAGCAGAACCATGGTCGGGCCGGAGGCTTCGGCGGCTCGGAGCAGGCGGGCCACTTCGCGGTCGAGTTTGAGGTAGGCGTCCATGGTTTCGAGGCGGGCGCCGGTGTCGGTGCTGCCTGCGAAGGGTGCCACGGTGTAGCCCACCGAGAGCATGTCCATGGCGTCACGTGCGCCCAGGCGCATCGTGCGGATATATTCCTCGGCCATGTCGGTCACTTCATGGTTGGCCGGAGGCGCGGTTTTCAGGTCGGCGAACTTGTTTTGGCCGCTGAAAGTATGGCGGAAGGGATAGTAGCGCTTATGGG
>CAMWSP010000015.1 GCA_947176935.1 uncultured Porphyromonadaceae bacterium | reverse complement strand
ACCGCCATGCGCAAGGTGTGGTAAACGGACTATTCAAAGCCGCAGCTAACGCACTGGCGGGTAACAACGCGGGTGCCGGTATGGGTGGTAGAGGGCTGGCGGGTTATACGGTCGCTGACAACATGGAAAGTCCGCGCATGGCAAACGGGGCATTCCGCAAATGCCGAGTCTAGCTGAACGTAGGGGATAATCTCGGTCGTGCCGTCGGCGGGGCAGCGCCAAACGTCGTAGTCCACCGAGCCGACGCGCTCCTCAATGTCTTGTTCGCGGGTCAGGAAATCGTTGTCGCGCTCCTCGTCGATAAGCTTCATGGGTTTGCCGCAGGTTGCGCAAAGATGCTTGCCCCGGCGTAGCCTCTTGCATATGAAATAAACAATCAGATAGGCAATCAAAGGCATTCCCAGGCCAACGAACGAGTCGATAAGGAGCATCAGCTGAATCTTGTGGAACTCAACATATTTTTGCTGACGCGGCATCCCGGCGGTCTTGATAATCTTGTAAACGACCAGCGTCAGGCCTGCAACGGTCAGAAACACGCATAGAATCAAATAAGCCTTAAAGGCCGCATCGCCGTCGAAATCGTCATCGCTGCCGGCATTGTTGGCATACTTGCTCATAACCTCCGCGCGGGCTTCGGGGGTGGAGAGGATTCCGGCTATATCGGCCAGGGCGCCGAGAGTTCCGGAGTCGTAGTCTTCCCGGCGGAAATTGGGAATCATGTTGGCGCGGATAATCGAGCCGCAGAGGCCGTCGGGCAGCAGGCCTTCCACACCGGTGCCGGTGCGGATAACGGCGCGGCGGCGATCTTTGGCAATGAGAACCAGAACGCCGTTGTTGTTGTCCTTCTTACCAATGCCCCAGCGGCGGAACAGGTCGGTTGCGAAATCGTCGGGCTCGCCGTCGATATCGTCGACCACCACGCAGGCCACTTCGGCAGAGGTTTCGCGCATGAGCCGGCGCAACAACGCGTTGGCCTGAGCTTCGGCCTCGGGCGAAAGGATGCCGTCGGGGTTGGAAACGAAGCGCGTGCTGTCGGCCAGATGAACGTTGGGCACCTTATCGACAGAATAGGTCGCAGCAGCGGCAAAGGCAGCCGTGAAAATTATCAACAGTATAGGGAGAAGGCGTTTAATCATACCGCAGGAAGGGTTTGGCCGTTAAGGCGGCGATAGAGGTCGAGAGCATAGACGTCGGTCATGGAGGCGACATGGTCTACGGCGGCCTGAACCTTGGTGAAAAGGTCGGGGGAATGAACGTTGTATTGCTCGGGCACCTTGCTCAAAAGCAGGCGCGAATAGTTGAGTTCGGGGTAGCGCACGGCATGAATCAGTTTCTGCATGAGGAAAGTTATGATTCGGTTACCGGCCAGTTCGATGTCGACGACGTCGGGGGCGGAGTAGATTTTAGCCCAGGAAACGCGGTTACACTCCTCATAGGCGGCGCGCTCGGCCGGGCGGATGCAGGAGAGCAGAGAGCCGCTGAAAGTGCCGTCGAGTATTTCCTGTTCGTTGGCCACGAAGGCCTCGGCGCAGCAGTCAACCAGGCGGCCAATGACGCAGGAACGCAGATAGCCCACCTTTTCGTTGGGGTCGGCGATGCGGGCCATTACTTCGAGCCGGTGATTGCGGTCGGCGCCGCTGAAAAAGTTGAGCATCAGGTCCACCACCTCGGTGTGGGAGAGGATTTTGAGCTTGTGGGCGTCTTCGAGGTCCATGACTTCGTAGCAAATATCGTCGGCCGCCTCGACGAGATAGACGAGCGGATGGCGGGCAAAGTTCATGCGCTCTTCGGGGTCGGGCAGGCGTTTGAGTCCGAGTTCGGTTGCAATGCGGAGGAAGGATTCCTTTTCAGTGCAGAAGAAGCCGAATTTGTTAGGTTTCAGCGCCACCCGGCTTTCGTAGGGATATTTGACTATCGACGCAAGCATGGAGTAGGTCATGGCGAACCCGCCGGGACGCCGTCCCTGGAACTGATGGGTAAGCTGGCGGAACGAATTGGCGTTGCCCTCGAAGTTAATCAGATCAGACCACTGTTCGGGGGTCAGCTCGGCCTGAAGCGCGGCTCCGGGGCCCTCGGAAAAGAACGACGAAATGGCTTTTTCGCCGCTATGGCCGAAGGGCGGATTGCCGAGGTCATGGGCCAGACAGGCAGCCGCCACTATGTCGGGGATATCGGCGAGCTTGCCTACCCAGGGTTTGCCGGCATATTTTTTTTGCAACACGATGACGACCTCGCGGGCCAGCGAACGGCCCACGCAGGCGACTTCCATGCTATGGGTGAGTCGGTTGTGAACGAAAATGCTGCCGGGGAGCGGAAACACCTGCGTTTTGTTTTGCAGGCGGCGGAAAGGCGACGAGAAAACCAGGCGGTCATAGTCGCGCTGAAAGTCGCTGCGGGTTTCGCCGCGGCGGTTGTCGTAGTCTTCGAGTCCGAAGCGTTTGTCGGAAATCAGTCTTTCCCAATCCATAGCCTTAATGATGAAGCCGGCGCTTTTCTTTCGACAGGCGCTCGCTGGCATAGATGCCGGCCAGGGTTACGATGCAGCCTATAAAGGAGATAGCCGAGGTGTGTTGATGAAGAATGATATAACCGAAAATCAGAGTGAAAATCGGCTGGAAATAGATGTAGTTGCCGGCTTTTACCGCGCCGATGCGACGGATGACCCAGGCCCAAATCAGGAAAGCCAGCGACGAGGCGAAGACAGCCAGAATCAGGAGGTTGAGCCAAACCTGGGGCCGCGCGAAAGTTTGAACCGAGATGCGCGAGGGCTCGAGCAGCAGGAAGGGCACGGCGGTTATAAGCCCGTAGAAGAAGGTTTTGCGCGTAACGACTATGGGCGAATAGAACGCCTGGAGGTTGCGCAGCAGAATGGCATAGACGCTCCAGCAAATCGCAGCGAGGAAGCTGAGAATATCGCCGAAAAAGTTATGTTCGGCGCCGGCAGAGTGCGAGTCGACGCCGCCGAGAATAACCATCGTCACGCCGACCATTGCCACTAAGGAGCCAAGGAAGAAGCCGCGCGAGGGGCGTTCGTCCTTATAGAGCAGAAACACCAGCAAGGCCGAAATCAGCGGCGACAAAGAGGTTATGAGCGAAACGTTGGTGGCAGTTGTGTAGAGCAGCGCCGCATTCTCGGCCACGAAATAAATTGAGCCGCCGCTGATACCGCAGAGCAGAAACAGCAGCTCGTGGCGCCAGCTATGAGACTTAATAATGCGGAAACTGAAGGCAAGGAGGAGGAAATAAGCAATGATGCATCGGAAAACGTAGACCTGCACCGGAGTGAAGTCGTTGTCGAGCAGTACCTTGGTGTTGATAAACGACAAGCCCCACGCCGTTACCGCAATAACTGCGGCAACGTGGACCCACATTTGCGGGACTTTCCGTGATGCCATATCGTTTAATTTTCGTGCCATAGTCAGTGCTTACACAAATGCAAATTTACGAAAAATATTTAGAAAATGGTGATGGTGTAGGCGGTCAGGGCGTGCGCGCCGGGGGCGAGGGAGTTGATGTGGCGGCGCTCGGAGAGTTCGCCGGTGAAGCCTACGGTGTCGCAGCTGCCATTCCACGGCTCAATGGCCACGAAGGGGCAGTCGGGGTGCTGCGCGGTGGGCGACCAGAGCGAGAGCACCGGCATGTGGAAATCCACGGCCAGGAAAGGCACCCGCTCGGCCGAAAGGAGGGTGCAGCGGCTGATGTCGGCCGATTCGATAACGTAGGTGTCGATGTCGAAAGTCGATGCGGTTATCGGCATCATGCCCTGGTCGTCGAGCTGAAGAGTTTGGGGATGGAGGTCGTCGACGCATCCCTTTTCAGTCGGGATGAGATATTCGACAGGCTTGTTGGTGGCGAAGCTGAAATAGCCGCGAACCGGTTGCGCCGGGTCGAAATCGGGCAGATAGAACGCCGGGTGGGCGCCGATGGCGTAGAACATTTCGTTGTCGCCCTCGTTGCGCACGAACCACTCAACCTTCAGGTCTGACTCGCCCAGGCGGTAGGTGACGAACAGGAAGAACGGGAAGGGGTAGGACTTCAGGGTTTCGTCGGTTGAACGGATGCCGAGCGTGACTTCGGTTTCGGACTGATTCACCACGGAGAACTCCATTTGGCGCGCAAAGCCGTGTTTCTGAAGGGAATATGTCTGACCATTGTAGCGGTAAACGCCGTTCCAGAAGCTGCCGCAGTTGGGGAAGAGCAGGGGCGACCGGCCATTCCAATATTTCGGGTCGGCCTGCCAGAGATATTCGCGGCCGTTCTTTTTGAGGCTTACGAGTTCGGCGCCGAGAGTGGTGATTCGGGCGGCCATGCTGCCGTTTTTTAGTTCAATATAGCTCATTTCAGGTTGGATTGAAGGTTATTGTGCATAGCGGCTGCGGCACGGCGGCCGTCGCCCATGGCAAGAATCACGGTTGCGCCGCCGCGAACAATGTCGCCGCCGGCATAGAGCATGGGAATCGACGATTGCAGGGTTTCGGAGTCGGTGGCTATGGTGCCGCGCGAGGTGACTTCAAGGCCGCTGATAGCGGCGGGAATTATCGGGTTGGGCGAAACGCCTACGCTGACAATAACCAGGTCGACGGGAATCTCGACAATGTCGCCCTGGACAGGACGCGGCGAACGGCGGCCGTCGGCATCGGGTTCGCCGAGTTCCATGCGCTGCAAACGCATGGCCCTCACCCTACCCCGCTCGTCGGCCAGATATTCCACCGGATTGTGCAGAGTAAGGAACTCCACGCCCTCCTGGCGAGCATGTTTCACTTCTTCAACGCGGGCGGGCATTTCGGCTTCGCTGCGGCGGTAGATAACCATTACGCGCTTGGCACCCATGCGGCGCGCGGTGCGGCAGGAGTCCATGGCGGTGTTGCCGCCGCCGATAACGGCAACCGTTTCGGGCTGCGGCACGGGAGTCGCATAGCCCGGAGTTCCGGCGTGCATCAGGTTGATGCGGGTCAGATACTCGTTGCTCGACATTATGTTGACCAGGTTCTCGCCGGGAATATTCATGAAGCGGGGCAGACCGGCGCCGCTGGCAACGAAGATGCCGCGGAAACCCATTTCGAGCAGTTGGTCGTAGGAAAGGGTTTTGCCTACGATAGTGTCGGTTTCGAAAACCACACCCATTGCCTTGAGAGCCACAATTTCTTTCTCAACAACCGAATTGGGCAGGCGGAATTCCGGAATACCGTAAATCAGCACGCCGCCTACGGCATGGAGAGCTTCGAAAACGGTTACTTCATAGCCCAGAGCGGCCATGGCTCCGGCAAAGGAGAGACCGGCAGGGCCGCTGCCGGCAACCGCGATTTTCACGCCATTTGACTGCGGGCGCTCAGTCTGCGGCAGCGAACCGTTATCGGCCGCAAAGCGTTCGAGATAGCCAATGGCCACCGGCTGCTTGCTCATGCGGTTATAGATGCACTTGCTCTCGCACTGCTTTTCCTGCGGGCATACGCGGCCGCAAACAGCAGGCAGAGCCGAAGTGCGGCGCAGAACCGACAGCGCCTCATTGAAGTTCTGCTGCTCGATCTGCTTGATGAAGCCGGGAATATTGATTGAAACGGGGCAACCGGTGACACACTGTGGATTGGGGCAGTTCAGGCAACGCGAAGCCTCCATTACCGCCTGCTCGCGGCTGAGGCCCTGATTGACTTCGAGAGTGAGCGACGATACGCGGAATTCGGCATCGAGTTCCGGCATTTCAACGCGCGGAATCGCCGTGCGTTCCTTAGGGGTCAGATTCGTGGGATTCATTGGCGTAGGCGGTTAATCATTTCGTCAAAGTCAACTTTATGGGCGTCGAACTCGGGGCCGTCGATACAAACGAAGCGGTTGCGGCCGTCGACGCTCACGCGGCATGCGCCGCACATTCCGGTGCCGTCGACCATAATGGTGTTGAGCGACGCAACGGTGGGAACATCGTATTTCTTGGTCAGCAGGCTGACGAACTTCATCATCACGGCGGGGCCGATAGTAACGACCTCGTCGACATGCTCACGCTGCAGAACGGCTTCCAGGCCGTTGGTGACGAGGCCTTTGGTGCCGTAGGAGCCATCGTCGGTCATGATTATCACCTCATCGGAACTTTTGCGCACCTGCTCCTCGAGAATTATGAGCTCGCGGGTTCGGGCTGCAAGAATCGAAATAACGCGGCAACCGGCCTGCTTCATGGCGCGGATAATCGGCAGCAGCGGGGCAACGCCAACGCCGCCTCCGCAGCAAACAACGGTGCCGCCGTTGCGTATCTGCGTTGCGCGTCCGAGCGGGCCTACGACGTCGGCAAACGACTGGCCGGGCTCCATGGCGCAGATTGCGCGGGTGGAGTAGCCTATGGCCTGGACTACTAAGGTTATGGTGCCGCGCTCGGGGTTGGCGTCGGCTATGGTCAGCGGAATTCGTTCGCCTTTTTCGTTGTCGATAACAATAACGAAGTGGCCCGCGCGACGCGAGGCTGCGATTCTGGGCGCAATCACTTCGAACTTGACAACGTTGGCCGAGAATTGCTGTTTGTCAACTATTTGGTACATTGGAAAAACAGTGTGTCGTATGGAACGTTGATATTATGGCGGTCAAACAGGTCGGTTGCATTGCGCAGAAAGACCTTGGCCTTCGGATTGGTTGAGGTTGTAGGGTTGACGAGCCGGAAATTCGGATTCGAAGCCGAAGGCGGCTCCACGAAAACCGGCGACCATGCGGCCGAGGCCACCCGCGCCTGCCCCAGCGAGTCGCGGTCGAGATGCACGCGCACCAGGGCTCCGCCACGGGTATCATTGGTTTTCATGTTGGAAATCAAATTGCCCAGCGAATAAACCAGCAGCGACTGCTTGCCGTCAGGCCCCTGAAGCATTTCCATGGGCTGGACAACGTGGGGATGCCCGCCGATAATCATGTCTACGCCGAGGTCGGCCAGCATCTTTGCCTGCGACTTCTGCGCTGCCGAGGGCAGGAGCTTATATTCCTCACCCCAGTGGATACACACCGCGACCAATTCGGCTCCGGCCGAACGGGCGGCACTGACATCGGCGGCAATCTGCCCGCGGTCGATATAGTTAACGACCGCAGGACCCTGCAGCTGAATGCCATTGGTTCCGTAGGTGTAGTTGAGCAGGCCTATGCGGAAGCCGTTGACGTTGACCAGCGCAGGCACCAGCGAGTCGCGCGCGGCCGCGTCGTGATACACTCCCGCATGCGGAATGCCCAGAGAGTCGAGCATATTGATAGTCCGGTGCAATCCGCGGTCGCGCCGGTCAAGAATATGGTTGTTGGCCAGCAGAAAAAAGTCGAACCCGGCATCGGTCAGCGCACGCGGATAGTCGTCGGGCGCCGAAAAGCAGGGATACCCCCGATAGGGAGTACCGCCCAATGGAGCCTCGAAGTTCACAACAGCGAAATCGGCCTTTTCAACGAAAGGCTTGATTGCTGAAAAATAGCCCTCGAAGCCATGAACCTTAGCTGCATCAATCTGCGCCTGGTGCATCATGGCATCGCCCGCAAAAAGCAGGTCGGCCGACTCCCCGTGGCCGGGCAAGTCGGCGATTTCCGGCACCAGCGGCAGAATGAACGAGAGCAGGTCGACGAGAAACAAGGCTTCCTTACTGCTTTTTGTTTTTGGCGGCCAGCAGGGTGTTCTGCATCAGCGAGCAGATGGTCATAGGGCCAACACCGCCGGGCACCGGGGTGATAGCGGAGCAAAGGGGAGCCACGTTCTGATAGTCAACGTCGCCACTGAGGCGGAAGCCGCTCTTTTTCGAAGCGTCGGGAACGCGGGTGGTGCCCACGTCGATAACAACGGCGCCAGGCTTGACCATATCGGCCGTTACGAATCCGGGATGACCGATGGCGGCAATAATAATGTCGGCCTGACGGACTATTTCCTTGATATTCGGAGTTGCCGAATGGCAAACGGTAACGGTTGCATTGCCGGGCTGCGCCTTCTGCATCATCAGCGAGGCAACGGGTTTGCCAACGATGTTGCTGCGGCCGATAACCACACAGTGCTTGCCGCGGGTTTCGATATTGTAGCGGCGCAGCAGTTCGATTATGCCGGCGGGAGTCGCGCTGAGGAAGCAGGGCAATCCGAGGCTCATGCGGCCAACGTTGACGGGGTGAAAACCGTCAACGTCCTTGTCGGGGTCAACTGCCTGGATAATGGCCTGCTCATCTATATGGGCGGGCAAGGGGAGCTGAACAATGTAGCCATCGACGTCGGGGTCGGCATTGAGCGACGCAACTATTTCGAGCAGCTCGGCCTGCGTAACGTCGGCTTCGCGACGAATAAGGGTTGAGGTGAAGCCACACTCCTCGCAAGCCTTGACCTTATGGGCGACGTAGGTTTCAGAGCCACCGTCGTGGCCAACGAGCACTGCCGCCAGGTGGGGGCGCTTCTTGCCCTGAGCCACGCGGGCTTCCACTTCGGCTGCTATTTCCTGTTTGATGGCTGCCGCAGTGGCCTTGCCGTCAATGATGATGGGTTGTTCCATGATAGTCTGAAAGGTTTAGCGGCGGCGCAGCTGCTGCATGGAGCGCGCGGCCTTCATCATTTGCATGGGGTTCTTCATTGTTGCAGCCGATTTCATGACTTTGCGCATTTCGTCGAACTGCTTCAGAATTTTATTGACTTCGGCGATTTCGGTGCCGGAGCCGCGGGCTATGCGCTGGCGGCGCGAACCCTTAACGATGTCGGGATTGGCGCGTTCGGCGGGAGTCATGGAGCCGATAATGGCCTTTATGTTCTTAAAGGGGTCATCCTTGATTTCAACGTCCTTGATAGCCTTGCCCAGGCCGGGAATCATGGAGGCGATATCCTTTAGCGAGCCCATCTTTTCGATGCGCTGAATCTGCTCGAGGAAGTCGTTGAAGTCAAATTTATTTTTGGCGATTTTGCGTTCGAGTTCGCGGGCTTTCTTTTCGTCGAAGTCCTGCTGGGCTTTTTCAACGAGCGAAACAATATCGCCCATGCCGAGGATTCGGTCGGCCATACGCTCGGGGTGGAACACATCGATGGCGTCCATTTTTTCGCCGGAGCCCACGAATTTGATAGGCTTGTCGACCACAGTGCGAATCGAGAGCGCTGCACCGCCGCGGGTGTCGCCGTCGAGCTTGGTCAGCACAACGCCTGTGAAGTCAAGGCGCTCGTTGAAGGTGCGGGCGGTGTTGACCGCGTCCTGACCGGTCATCGAGTCGACAACAAAAAGAATTTCTTTGGGATTCAGCGCTTTTTTCAGGTTCTCGACCTCCTGCATCATCGCCTCGTCGACGGCCAGACGGCCGGCGGTGTCGACAATCACCAGGTCCAGATGATTGGCCTTGGCGTAGGCAACGCCCTTCAGCGCAATGTCAACAGGATTCTGATTGCCAGGTTCGGTGAATACGGGAACACCAATCTGTTCGCCAACCACCTTGAGCTGCTCTATGGCCGCGGGGCGGTAGACGTCGCAGGCAACCAGCAGCGGGCGCTTGGCCTGCTCGCTCTTGAATTTGCGGGCGAGTTTGCCAGAGAAGGTTGTTTTACCCGAGCCCTGCAAACCGCTCATCAGAACCACCGTGGGGTTGCCCGACAGGTCGAACTTGGCGGCCGAACCGCCCATCAGGGCAGCCAGCTCATCATGAACTATCTTTACCATCTGCTCCTTCGGCTTGACGCTCTGAAGAACGTTCTGGCCGAGAGCCTTGGCCTTGACAGTGTCGGTGAACTGCTTGGCTACTTTATAGTTGACGTCGGCATCGAGCAGCGCGCGGCGAACGTCGCGCATGGTTTCGGCAACATTGATTTCGGTAATCTTGCCTTCACCTTTCAATATCTTGAAACTCCGTTCAAGTCTTTCACTGAGATTTTCAAACATAGTCAGAAAAATTTTTCTGCAAAGTTACAAAAAAAATCGCTAACCCCCAACTGGCCCGCTATGGCGCGGTGCCCCGGGCATCATCGGCGGCAGATTGGGGAATAAGGGTTGCTATAGAGCTGCTGCAGGTCGAACTTCATAGTCAGGGGGGTGATGTCGCAGCTATATATCGCCGGATTATTGATTCCGGGCGTAGTGCCCCAACGCGTATGGCCGGCAGTTGCGTAATAGGCTATGTAGTAACTGTCTTTTAAATTAAACGTAAGCTCTTCAATCGTTTGGAAGCGCCCTTCGCCATAGTCAAAATTGCCGATTGACGACCATTCGACGCCTCCATTTTTCTCTATACCTACGAACAGCCCCCAGCCTTCGGCGAGATTGGTGTGACGCTGATAAGAAACCGTGGGACCATAGAAATGAATCAGACTGCTGCCATGAACGCTGGTACGCTCCGGGTGGCGCCACACTTCTTTTTTAATCAGGCTGTCGGTCATGTTCTTGCGCACATTCACCATGTCGACCAAAAAGCCGGTAGAGGTGTGGAGATTATGAGGGAAAGTTATTTTGTTGTAGCAGTCAGATGCGCGCACAATCCGTTCATGAACACTCAATTCGTTGTTGAGCAGAGTGCCATCGCCTTTATAAAGAGCCAACAGACCTTTGTTCGGGCCCTGCTCCAGAAGGGCATAAGATTGCCGGCGGTCGTAAGTCCGAACCTCGGCATAAAGATTCATCAGGCCAACATAGCCCTTGGCATAGCTCTGAATATCGGCGTATGACGAGTTGAACACCTTTTCAAACATTTCGGAAGCCGACGTGTAGTAGCTGTTGAGAAAATAAGCGTAGCCGGCAGTGAGTCGCGACATATCGGTCAGGGAATCGCACCGAAATTCAGCGTTTTCAAAAGCTGAAGCCATAGCGGCCCAGTCGACCTGAACCGAATCCTGATTGTAAAACCAGTTCTGATAAATCTGCTGCCAATAATAGGTGTGGGCCAGATAAGTTTCTTCATCAAACTTGGTTTCGGCCACATAGTCATTCAGCCGCTGCTGCAATTCATTGCCCAGCCTTTGGACTTCGGCGCTCGGATTTTCGACTTGCGAACGGGCCTCTATGCCCAGAATCAGTGCCGGCTGATAGTATTTAGAATCGGAGTCGTTGATTTTGCTGAACAGCTCGAGCGCTTTGCTATAATCGCATGCCTTGGTGGCATCGACTGCCTGACTGAAGCAGTGGGAATCGGATGTGTACCATAATCCGGCCCCCGCAAGCGCTACAGCGGCAGCAACAGCTCCGGCTATTAAATATACCTTCATAAAAGCAATATAATGTGTGAATGAAAATAATATAAGTCCTATAGGGGATGACGCCTATAGGGCTTATAGTCCGGAATCGGTTGGAGGTGATTATTTCAGAATTTCGGTTGAGAGAATCTTGATGTCGGCTACCGGACGGTCCTGAGCACCGGTTTTGGTCTTTTCGATTTTTTCAACGATGTCCATGCCTTTGGTAACTTCGCCGAAAACGGTATATTGGTTATCCAGGAAGGGAGTGCCGCCAACCGTTGTGTAGGCTTGGCGCTGGGCATCGGTGAGCTTAACGTCGGAAACCTGCTTTTCGGCTTCGGCAATGAGCTGCTCCTGAAGCTGCTGCAGGCCTTCGCGGTCGCCCTTGGCCTGCATCTGCTGGATTTCGGCCTGACGCTGACCGGCGAGCTTATAGAACACGCTCTGCATTTCGCCCATTTTCATTTGCTGTTCCATCTGGTTGAGCTCGGCGTCGGTATATTTCTTGCCGGTTACGATATAGAACTGCGAGCCGGAGCTTTTGCGCTCGGGGTTGATCTGGTCAGCGGTGCGGGCGGCTGCAAGAGCGCCGCGCTTGTGGAAGTGGCGGGGATAAACGATTTCGGCATCGATCTGATAGCCGGGGCCTCCCTGGCCCAGATGTTGGTCGGGTGCAGCACCTTTGCTGTCGGGGTCGCCGGCCTGCACCATGAATTCATTGATTACGCGATGAAAAAGAGTGCCGTCGTAGTAACCCTCCTTGGCGAGTTTCAGGAAGTTTTCCTGATGTTTGGGGGTGTCGCCGTAGAGAAGGACTTCGATGTCGCCTTCGCTGGTGTGGATCAGAACTTTTGCATCGTTGTTGGTAGCTTTGGTTTGTTCGGCCATAGTGGTTTCAGAAGTGGTGTTAGAGGTTTGTTCGGTTTCGGTTTCCTGGGCCTTGGCGCTGCAGGCGGCAAGGCAAACAACGGGCAAGCAACCGATAAGAAATTTTTTAATCATATAGCGGATGTTGGATAGAGTCGTTTATAGATTCTGCGGAAATTATTAGATCGGGCGGAGAGTTCGGCGGCGCGGGTCTCGCAATCGTTGCCCCAAATTCCTTGCATCAGGGCGGGCAGATAGCGGTGTTCGCGGTCTTTGTCGATAGTGGCGGCAATGAGCCGGTCAATCTGGGCGGAGAAAAGCTCGGCATTGATAGCGTTGAGATAGCGGGCGGCGGAGCCGGTGAACTGACCGTTGGAGTCGACTGCAATGATATTGTCGGCCAACCAGTCGATGTCGAGTTCCGGAGTGCCGATATGGTTGGCTATGAACTCGTAGGTCAAAAGGCCGTCGGGGTCTGAGGCAAGTTGCTTTTTGTCGGAGTCGGTCATACTAATTCAGCACCTTTGGTGATTGCTTCGCGGTTCATTGGAATCAGATGGTGATGGCGCTCGGGCAGGGTCTTTTCCAGGCCCTTGATAACCGTTTCGGGGCTGACCATAGGATGGAGCTTCAGCAGGGCGCCGAGCAGCAGCATGTTGAACGCCTTCATGTTGCCCGAAGCGATGGCCGCCTCGGTTGCGGGCACTTCAACCACGGTGATATCCGAGCGCGACGGAAGGCGATGGATACCGTAGGGGTCGTAGAGCAGCGTTCCGCCCGGTTTAACATGGCTCTCGAATTTGTCGAGGCTCTGCTGGTTGAGAACAACGGCAATGTCGTATTGGTCAAGAACGGGCGAGGATATGGCCTCGTCGGAGAGAATTACGGTTACGTTGGCGGTGCCGCCGCGCTGTTCGGGACCATAGGAGGGCATCCAGCTGACTTCAAGGCCGTCGAGCAGGCCGGCGTAGGCGAGTATCTTACCCATGGAGAGCACGCCCTGACCGCCAAATCCGGTTATGATGATTTCGTTAGTCATTGTTTTTCACTGTGTTTTTGATTTCGCCGGGCACATATTTGGGGAACATGTTTTCTTCCATCCACTTGTTGGCTTTTTCTGGCGACATTTTCCAGCCGCTGTTGCAAGTAGAAACGATTTCCACGAACGATGTGCCGCGCTTTTCGCGGGTGTTGATGAAGGCCTGGCGGATTGCGGCTTTGGCTTTGCGCACTGCGGCAGGAGTGTGTACGCTCTGGCGGGTAACGTAGCAGGTGCCGTCGAGTTCCTTGACCAGATTCGTTATGTTGAGCGGATAGCCGTTGAGGTCAACGCGGCGGCCATAGGGGGTGGTGGAGGTTTTCATTCCTTCAAGGGTTGTCGGAGCCATCTGGCCGCCCGTCATGCCATAAATGCCGTTGTTGATGAAGATTATGGTGAGGTTTTCGCCTCGGTTGCAGGCATGAATGGTTTCGCAGGTGCCAATGGCGGCCAGGTCGCCGTCGCCCTGATAGGTGAACACAACGGCATCGGGGTTGAGGCGCGCGGCTGCGGTGGCAACTGCGGGCGCGCGGCCATGGGCGGCTTCAATCCAGTCTATGTCTATATAATTATAGGCGAACACCGCACATCCCACCGGAGCCACACCGATGGCATTGTTTTCCATGCCGAGTTCTTCAATAACTTCGGCCACGAGCTTATGGACCACGCCGTGGGAGCATCCCGGGCAATAGTGCATGGTTGCATCGAGGAGCAACTTGGGGCGGGCGTTGACTTTGGATCCGCCTTGGGCGAGGATTTCTTCTTTAGTCATGGATATGGAACTGATTTATGAGCGAGTCAACGACTTCGCCGGGGTTCGGAACTATGCCGCCGTTGCGGCCGAAGTGGCAAACGGGAACCGCACCTTCAACCGCCAGGCGCACATCTTCAATCATCTGGCCGGCATTCATTTCGGCAACGAGTATACCTTTCATGCGCGGAGCGAGTTTGGCTATTGCTTCATAGGGGAAGGGCCAAAGAGTTATCGGGCGGAGCAAGCCGACCTTGATTCCGCGCTCGCGGGCCTGCTGGATGCTTTTTTTGCAAATGCGGCTCATGCAGCCGAAAGCCACGAAGAGATAGTCGGCATCGTCGGTCATATATTCCTCGAAGCGGACTTCGTTGCGTTCGATTTCGGCATAGACCTGCTGCAGGCGAAGGTTGTTTTCCTCCATGGTCTTGGACTCGAGTTCCAGAGTGGTAGAAACGTTGCGGTGTTTGCGGCCGCGCTTGCCGGTAACGGCCCAGGGACACTGCTCGGCGATTTCGGCGTCGGTTCGGCGGGGGCGCGGTTCAGGCAGGACGACCTTTTCCATCATCTGACCAATAATGCCGTCGGAAAGAATCATTGCCGGAGTGCGATATTTGAAAGCCAGGTCGAAACCGAGGCCCACAAAGTCGGCCATATCCTGCACCGAGGCGGGGGCGAGGACTATGAGATGGTAGTCGCCGTGGCCGCCGCCCTTGGTGGCCTGGAAATAGTCGCTCTGCGAGGGCTGGATGGTTCCAAGTCCGGGGCCGCCGCGCATAACGTTGATTATCAGTGTGGGCAACTGGCCGGCAGCAATGTAGCTGATACCCTCCATCATCAGGCTCACGCCGGGCGAGGAGGAGGAGGTCATAACGGCTTTGCCGGTCGATGCGCCACCATAAACCATGTTGATAGCGGCGACTTCGCTTTCGCTCTGGAGAACCACCATGCCGGTGGTTTCCCACGGTCTGAGTTCCTCGAGTGTTTCGAGGACTTCACTCTGGGGCGTGATGGGGTAGCCGAAGTAGCCGTCGACACCGTAGCGGATGGCTGCGTGGGCCACTGCCTCGTTGCCCTTCATGAGTTTAACTTCTTTTTGTTCTTTCATGATAATTTCTCTTTTTCTACGCTACTGAATTATTTGCCCGGCATGAGCCGATAAACTTCGATGCAGGCGTCGGGACACACCAGTGAGCACGACCCGCAACCGATGCAATCGTCGGGGTTCAGAGCGTAGGCAAAGTGGTAGCCGCGGTCGTTGACCTCCTGTTCGCGGAGAGCCAGAACGCTTACGGGGCAAGCAACAACACAGAGGTTGCAACCTTTGCAGCGGTTGCTGTCAATGTCGACGTAGCCGATAGCCTTTGCCATAGTTCAAAAATAAATGATTGGTTAATTATGTTTCTCTGACCGCAAATTTAACAAAAAAATTCAAGCCCGCAAATAATTTTCCAAATCTTAACCATTTGCGCGCCCCGGGAACGTTTGTGCAGTCGAATTTTTACTTGGATTAAATAATTATTTTGGAATATGGAAATTTTTCCGTAACTTTGCGGCAATTACCCATAACATGGGGAAGTGTTAGCTTTTCATCAATCTCTACGCATCATGAACATGTTTAATAATATGTCGACTCTCGAGCAGAAGCTCAAGACCGACAAATACCTGAGGACCCACGTTGTTTTTCTCATCGACGTATTTGTTTCGGTTTGCTCTTCGCTCCTGGTTATCTTTCTCCTGTCGCTGCTTGTTCCGGTCGAAGGCTTCACACGTTCGTTTACCGGAACATGGGCTCTCTGCTCATTAGGCGCCAGCGCCGTGGCCTTTCTGGCCGGACGCGTTTACCGCGCTATCATACGCTACTCCACACTGAGAGAAATCGGCCGCCTGGCCGCAGTGTCGTTAGGCAAGGAAGTCCTGCTCTGGATTGCCATGCTCGCCTTCACCGACCATGGCGCCGCAAGCACCTTCCTGCTCGGCATGGTAATAGTTGACTGGGCCGTTACGGTTTGCGCCCTGCTCATAATCCGCGTTATTATGGTGGTTTTCTACGACATTGTGCGCAGCCGCACCCGCGAGGAAGCCAACGTGAAAATCGTGCTCGTTTACGGCACCAGCGATAAATCCGTAGCCCTGATTTCGCGCCTGCGCCACTCAACGCACTATGCAGTGAGCGGATTCATTGCCTACGGCAAGGAACTGCGCGGCCACAGCATCGCCGGCCATAGCGTTCACTACTTCGAAACCGCCGACGACCTGCTCCGCATTAAGAACAAAACCGGCATCGAGGGCATCCTCTTCCCCTACACCGCCGACGCCCGCAAGGAGCAGGACCGCCTGATTGCATTCTGCCATCAGAACAACCTGAAAACCTATATCACTCCCGGCATTGATGAAATAGACCGGGGCCAGCCAATCGGCAACTACGTTCGCAAAATCAAAATTGAAGACCTGCTCGGACGCCAGGAAATCAAAATCAACATGGACGACATAATGGCCAACTTCTCAGGCAAGGTGGTCATGGTTACCGGCGCCGCCGGCTCCATCGGCTCGGAACTCTGCCGCCAGCTGGCAACTTTCGGCATCGAGCAGCTGATTCTTTTCGACAACGCCGAAACTCCGCTCCATAACATCCGCCTCGAGCTGGAAGATAAATTCCCCGAACTGAACTTCGTGCCGGTTATCGGCGACGTTCGTTCGCTGCCTCGCCTCGACATGGTTTTCCGCCGCTACAAGCCGCAAATCGTTTTCCACGCAGCGGCCTATAAGCATGTGCCGCTGATGGAGGAAAACCCCTGCGAAGCGGTGCTGGTCAACGTTGTCGGTTCGCGTCAGGTTGCCGACAAGTGCGTTGAATACGGCGTAGAGAAAATGGTTATGGTTTCGACCGACAAGGCCGTGAACCCCACCAACATCATGGGCTGCACCAAGCGCCTTGCCGAAATCTACGTTCAGTCGCTCGGTCTGGCCATTGAAAAGGGCGAAATCAAGGGCAAGACCAAGTTCGTGACCACCCGCTTCGGCAATGTGCTCGGCTCCAACGGTTCGGTTATTCCCCGCTTCCGCAAGCAGATTGAAGACGGCGGCCCCATAACCGTTACCCACCCCGAAATCACCCGCTTCTTCATGACCATTCCGGAAGCATGCCGCCTGGTTATGGAAGCCGCCACTTTTGCCACCGGCACCCAGATTTTCGTGTTCGACATGGGGCAGTCCGTAAAGATTGCCGACCTGGCCAAACGCATGATTAACCTTGCCGGCCTGGAACTCGGCCGCGACATCAATATAGAATACACCGGCCTGCGTCCCGGCGAAAAGCTCTACGAAGAAGTGCTCGCCAGCATGGAGAACACCATTCCCACCGAACACGACCGCATCTTCGTGGCCAAAGTCCGCGACTACAAATACTCCGAGGCTTCGGTTTCAATCGACACGATGTGCCAACTGTCGAGCAACGTAATTATCCCCGACCTGGTAAAACTGATGAAACAGGTCGTTCCGGAATTCAAGAGCAAAAACTCCGAATTCGAAATCTTCGATATCAACAACTGATAAATTAAGGCTTCAGCAGGTCAGCAATCAAAAAGTTGCTGCCGCCGATAAAGATAGAGCTGGCAGTGGTCTGACGGGCCGCTGCCAGTGCTTTTTTAACGTCGGCGCAGCATTGGCCGCTAAGGTGGCCGGCCTTGCGGCGCAGCTCTTCAGCATCCAGCCCGCGGTTGCCGCTCGGCTTGCAGAAATAATAGTTGGCATCTGCAGGCATTTTCTGCAGAATTGCGTCAACGTCTTTATCGGCTGCAAAACCGCATATAATTGCCAGCGGACGGGGCATACGCGCAAGCTCGTCGCCCAGATACTCCCATGCGCCCGGATTATGGCCGGTGTCG
Organism: uncultured Porphyromonadaceae bacterium; assembly: GCA_947176935.1. Lineage (GTDB taxonomy): Bacteria > Bacteroidota > Bacteroidia > Bacteroidales > Muribaculaceae > UBA3263. Next base: position 4,009 of record CAMWSP010000015.1, on the reverse strand, counting down.
TAAACAATCAGCTGCGGCTCGGATTCCATAACCGTTAAGCGGCCGCGCAAACCGGTCAGTTGCTCAACCTCGCTGAATCCGCGGCGCACCGCATTGGCCGGAACCGGCGGCAAATGGCGCAGCGCAGCAAGCACCGCAGCCGCATTGCGAGGCTGGAAGGCCCCGCGCAATGCACCGTGAATGCCCTCGGCGGGATAGTTCCACGTTCCGTCGGGCAGCTCAAGCGCCTCTATCGGAGCGGCGAACTCCAGCGGAGCGCCTACCCGCGCGGCCGTTTCCTCGAAAACGGCTCGCACCGCCGGATCGGGGGCATAACCCACTACCACCGGCACTCCCCGCTTGATAATTCCGGCCTTTTCAGCAGCGATAGCTGCCGGAGTGTCGCCCAGCAGCCCGGTGTGGTCAAGCGAAATATTGGTTATGATGCTCACCAGCGGAGTAATTATGTTGGTCGAATCAAGCCGGCCGCCAAGCCCGACTTCAATAACAGCCAGGTCGACTTGCTGCCGGGCGAACCATTCGAACGCCATGGCAGTTGTCAGCTCAAAAAACGACGGCTGCAACTCCGAGCCCGACCGACGCCAGCGCTCAACGAAGTCAACCACCTCAGCCTCGCCTATCATTTGGCCGTTGATGCGGATGCGCTCGCGGAAGTCCACAAGGTGAGGCGACGTGTAGAGCCCCACCTTCAGCCCCGCGGCCTGATAGATTGCGGCTATGGTCGACGCGGTGCTTCCCTTGCCGTTGGTTCCAGCAATATGCACGCACCGCAGGTGCTGCTGCGGATTGCCCAACATGGCACACAAGCGGCTGATGGTTTCGAGTCCCGGCTTATAGGCCGCCGCGCCGTCGCGCTGAAAAACGGCCGTCTGCTCAAAAAGCCAGTCAAGAGTTTCGGCGTAGGTCATCAGTAAATCAGAAAGCCGATAAGTCCGGCGGCGCAGATAACTATTATCGGATGAATCTTTGCAAAATATGTGGCCGCGAAAGCTGCCGCGCAAATTGCAATGCTTTTGGCTATGTCGAGGTTTTCGGTGCCGAAATTATCGCCGTTCATCAGCAGCAGAGCTGCCGACGCAATCAGGCCGATGGTTATAGGACGCAGCCCCTTGAAAATTCCCTTGATAACAAGGCTATCCTTATGCTTGCGAACGAAATGCGACGCATAGAGCACCAGCAGATAGCTCGGCAGAACGACTGCCAGAGTGCACAGCACCGAACCCAGCAGCCCCCACAGCGGACCGGCGAACTCCGGATTGTTCAGCCCGGGAGCCATATAGCCGATATAAGTAGCCGAATTTATGCCAATCGGGCCGGGAGTCATTTGGGAAATGGCCACGATGTCGGTAAACGCAGTCGACGTCAGCCAGCCGTTGCCAACTATTTCGCGCTCAATCAGTGTGAGCATCGCATAACCGCCGCCGAAACCGAAAATACCGATTTTCAGATACGACCAGATAAGTTTCAGATAAATCATTTGGCTTCCTCCTTTCTGCCGAAGAACCACCAGCCCCCGGCAATGCCTAAAACAATGTAAAGAATCGGGTTCGACACAAAAGGCAGCTTGCTCCATATCAGCAGCGCCGCCCCTATGGGAATGATGGCCGTTTTCCAGGTTATGCCCGCGCGCTTCCAGTTGGTCACCAGCGGAGCGAGAATCAGCGCCACTACCGCCGGACGGATTCCGCGGAAAATAGCCGCCAGAGTGGGGTTATTCTTAATCATGTCGGGCGTAAGGAAAATCGCTATCGCCAGAATTATCAGAAACGACGGCAAAATAGTGCCGAGCGCCGACACTATGGTACCGCGCGTGCCGGCGATTTTGTCGCCGACGGCCACTGCGATATTCACCGCCAGAATGCCAGGCAGGCTCTGAGCAACCGCCAGCTGGTCCATAAACTCCTCGCGGCTGAGCCAGCCGTGTTTGTCGACTATTTCGCGTTCCATAATGGCAATCATGGCCCATCCGCCACCGAAGGTGAACGCACCAATCTTGGCAAAGGTCAGAAATAGAGAGCGATAAACGTGCTCCTCTTTAACTTTTGTTTCCATATCACCTGCAAAGTTACAAAAATTTTTCATACCTTTGCAGAAAATTACATTATGAGGAGGAGAGTTTTGATACTGGGTTTGGCGGCGGCGCTGGAGTGTGTGGCCGAGGTGCGCTATTTCAATGCCGCCGACGCGCCGGTGCCTGTCGGCGAAGTGGTTGCCGTCGAAGCTCGCGCCGCAGCCGGCAACGGCCGCTTCGGCCAATGGCAGCTAACCTGGCCCGGCGCCGAAATCAGCTTTGCTTTCTCGTCGCTGAACTCGGTTGACGGCGTTGACCACCCCAAGGCCACACTGACCGTCAACGGCTCTGAATTCGTTTGCCCCGACGGCGTAGACACCTCCGGCGAACCAAACTCCATAGCCATTGAATGGGCAGACTCGCTGGCTACGATTCTCATAGGCCACCGCACGCTCAAGGCGGCAGCCACCCTTGCCCTGCCCCACCCGACCGACACCGTCCGCGTCAGCTCCTCAGCCAAGCCGTTCGACCTCATCGACATGATTATCGAAACCAACCCCAATTCCTTCCGGCGCCTCGTTTCCGACCTCAGCGCCGAGCAACTGGCCCAGGGGAAACGTTGGGAATATCTCGACCGCGAAACAGACCCCAAAACCGCCACCTCCGGCGGCCAATACATCCTAAGCCAGATCGGCAACGACCTCTACTACCTCGACGGCGCCCTCACCAACCGCGACTCCTGGGCCCCGGGGATGCTCAAAGGCCGCCTGACGCCCACCAATTTCAAAGGCTACTTCAAACTCAGCTGGTTCGACGCCACAGGCCGCGAACTTTCGGGCGAAAATTATGCCGAGATCAATGAAGACCTCGGCATCATGAAGTTAACTTTTCCGGCTCTTGGAGCCTCAATGCGGTTTCACGACTGACGGTTCGACAAACTCGCACTCAACCCCGTAAACCAGCTGCGGTCGGTTGGCGAAATGTTCGCCTCATCGAGCGCTTCCGATGCCAGAGTCATGTAGCGGTCCATCAGCTCATGAATCCGCGCCGGAAGCTTCAGCGCCTCATAAATCGCCTTCACAGCCGCAATTTTGGCCTGCGAGCGCTCGCCGCCCAGCAGCGGCACAATCAAATCCGGAGCCTCGTCGAGAGCGGTTATGAGCAGCCAGGTTTTCTTGTCGTTCAAAATATCTCCGCCCGGCGTCTTGCCGAAAGTTTCGGCGTTGCCGAACGTGTCCAGATAATCATCCTGAAGCTGAAACGCCATGCCAATGTTCTCCGCCCAGCGGCTCAGAGCCCGGCGCGTCGCGTCAGTGGCATGAGCCATAATCGCACCCGCCTCGCAGGCGGCCGACAGCAACACCGCCGTTTTCAGGCGAATCATTTCCAGATACTCATCAATGCTCACATCAGTGCGCTGCTCGAAATCCATGTCCATCTGCTGCCCTTCATAAATCTTAATGGCAGTGGAGTTAAACAGGTCCAGAAGCGCGCGCAGGTGGTCGTCAGGGCAGCGCGCAATCAGCTGGGTAGCCAGCGTGAGCATGGTGTCGCCGCTGAGAATGGCCGTAGCCTCGTTCCACTTCTTATGAACCGTCGGGCGGCCGCGGCGCGTGTCGGCGCGGTCCATAACGTCGTCGTGCAGCAGCGTGAAGTTATGAAACATCTCAATGCCCCACGCCTGATTCACCGCTTCCTCCGGGTCGACGCCACAGGCCTCGCAGCAGGCCAGACACAGCTGCAGACGCAGCCGCTTGCCCCCGGCGCCGAGAGTGTAACGGATAGGGTCATACAACCCCGGAAGTACGTCGGGCAAGCCAAGGTTATCCTTGGCTTGCTCGGCAATACTCATAAGTTCTTCAGTGTCGATCATTTGCCCTGAGCAGCGGCTTCGGCCTCAGCCAGCGTAATCATATGGTGTCTCTTATACACAACTCCCAGACCACCACCCGCGCAGGAGAATCGGATGGCCTCTGCTGCGTGTAAAAAAAAAAGGGG
>CAMWSP010000014.1 GCA_947176935.1 uncultured Porphyromonadaceae bacterium | reverse complement strand
CGAGATCTACACAAGGCTATTCGTCGGCAGCGTCAGAGGTGTATAAGAGCCAGGCTCTGGGGTTATTGTTTGTTGACTTGTTGGGGCGCACCGATTCGCCGGCCAGACAGGTGATGTTTTCAATTCCTTTGAGCTCAGAGAGCTGCACAATGCCATTGCCGGTGGTCGGGCTGACCGTTTCGGCCGCGGCAGAGGCGAAAGCCCAGGATGCGAGGGCCGCGAACGTAAAAATTTTAAAGAGATTCATGATAATGACAGGTGAAGATTTTATGAGTTAGTGAATTTTGTTGATTTCGTTTTTGATGATTGCGGGATTTGCGGTTTTCAGCGCCGCTTCGACGGCCGAGAGGTCAGCGCCGGCCTGGCGGAGCAGGCGGATTTTTTCAACTTGCTGAACGCCGTCGATATAGCGTTCGAAGTGGACCGACGAGCGCGGGCCGGGGTAGAAGAGGTAGGTGTCGCCGGCCGAGAAGAGGCGGAAGCGCGAATCTTGGAGTGGGTTGTCGGGCCAGTTAATCCAGCTCCAGTGGAGGTAGCCGTCGGTTCCGCATGCCAGGCAGTGGAGCGGCAGGGCGGCTGCGTCGGCCGGGTGGTTGTTGGTGAGCAGGTTCGGGGCCGACTCGGTGCAGCAGGTGTAGAGGGTGGAGTTCAGGCCGGCGGCGCGTCGGGCGGCGAGCGCTTCGGCCGGGAACTGCTGGCGGACGGTGATTGAATAGTCTTGGAGCTTATCGACCAGCTCGGGGTGATAGTTTCCGGCCAGGGCCATTTTCATTCCGGGGACGGTTTGCTGCACCAGTTGGTAGGCGTTGAGCATGGCGTCGAGGGGTCGTTCGTCCATGGCTATACAGGTGCGGTCGAACCAGCCTTTTTCGCGCAGATGGGCGGCGAAGTCGGACAGGAAAGCGCTCCAGAGCTCGCGATATTCGGGAGTGTCGGTTGAGGTTTGCAGATAGCGGTATTCGCCCGAGGGGAGGTCGATGTAGCGGAAGCTCATGTCCCACGGAATCATGGAGTAGCAGCTGATTTGCGGACCGAGGCCGCAGGAGTCGGCCAGTTCGACGTAGCGGTCGAAAATATCGTAGGTGAACACCCAGGAGCCGTCGGCGCAGCGGGCGCTCTGGACCATTGGGTCGAACTTGTCGTGGCTCTGGTCTCCCCAGGGTTCATAGAACAGGATGGTTGAGATCGCTTTCTGGCCGGCTCGCGCGAGCTGGCGCAGATAGGGGGCGAGGGCATCGAAATGTTCGGGGCTCCAGCGCTGCAGGCCGTAGTAGCGGCTGACGGCGTAGGGTTGCTGCCAGAAGTCGGTGTGGAACTTCCATTGGGCCGGTGGCGGCAGCTCGCGGTCGATGACCTTGACGGTCAGCGGCAGCGAGGCGAGAGGGGAGCCGTCGGGGCGATTGCCGGGCAGGCGGTAGGAGTGCAATCCGGGGGTGGCGTCGGGGGCAATCGGAATGGTGACCCAGACGGGCCGGACCTCGCCGGCCGCCAGGGGAAGCGCGCCGGGCAGGTCGATGATGTCGGCCACGCTCCAGGGCTGGAGGGCGAAATTATGGTTGCCGCAGGAGCGCTGGTCGTCGGTGAGCACATAGCGCACCCAGCGGGGGTCGGCGCCGGGCATTGCGAGCGTAAGCGAGTCGGCGACCGCCGAGCGGCTATAGAGCAGGGCTCGGGCCGAGAGGGTTTCACCTCGCCAGCCCGTGAGGGTGTCGGCCACGATAACCGGCTGAGCGGGAACCTCATGGCGGGGTTTCAGCGAGTCGATGTCGGTCCAGGTCAGAATGACTTCTCCGGCGGGGAGTTCGGCCCAGGGGAGGGGATTGCGTGGCGAGCTGTCGGTGGGCTCGATATAGGGCAAGGCAGCCGCGGCTGCGCAGGTTGCCAAAGCGGAAAAAAACAGGCAAATTCTATTCATCACTGCAAAAATAGGCATAAAAATTGTAAAAATCATAAAACCAACCAAAAAAATCGCTATCTTTGCAACCAAATATTCTTAAAGCAATGAAACTTAGAAACCTCGCTTATATGTGTGCCCTCGGGGCATGTGTGGCCGTCAGCGCCGCCGGACCGGAAGACAACGTTGTTGAAGAAGCCGTTTGGACAATCGGCGATCAGCCCATTTGGCGCTCCGAAGTGGAGAGCAGCTGGGCCGAAATGCGCCAGGAGAAGTTTAATATCATCGGTGACCCGTATTGCTTTGTGCCGGAGCAGATTGCGCTTGACCGCATCTATCTCCATCAGGCCGAGCTGGACTCGATTGAGGCGAATCCGTCGATGATTGGCGCGCAGGTCGATGCCCGCATCAACGACTGGATCAGCTCGGCAGGCTCGCGCGAGCAGCTGGAGCAGTATATGCACAAAACCCTTCCGGAAATCCGCCAGTTCCTGGCCGAAACCATGACCAATAACTTCCTTATCGGCGAGGTGCAGAAAAAATTGGTGAGCAAGGTTAAGCCGACCCCTTCGCAGGTGCGCCGCTATTTCGACCGTTTGCCCGCCGACTCGATTCCTTTCGTGCCGACCCAGGTGGAGGTTGAGATTATCACGCTCAATCCGGTTATTCCCCGTCAGGAAATCGAAGACATTAAGGAGCGCCTGCGCGGCTATGCGGAGCGCGTCAATAACGGCACGGCCGAATTCTCCACGCTGGCAATCATGTATGGCGAAGACGGTTCGTCGACCCGAGGCGGCGAAATCGGGTTCATGCCCCGCGCCGGCCTGGCGCCCGAATATGCGGCGGTGGCCTTCGGCCTGACTGACCCCAAAAAGGCGTCGGCCGTGGTTGAGACCGAATATGGTTTCCATATTATCCAGCTGATTGAGAAGCGCGGCGACCGAGTGAACACCCGCCATATCCTTCTGCGTCCCAAGGTTGCCGCCAAGGACCTTAACGCCGCCCGCGAGCGTCTGGATTCGATTCGCGCCGACATTCTCGCCGAGAAATTCACCTTTGAGGAAGCGGCCGGAGTTCTGAGCCAGGATAAGGATACCCGCAATAACCACGGCCTGATGACCAACGCCAAAACCGGCACCAGCGCTTTTGAGATGAGCGATCTGCCCGCCGAAATAGCCCGCGCCGTGGCCACTCTGCAGCCCGGCCAGGTTTCGCAGGCGTTTTCCATGAAGAGCCCGACCAATTCGGCCGACATTGTTTGCATTGCCAAGCTGAAGAGCCGCACCGAGGCTCATCGCGCGAATATTTCCGATGACTATCAGCTGATTCGCAACATGGCCATAGGCGCCGAGCGCGAGCGTATTCTAAAGCAGTGGGTCGACAATAAAATCGCCCAGACCCACATTCGCATCGAACCCGGCTGGCGCGACTGTCCGAACTGGCGCCATGACTGGCTCGGTTCAGGGAAATGAGGCACCTGCTGAAATTTATTTTTCTGGCCGCCACGCTGGCGGCGTTTATGGTCGAGGCCCGCAATCCGCTGCTGACCCCCGACCGCACCCCGATACGCCCTCAGGTCGGCGATGCTGACCGGCATCAGCCTAACCGGCTCTATTTGGAGCGGGCCGACTCGCTGATGGTCACTCCCTGGGAGAGAGACGTTCAGATTCTGCTGGGCAACGTTGTGTTCCGCAAGGAGGATATGTTTATGTATTGCGACTCGGCGCGGTTCTATACCTCGCCGGAGCTGCCCGCCGACTCCATGGAGGCCTTCGGCAACATACGCATGGAGCAGGGCGATACGCTTTTCCTTTATGGCGACTACATGGAATATTCCGGCTCGCAGGAGCTGGTAACGGTTTATGGCGAGGGGCGCGACGTTAGGCTGATTAACCGCGACGTTACTCTCACCGCTCCGATTCTCCACTATTCGCAGCTGATGCAGTTGGGCTACTATCTCAACGGCGGCAAGCTCACTGACCCGCAAAACGAGCTGACCTCGCTCGAGGGCGAGTATGCCCCGCCAACCAAGGAGGCGAATTTCTATAACCATGTGCGCCTGACAGGCCGGACCAATGCCGGCGACACGGTGCGCATTTTTACCGACACGCTTCTCTACAACACCGACACGCGCATTGCAGATTTGCCGGTGTTTGCACGCATTATCGGCAAGGATGGCGATATAGATTCCCGCCTGGGAGTGTATGACTCCAATCTCGACCTGGCAACGCTGCTTAACCGCTCGCTGGTCCACACCAAGCGGGGCAACACCCTGACCGGCGACTCGCTCATCTATGACCGCTCGGCCGGTTTCGGCGAGGCTTTCGGCAATATGGTGCTCACCGATTCGGCGCGTCAAATGACGCTTGAGGGTGACTATGGGTTCTACAACGAACTGACCGACTCGGCGTTCTGCACCGGCCACGCCCGCGCGCTGGAATACTCCAAGCCAGATACTTTCTATATTCACGGCGACACGCTGCGCACTTTTGTTGACCCTGATTCGGTGCGACTGATGGTTGCCAACCCTAACGTTCGCTTCTGGCGCGTGGACCTTCAGGGGCTTTGCGACTCGCTGACTTACGTAGACACGGACACGACCGTTCGCATGGATTATGACCCGGTTGTTTGGAATGAGAACTATCAGGTTTTCGGCAACCGCATTATCCTTTTCATGAATGACTCAACGGTTGAGCGCGCATGGCTGCCTGATTTCGGCTTTCTGGCCGACGAAATCGAGCATGGCTACTACAATCAGCTGAGCGGCAAGGAGATGATTGCTTATTTTGCCGACGGCGAGCTGAGCAGGCTCGACGTTAACGGCTCGGTGCAGGCCATTATGTTGCCGCAGGAGGATGATTCGACTTATAATAAAATCGCCAATATCGAGTCGTCGTTTATGATTTCCGAGTTCGAGGGGCGCGACATTAAGCGCGTGAAGCTCTGGGATGAGACCTCAGGCACCGTTACGCCGCTCTATCTGGCCAAGCGCTCGCTTTTTCTTCTGCCCAAATTCAAATGGCTCGAATCCGAGCGCCCCACCGGTCCTGAGGACATCTTTCCCCGTTAAAGTGATTTTTGTTGTTTTTGTACATTTTTATGTACAAAAATTTGGTATTTTGTTGATAAATAGCTAACTTTGTCCCAAAGTTAGAATAATTAGTTATGGAAGCATTATCTATTAGTGACTATCGTAAAAACCTTGCAGCTTCGTTCATGCGTGCTGAAAAGGGCGAAAAAGTGCTGATTAAGAGGAAGAACCAATTATACGCTCTTATCAGCGTTGGCCGTGAAGAGTTGGTTATTACTCCCGAACTGCAGGCTCGCATTGATGAAGCGGAAAAAGCTTGTCGCGAGGGCCGGTGCTTTGAGTTTTCTTCGCCCGAGGAGTTAGACAAGTATCTCGATAATTTGTGATGTATAGCATCCGATTCGAGGCGAAAGTCGATAAGATAATCGCCAAATGGAAAAAATCCAATCCGATTCTTTTTAAGAAGTTGCGAAGTATTTTGGTTGATATAATGCAGCATCCAAGAAGCGGAATTGGTCACCCTGAACCGCTGATTGGTGGTGGCGATATTACTTATTCGCGGCGTATTTCAGCACATAACCGCATAATATATCGCATCCATGATAATGAAGTTTATGTGGTTGTTATTGAACTCGAAGGCCACTATGATGACAAATAGGCTGATAATTGTCGGTCTATTTGTGATTTTAGAGGTGGGCGAGGGAGATGAAGTCGGTGACTGAGAGCTGCTCGGGGCGCTGGCCGGCCAGGGGATGGTCGGCGGGGAAGTCGGGAATCACCGAGCGGATTGAGTTGCGGATGGTTTTGCGCCGCTGGCCGAAGGTGGCTTTGACTATGGCTTTGAAGCGCGCGGGGTCGCATCCGAGGTCGGTGCGGGAGTTGCGGGTCAGGCGAATCACTCCGCTTTTGACTTTGGGGGGCGGGTTGAATACGTTTTCCGAGACGGTGAAGAGGTATTCAACGTCGTACCAGGCCTGGAGGAGCACGCTGAGAATGCCGCGGGCTTTGGTGCCGGGGCCGGCGGCGAGGCGTTCGGCCACTTCGCGCTGCAGCATGCCGGCGCAGCAGGGAATGAGGTCTTTATAGTCGAGGATGCGGAAGAATATCTGCGAGGAGATGTTGTAGGGGTAGTTGCCGATGACGGTGAAGGGGCGGTTGCCCATGACTTCGGCGAGGTCAAGCTGCAGGAAGTCGCCCTCAACAACGCGCAGGCCGGGGAAGTTGCAGTGGAGCCATTCAACGCTTTCGGAGTCGATTTCAACCGCCGTTACGTCGGGGTCGCGTTGGAGCAGAAAGCGGGTGAGCACGCCCATTCCGGGGCCGACTTCGAGCGCGGGCAGGTGGCGGTAGTCGTTGATGGTGGCGGCAATGCGGTCGGCAATGTTGAGGTCGGTGAGGAAGTGCTGGCCGAGTGCCTTTTTGGGCTTAACCTTGTTCATGGGGTCAGAGGTTTTCGAGGACGTGGCGGATGCTTTCGTAGGTTGTTATGCGCGTGGGCACCAGCGGCAGGCGCAGTTCGTTTTCGATGTGGCCCATTGCGTGGAGCAGGCATTTCACTCCGGCGGGGTTGCCGTCGACGAACAGCAGCGAGAAGAGTTCGGTGAATTTGTGGTGGATGAGCAGCGCGTTGGCGAAGTCGCCTTCGAGCGCCAGGCGCACCATGCGGCTGAATTCTTTGGGGAATGCGTTGCCGATGACGGAAATGACGCCCACGGCACCGAGGGTTATGAGGGGGAAGGTGATGCCGTCGTCGCCCGAAATGACCATGAAGTCGGCGGGTTTGCGCTTGATGATGTCGTCGATTTGGGTGAAGTTGCCTGAGGCTTCCTTGACGGCGATGATTTTTTCGGGGAAGTCGCGGGCCAGGCGCAGGGTTGTTTCGGCGGTCATGTTGACTCCGGTGCGCCCGGGGACGTTATAGAGCACCACGGGGAGCGGCGAGGCCTGCGCAACGGCGGCATAGTGCTGGTAGATGCCTTCTTGCGACGGTTTGTTATAGTAGGGCACCACCGAGAGGATGGCCTGATAGTCGCTGAGGTCGGTTGAGCGGATTTCCTCGCAGAGTCCGGCGGTGTTGTTGCCGCCCATTCCGAGCACCAGGGGCACCCGGCCGGCAACTCGCTCGGCCACAAATTGGCGCACCCGGCACTTTTCGTCGGGGGTCAGCGCCGGGGTTTCGGCAGTGGTTCCGAGCACTACCAGGAAGTCGATGCCGTTTTTGATCTGGTACTCGATGAGTCGAGCCAGAGCGTTGAAGTCTATGGATTTGTCGGCTTTGAAGGGCGTTATGAGTGCAACGCCCATGCCTTTGAGATTCACGTGGGCCATAAGCTGAATTTTAGCGCAAATTTAAGCAAAAAAAGTGAAAACGCAAACAGAAAAGCGCTTAACACTACGCAACAGGGTTGGGCAAACGATTTGCCGCAGATGCGGATAATTTTGCACCCACTATGAACTACATCACGCAAACACACGAACGCAACCGGCGCTTTACTCAGGCAGTGCGCCGCGAAATGGACCGCCAGCGCCTGCAGCGCGCAACCGAGGCGGTTATTAACCGGGTTATTCATTCGCCGGTAGAGAAGGGTTATTTTATCAGCGTTGATCACCTGATAGTTATGGACCGCCGGCGGCGCGAGGGCAAGCTGCCGAAAATGGCCGATATGACCGCGGAAATGTGGCGCGAAATTTTCGCCGCGTTTGATTCCTATATGGCACGGAATCCGCAGTCAACCCGCACCGAGGCGGCCATTCATGTTATTTCGCGCGGTAGGGCCTCGCGCTTTTTCATTACCCGAACCTTAGCAAAAAATATATTGAAATGAAGAATAGAATCGAATTGTCGGCATCGGTCGATGCCGTGTTTGCCCTGTCGGCGCTCAAAGCCGTTACCAACAATCCGGAGCTGCCGGGGCCTTACGGGCGCCATGAGCAGGAGGCGCTGACGGCGCTGGCCAGGCTGCGGCTGGAGGAAGTCTGCGCCGATTTGGGAGTTGAGGTGGATGCCGAGGGATGCGTGGAGCTTCCGGGCGACCATCATCAGCTGCTCCAGGCGGTAGTTACCGACCGGTTGATAGCGTCGCTGACCGGGCGTCCGGCCAAGGATGAGCTCCACCGCCGGCTGCGCTGCCGGTTGCGTCCGCGCCCGCCGCGCCCCACAACGGGCTATTGAACCATAACAAATGGGCATCCTCGCGGATGCCCAAAAGCTTCAAATACACAATTATCTATAAAACAACTATTTTAAGATTTATGCTAAACGGGATTTATATTGCCCGTCCGTTCGCAAATATACGCATGATTTTATGTAAACCTGCAAAAGTTGTGTTAAAAAATATAAAATAGAGCCTTTTATGCCAATTTTATATTAACTTTGCGAACAATAAACCAATTTTCAGTACCATGATGATTGAGCCGAAAACGCTCCCGCAGATGGAGCATCTATATAAAATCGCCAACTACGATTCCGCCGTTGACGGCGCTGATTATGTGTATGTTCACGTGACTCCTGACCGTCAGGACTATATAGAGGCATTGCAGGAGGCCATACGCTTTAACGGGATGATTATATTCATGGTCAAGTCGGGGAACATTTCGTTTGCGGTAAACATGGACCGCATAAATCTCGGACCGAACAGCATGTTGCTGACCGGGGCAAACTCGATAGTGACGGTCGATACAGATTCGATTTCCGACCTTGAGGCCTACGCTCTGTTTGTTAACGATGAGTTTATCCATGATTTGAACTTCGAGGTTATAATTCTGAACAATCTGCCCATAGCGTCGAAGCGGTCGCCGGTTGTGAGGCTCGATGCGGATTCGGCCGCGCAGGTGGCAGCCTATATGAATCTGCTGGATATGAATATGCGGCTCAACGTTGGCGACGGTAATGAAGTGTTCGCCAAGTCGATTTCGCGCTCGTTGCTAACCGCCATGCTCTATCAGCTGATGATAATTTCAATCCGCGGCAATCAGTTTGAGGAGGTTCATGATGACTGGCGAGAGGCCGACGATTCCGCCGGCGAGCATTCGCGCCCGCGCTCGCGGCGCATTCTTTACACGCATGAGTTCGTAAGGCTCGTGCGCAAGTATTTCCGCCATGAGCACACGGTGCGTTTCTATGCCAACAAGCTGTGTATATCGCCGAAGTATCTTTCGCTGGTGGTGAAGGAGGCGTGCGGGCGCACTGCGGCAGAAATCATCGATGAGTATCTGCTGCTGGAGGCTAAGAATCTGCTTCGCTTTTCGGGAAAGAATATCCAGCAGATAGCGTTTGAGCTGAATTTTGCCAATCAGTCGTCGTTTGGCAAATATTTTAAGAATCTTACAGGGTTATCGCCCAGCGAGTTTCAGAATTCCTAAATAGGGTTGGGAGGGGCCTTAGGGTCTTTAAGGTCTTTAGGGTCTTTAAGGACTTTAAGGGGGTTAGGAGCGGAATTGTTTGCGGGCGGAGTCGAGGCGGAGGAGGATGAAGAGGAGGATGGTGAAGCCCCAGAGCGAGGAGCCACCATAGCTGAAGAAGGGTAGCGGAATGCCGATTACGGGGCATAGGCCTATGACCATGCCGACGTTGATGCAGAGGTGGAATATCAGAATTGACGCCACACAGTAGGCGTAGACGCGCACAAAGGTGGACGGTTGGCGCTCGGCGAGGGTCATTATTCTCAAAATTAGGGCTAAAAAGAGCAAAATGACGGTTGAAGTGCCTACGAATCCCTGCTCTTCGCCGATGGTGCAGAAGATGAAGTCGGTGTGTTGTTCGGGCACGTATTTTAGTTTGGTCTGGGTGCCGTTGAGGAAGCCTTTGCCGGTAAGGCCGCCGGAGCCGATGGCGATCATTGACTGGTTGACGTTATAGCCGGCGCCGCGGGGGTCGGCTTTGATGCCGAGGCTGACGAGAATGCGGTTCTGCTGGTGGGCGGCCATGTGGTCGAACACTGCGTTGACCGAAAATGAGAATCCGAGGGAGCCGAGGGCGAATATGGCGCAGACAAAGAGTTTGGTCAGATGGTCGCGCAGGGCCATTATGATGAAGTAGACGGCGACTCCGACTATTTCGGCAACGAATATCCACTGCCAGGGGAGCGCCCAGCCGAGGCTCTCGCAGGCGAACATCAGGCCTATGGAGGCGAGGAAGAGCAGCCCGACGTTGCGCATAACCTCGAGCGAGCGCGCATAGAGGCCCGCCATGAGGGTTGAGGTAAGCATTATGAGCACGGAGACGATGAATTCTCCTTTGAGCATTCCGGCGAATGAGGGGTCGGTGTATTTCACCGACACTACGAAGATGACCACCGCGGCGAGGGCGGCCAGCAGAACCATGCCGCTCATGCCCTCGCGGTAGAGCACGAAGAACAGGGCCAGATAGGCCAGCGCCGAGCCGGTTTCGCGTTCGCAGATGATGAGCACTATGGGGAGCAGAATCATTCCGATGGCTTTGGCGTAGCTGGCGGGGGATTTGAGTTTGAAGTTATAGGAGTTGAAGAGTTTGGCCAGGGCCAGCGCGGTTGCGCATTTGGCGAATTCGGCGGGCTGGAGCGACACCGGGCCGAGTTTGAGCCAGGAGTGGGAGCCTTTGATGTCGGGCGCAATGACGGCGGTGACGGCCAGCAGGACCATCATGAAAATATAGAGCGGATAGGCGTAGGTTTCGTAGATGCGGTAGTCGCTCAGCAGGATAACGAGTCCTAAAATCAGCGACAGGCCTATCCAGCGGAGCTGCTTGCCCGAGAATTCCGTGAAGGCGAATATAGAAGCGTGGTCAAAGTCGTAGCTCGCCGCGTAGATGCTGAGCACCCCTGCGAAAACCAGCAGCAGGTAGAGCACCACGGTGAACCAGTCGAGCGAGCGGAATGCCGACGGGTCGCTAAGTTTTCGGTTTTCGGATAACACGGAATTGCTTGGTTGAGGAGTTCAACATGTTGTCTTTGATATACTGCCGTTCGGGACGGATTTTGCCGGTTAGGTAGCGCTCGATAACCAGCGAGCCGATGGGCACGCCGTAGGTGGCGCCGAAGCCGCCGTTTTCAACGTAGACGGCAACGGCAATCTGGGGGTCATCGTAGGGCGCGAAGCCGATGAACGCCGAGTGGTCTTTGCCGTGGGGGTTCTGCGCGGTGCCGGTTTTGCCGGCCACTTCGATGTCGGGGAGGTTGGCCAGACGGCAGGTGCCGCCCGTTACGGCCATGCGCATACCCTCGGCGACTTCGCGGAACCAGCGTTCGTCGATGTCGGGGCGGCGCTCGGTGAGGTATTCGGCGGGCATAACGGTGTCTTGGATCGCTTTGACCGCATGGGGCGTTATGAAGTGGCCGCGGTTGGCTATGGTTGCGCACACGTTGGCCATTTGCAGCGGAGTTGCCAGGATTTCGCCCTGACCGATGCTGACAGAAATGATGGTGTTGGCGCTCCAGCGGCCCTCGCCGTAAACTTTGTTGTAGGTGTTGGAGTTGGGGATGAAGCCGCGGCTTTCGCCCGGGAGGTCGACGCCGAGCGGGTAGCCGTAGCCGAGGCTGACGAGGTGATTCTTCCAGACTTCGAAGGCCTTGGCCGACGAGCCATATTTCGAGCGCCGGTCAATCATGTTTTTGAATCCCCAGCAGAAAAAGGCGTTGCAGGAGGTTTGCAGGGCCGGTTTTACGGCGATGGGCGAGCCATGGCCGTGGCAACCGACACGAAGTCCGCCATTGATGTAGCCGTGGGAGCAGGGATAGGGTGTGGTGAGGTTTATGATGCCCTCCTGGAGCAGAATCAGGGCCTGGCCCGGCTTGAATGTCGAGCCGGGAGGGTAGGCACCCATTAGCGCGCGGTCGAACATAGGGTGGTCTATGTTGTCGGGCGAGGTTAGCTTGAGGTAGTTTTTGCCGCGTTCGCGCCCAACGAGCAGCGTGGGGTCGTAGGTTGGCGACGAGACCATGCAGAGGATTTCGCCGGTTTTCGGTTCGATGGCCACTATGGCGCCGATTTTGTTGACCATCAGGCTTTCGGCAAACTCCTGGAGCTTGATGTCGAGGCTAAGCGTGAGGTTGCGGCCCGAGTGAGGGGCTTCGTCGTAGGCGCCATCTTCATATCGGCCCTGGATGCGGCCGTAGGCGTCGCGCATGAGGATTTCCACGCCTTTGTCGCCGCGCAGGTATTTTTCGTAGCTGCGCTCCACTCCGAGGTCGCCAATGTAGTCGCCCTGGCGGTAATAGCCTTCGTCGTCTTTTTCGAGGTCGCGGGGGTTCACCTCGCGGATGTTGCCCAGAACGTTGGCCGCCGCCAGGTAGTTATACTGGCGCAGAATGCGCTTCTGGGTGAAAAAGCCGGGATAGCGGTAGAGCTTTTCCTGGAGGCGGCCGTAGTCGCGCGCAGACAGGTGGGCCATGAAACGCTGCGGGGTGTAGACGCTATAGCCGGCGGCTTTTTTGATGTCGGCCATTCGCGAGTCGAATTGCTCGCGAGTGATTCCCAGGGTATGGCAGAAGTCGAGAGTGTCGAGCCCTTTGATGTCCTTGGGAATCATCATAACGTCGTAGGCCGGCTGGTTATAAACCACCAGCTCCCCGTTGCGGTCATACATGAGTCCGCGGCTGGGGAACTGCACCTTGCGCAGAAAAGCGTTGTTTTCGGCAAAGGTTTTGTATTTGTCGTCGGCTACCTGGAGGGAGAAGAGCCTAATCAGGTAGATGGCAACAATCAGAACTATGAAGCCGCCGATAACGTAGCGGCGTTTTTCAAGATTATAGTCTTTTCTCACTGCGTCGGGGGAGAGATAGAGAGTCGGCAGCCATTATCAGCAGGGTGGTCAGGAGCGTTGAGACCACGATGCGCAGCGTCATAACCGCGGGATTGAAGAAGGTGAACGCCTCGATGGTGAAGAGCAGGATGCAGTAGAGCAGGGTCATGGTGGTTGCATATTTGGCGAACAACGCCGGCCCCAGGGTGCGGATTGAGGGCACCGCGCGCAACAGGTCTTCCTCGCGTGGGATGTAGAGTCGGACTATGGTGCGGCGCGATGCCCCGAGGCAAGTGCAGGCCAGCGAGTTCACTCCGGGGGTGTCCTGAAAGATGTCGATGACGAGACCAATCAGGAACGACCAGAAAATTACTTTGGCCGGAGTGAGGCTCAGTGGCAGCTTGATGATGAAGTAGATAAACACGAATGCAAGTCCGACCGAAAAGAGCGCGATGTGGTTGAAGATGATGGCCTGAACCAGCACCAGCACAACGAACATCAGGGCGAATTGCAGAACGGTTTTCGACATTTATCAGAGTTTATAGGCGGTTGGCGACTTCAGGCCGGGCTGCTGGAAATATTTTTCAAGCTTGCCCTGAATCTGGAGTTCTTTGCCGAGGTTGCCGGGGTTATCGAGCAGGTTCACGGCCGAGCGGATTGCGGAGCCGCTGACGAGCTGAACGGGAACCATTTTGGCGGTGTCGGTTTCGGAGGCGGAGTCGGCAATGTAGACGTTGGCGGCCATGGTGAAGGGAGCCACTACTTCGAGGGTGTAGTTATTGTTGGAGTTCATGGTGCCCACGATGTAGCCCTTGACCCAGGCGGCGGAGCCGGGGTTGTTGAGCGAAATAACGTCGGCGCAGGTGTAGGGGCTGGTTTCGGAGCCATCGCCGGTTGTGGTGCCCGGGTTGGGAGTCGGGTCGGGGGTGGTGCCGCCGCCTTCGCCGTTGAGCTTATAGGCGGTGGGCGACTTCAGGCCGGGCTGGCTGAAGTATTTTTCGAGCGAGCCCTGGATGGCGAGTTCCTTGCCGAGGTTGCCGGGATTGTCGAGCAGGTTCACCGCCTTGCGGATATCCGTGCCGCTGACGAGCTGAACGGGGAGCATGTTGGCGGTGTTGGTTTCAGAGGTGGAGGCAGCCAGATAAACGTTTGAGGCCACGGTGAAGGGAGCGACTACTTCGAGAGTGTAGTTATTGTTTGAGTTCATGGTGCCCACGATGTAGCCCTTGACCCAAGCGGAGGTGCCGGGATTGTTGAGGGCTATGGCCGAGGGAACGTCGTAGGGGTTGGTTTCGGAGCCGTCGCCGTTGCCGGGAGTCGGAGTGGGGGTGGGAGTGGGCTCGGTGCCTTCGCCGTCGAGCTTATAGGCGGTGGGCGACTTCAGGCCGGGCTGGCTGAAGTATTTTTCGAGCGAGCCCTGGATTGCGAGCATCTTGCCGAGATTGCCGGGGTTATCCATCAGGTTGACGGCCTTGCGGATGTCGGAGCCGCTGACGAGCTGAATGGGGAGCATATTGCCGGTGTTGGTTTCGGTTGCGGAGTCGGCGATGTAGACGTTGGAGGCTACGCTGAAGGGGGCGGCAACTTCGAGGGTGTAGTTATTGTTGGAGTTCATGGTGCCCACGATGTAGCCTTTGACCCAAGCTGAGCCGGAGTTGTTGGCAATGGCCTGGGCAACGCTGTAGGGCGAAGCCTCGGAGCCGTCGCCCTGGGTGGGTTCGGGGTTGCTGCCGGGAACGTTGACGCCTTCGATTTCGAAGGAGTCGGCGGCGCCGGTGTTGGCGGAGAGGTAGGCCATGCCCATCTGGCGGGTGAAGCGTCCGCGGATGTTGAGTGTGCGTCCGGCCAGGTCGGGATTATCGGCGAGGTTGCCGTAGGTGAACAGGGGCGAGCCGGCGGGCAGGGGAACGAGCAGGCACTGAGTGTAGTCGCGCACACCGGGTTCGGCGGCGATAACCACGTAGTTGTCCATGATGTAGGGTTCGGTTCCGGCCCACTGGATGTCGGCGTTGGAGCTTACGGCGGTTACTTCGGGTGCGATGGTGCCTACGATGTAGCCCTTGACCCAAGCGGGGTCGTTGTTGTCGTTGTCGGCCTTGGCAATGGCTTCCTCAACGGTGTAGGGGTGGCTCTTGATGCCTTCGGCGGTGGGGTTGCCAATGTTCATGATTGCGTCGGCATCGTTGAGAATCAGCTGCCAGCAGGTGCCGGGCTGAGCGGTTTCGCTGCTCTGATAGTAGCCGAGGATGCCCACTACGTCGCAAGCCTCGGTCGGGAGCTTCATGTTCCAGAAAGTGGAGTAGCCGGAGGTGCGGATGGCCATAGTGCCGCCGTTGACGTTGAGGGTCTGATTGTAGCCGCTGGAGTGATATTTGTCGACGAGCTGATTGTCGGCGGGGTTATTGGCGTTGGCGAAGGTGGCGTTGTTGAAGCGCACGAGCTGACCCTGCCATTTCATGATGTCGGAGTTGATTTCCGACAGGTCGTTGATGGTGATGGTGTCGACCTTGGCGGGTTCGGGGTTGCCGTTGTATTCGCGGTGGAGGTTGAACACTTCGGGCGCCATGAATGAGGTTTCGGTAACGCCGAAGCTTTCGTTCCACGAGGGCGAACCGAGCTGGAACATGCCGCGGTATTTGCCGGCATACATCTCGGTGAGGTCAAGAACGATTTCCTGGCCCACGCGGTTGGAGATGTAGAGGCTATATTGGTTGATTGAAATGGGGAGCACGGCGGTTTCGTCTTGAATATAGAGCGATTTGAAAACGTTGCCGGCTTCGTCGGATGAAATCACGCGGCCGCTGATGATATAGTGCGATCCGTCGGCGCGGGTGGGAATTTCGCGGCAATAGTTGAGCGAGTCCGACCAGAATTCATTCTTGAAGTCGAGAATCGAAATGTTGGCTTTTTCGGAGGCCACGGGGGTTTCGAGGTTCCAGGCGTCGAACTGGTCCTGGCAACCGCTCAGAGCGGCTACTGTGCAAACTGCCGCTGCCAGCGATTTAAATATTGAGAGCTTCATATCTTCTGATTATTTGGATTGATAGAGATAAACGGCCGAGCCTTTCGATGCGTCGGCATAGGCGGCGTAGGTTTTATACGAGGGGTCGTAGCGCATGGTTTTGCCGGTTCCGCAGTTCACGATGGTGAAAGCACCGTCGGCGCCGGGCGTTACGGTCCAGTAGCTGTAGTCGCTGGCCAGGTCGGGGGTTTTGGTCAGCTGGAAGGAGTCGTGGGTGGTGTCCTGGTAGAGGTACTGGCCGTGGGAGTCGGCAATGGTCCAGCCCTTGGCTTCCTGGGTGAAGGTGAAGAGGTTGGCGTCGGATGCGGTTATTGAGCCGTCGGCGGCGGGAGTGCAGTCGGATGACTGCATGTAGCCGTAGTTATAGCCGTCTTGGAAGGCGAGGCCGATTTTGTTGTCGGACCAGATGATGTATTTGCCGTTGGCAATCGAGGTTGCGCGCACGAAGGTTGCGTTTGCGTCGGGGTTGTCGTCGCCACCGGTGGCGGTGCCGATTTCAGTGCCATCGAGAATGGCAGCGGCGGTCGACTTGATGCCGGGCTGGCCGAAGTATTTTTCGAGCGAGCCCTGGAGAATCACTTCCTTGCCGAGGTTGGCGGGATTATCCTTGAGGTTCAGGGCGGTGCGCACTGCGGTGCCGCTGACGAGCTGAACGGGGAGCATGCGCGAGGTTTCGGTTTCGTCGGGGGTTTCGGCGATGTAGAGGTTGGCCACCACGCTGAAGGGAGCGGCGGATTCAAAGACGTAGTTGTTGGAGTCGGCGGTGTTCATGGCGCCTACGATGTAGCCCTTGACCCAGGCGGTGCCCGATTTGCTCATGGCGGCCGTTACGGTGTAGGGGTCATCCTTGCTGCCGGTGCCGGCTGCTTCGCCTCCGGGGGTGTTGCCGCCCTCGGCCTTGTCGAAGCCGATTAGGCCGTTGATGTCGATGAGGAGCACCTGCCAGTCGGCGTTGGCGGTGGTTGAGCCGTAGTAGCTGAGAATGCCGACAATGGAGCCGGTTCCGGAGGGAATCACGTCGGTGGCGAAGTCGGCATAGGAGGAGCAGCGCAGGTTAATGCGGTTGCCGTCGGAGTCGCGCAGGTAGCGGCTTTCGTTCTGGGTGGGAGCGAACTGCTGGCCGGCTGCTTCGAAGGTTAGGCCGTCGATGCGCACCAGCTGGCTCTGCCACTGCTGGAGGCCTTCGGTGGAGGACTTGATGGTTTTGAGGTCATCGATGGTAACTGTCATGGGAACCACCGCGTTGACGTCGGCCCAGCCGTCGGGGACGACTGATTCGGCAAAGAGGTCGGCGTCGCCGAAGGAGGTTTCGGTGGTGCCGTTGCCGCCAACCTGGAAGAGCGAGCGGTAGGTGCCAACGTAGAAGTCGCTGACGTTTACAACGATTTCCTGACCGTATTGATAGAGCGTATACATTCCGCTCTTGTTGATAGAGAAGGCCAGAGCGGCCGATTCATCCTGCAGAACGAGCGATTTGTAGATATTGCCGGCCTGGTCGGAGGAGATTACGCGGCCGCGCAGATAAATGGAGTCGCCGTTGGCGTCGAGGCCGATTTTGGCGCATGAGTTGGGGTCGGCGCTCCAATATTTCTGTTTGAATTCCAGAAGGGTCATCGAGGGTTCGTGGATAACCTCGCCATAGCCGGGGGCTACCACCGGGGGAGTTACGGGCGACAGATCGCAGGTGTCGCAGGCGGCCATCAGACCCATAAGGCCCGAAAGAACAACCGCGGGGAGAATTTTATGTAGTTTCATGTTCTGTTAGAGGTGCTAAGTGGGAGATTAGAAGCGAACGCCGATGTTGAGGAATGCCTTGGTGCCCTGAGCGTAGGAGTAGCGGTTGGCATACTTTTCGAGGTTCCAGTTGGTGCGGTCGATGCGGCCCTGCTGGTAGGCGTTCTGCATGATGTTGCGGTTGTTGGTGATGTTGTCGATGTTGAGGTTGATGTTCATCGAAACCTTACGGTTGATGTAGATGAGCTTGCCGATCGAAACGTTGAGCGAGAAGGCGTTGTTCATCTTGTCCTGAGTCGAAATCTGCTCCTGCATAGCGAGTGCTTCCTCATAGGTGGGATAGGCCTGCCAGAGGGTGGGCTGGATTTCGTGGTAGACCGGGGCGAGTTTCACCCAGGAGTCGCGCATCCAGTTGGCGGTCACGCCGAAGAACCAGCTTTTGGGCGCGGCCCAGTCCAGACCGATGGAGTAGGCCTGCTGCGGGGTGCCGCCAACGCGGTGGTTCTTCAGATAAACGGTTGAGTAGATGTCTTCGTGGAGGCCGTTTTCAAACGAGCGCATGCCTTCGGGGTTATTCTTGTAGCGGTAGGAAGCCACCGTGCCGGCGAAGGTTGCGGTCAGCGAGGGGATGATTTTGTAGGCGAGACCCAGTTCGATGCCGCAGTTCTGGCGGCGAACGTTGGAGATAACGTAGTTGGTGTAGGCCTGTTCGTTGTCGTCGAAGAACGAGGTGCGTTCGGTGGCGCCGTAGAATTCGGTGTCGTAAATGGTGATTGAGCCGCGGAGCTTGCGGTAGTTGAAGCCGTAGGTCAGGTCGGCCGACAGGATGCGGGTGCACTGGGGGTTGTCGATAATGTCGTCCTTGATGCGGGGCGAAATGTAGATGCTTTCAACCAGGGGAGCGTGGGAGCCATATTCGGCGTGGGCCATCAGGTAGTTGCGGCCGTCGATTTTCCAGACTGCACCGGCCTTTACGGCGCCTTCGGTGAAGCTGTGGGTCTTGCCGGTGCCATAGGAGTTTTCGGGGGCGCGGCCGTTGCGCATGTAGCCGGTGCGGTGGAACTGAGTGTAGCCCATCTGCAGGCCGTAGTTGAAGTCCCAGTTCGGCAGGGTTATCTGGTTCTGGAGCCATGCGCCGGCTTTGGTTGCGTGGAGCGCGTAGTTATAGCCGAACTTGTCGCCCTTGCCCACGCGGCGATTGGGGTTGTCGAGGTCGTTCTGCATGTTGTCGGGCACGATGCTCATTTCGCGCTGCGAGAAGGGGTCTACGTCGAGCCAGAATTCGCCGCCGAGCAGGTCGCGCACGGTTTTGTAGTAGTTGGCTTTGGTGTAGCCGGCGTGGACGCCGCCCTGCAGGGTCATGTAGGAGTTCAGGCGGTGGTTGACGTTGGAGGCCAGCTGGAACTGCAGCGAGTGGTTCACGCGGTTTTCAAGAATGTAGCTCGAGCCGATTTTGTCGGCATCGGCCACACCCTGGTTCGAGATGTTGTTGAGCTCGTTGGTGCGGACCATGCGTTCCCAGTTGAGCTGACGGATTGATTCGTCGTTGCGCCAGAGGTTGGCGATGTATTCGCTCTGAGCGGTGGGCTGGCCGTCGGAGTAGAAGTTCGAGGGGAGGTTGCGGTAATAGTCGGGACGCGGGTCGGAAGCGTTGAACCAGTTCAGCGCCGAGCTGGAATAGTAGACGGAGCGGAACATGGCGCCGGTGTTGACGCGGGTGCCCTTCTTGTTGTCGTAAATCCAGTTGAGCATGGCTGTGGGGTCGAAGCTTTCAACGATGCGCGATGAGCGCTTCTTGCCGTCGTAGTAGCCCCAGTTGGGGTTGTAGAGGTTGGTGCCGGCCAGGTCGAAGGCTTCCTGATAGGTGGCCGATGCGGTTGCGCGCTGGGTGGGGGCGCCGTAGGCGGTGAGGGTCAGCGAGTGGTTGGCGTTGATAACCTTTTCGACCGAGAGGAACAGGCCTGCGCTGTTGTAGAAAGTGCCTTCAATAACGCCCTCGTTGGCATAGCGGCCGATGGCGCTGACGGTCAGGCCCCAGCCGTGGCGGTTGATGCCGGTGGCGTAGGTTGCCATTGCGCGGAGCATATAGTTGGCGTTGGTGTAGGCCACCGAACCGTTGAAGCCGGGAGCATATTCGGAGGTGATGGTGGAGATGTTTGACGAACCGCCAACGTTGCCGAAACCATAGTCGGCGGCAGCCAGACCGATTGCGGTGGTGCGGTTGCGGAAGGCGCGCGAGGTCATGCCGCCGAGGCTCGAATAGTTGAAGCGGCCGCGGATGGGGTCGTTCATGTTGATTCCGTTGATATAGGTGGTCTGATATTCGGAATCATAGCCACGGAAACGGAAATACATGTTCGAGAAGTTATAGTTCGACGCGTTGTAATAAATATTGTCGGAAGCTCCGGTCAGGGCGTTGATGCTCTGCGCGGTGCTTTCCTCATCATCGAGCGCCTGCTCGTCGAAGAGCATGTCTTGCTGCTCGTTGTAGAAGTCGGTGAGGTTGTTGGAGTCGGAGAGTTTAACGAAACCGAGGTCGATAGTCTTGTTGTTCTGCAGCGTGACGGGCGTTTCGGAATCAATGTAGCCGAAAGCCATAGCCAGCAGATAATCGCTGCCCGGTTTGGCGTTGGAAATGGTGAATTTACCGGCAGGACCGGTCACGGCGCGGAGGCCTTGTTCGCGCAGCATCACTGTTGCGCCCGCAAGAGGTGCTCCGGTGTAATCATCGACCAGAGTACCGGTAACGGCGGCTGTCTGGGCCAGCGAGGGCAGAACCGTTGCGATGGCCAAGAGCACTAAAAGCTTGAATCTCATAGGTTAATGTATGTTGGTTTATATATAATGCGAATGAACGGGCACAAAAACCCACGTCAAAGGTAGTAATAAAATATTAAAAAACCATTAAATCTCTCAACTTTTCTTAATTCGCCGCAGCCAACGAATGGCCCTTTGATGTAAAAATAAGCAGTTAATATTGCCGAAAAACTGCTTATTTTTACATTTTTGTTAAAATAAGCCTGTTGCGGACATGCTTATTTTTACATTTTGCTTGCAAGTTTCCATTTTTTCGCCTATCTTTGCCGGCAAAAAAGTATAATAACCAACGCGATATGATAAACTTTCCGCAAGAGCAAATTCTGAAACGTATGGTGGTTGACAATCCCTGGTGGACCACCGGTGCTATTTTTGATGATTTTGACTCAATGAAGCCGAGAATGTTTCTTGCCCCATTCCAGGAGCTGGTGACCTCGCTCCCGAAGGGTAGAAGCGTTATATTGCTCGGCCCTCGCCGCGTTGGGAAAACGGTTATGATGTTTCATACCATCAAGCAGTTGCTTTTGCAGGGGGTTCTTCCGCGTAAAATTCTCTACCTGTCGGTCGACGCTCCGCTTTATAGCGGGATGTCGCTCGAAGAGATGGTGGATTATCTGATGATGGCCTCGAAGTCTGACGGCGACGAGTCGGGCTATTATGTGTTTTTCGATGAGATTCAGTACCTGAAGGATTGGGAAATACATTTGAAGGTGCTTTGCGATAGCCGGCGTCACATCAGATTTGTTGCGTCGGGTTCCGCTGCGGCTGCCCTGAGAATGAAGTCTGCCGAAAGCGGCGCCGGTCGGTTCACCCATTTCTCGTTGCCTCCGCTGCTGTTTTGCGAGTATCTGGCAATGATAGGAAGGGATGACGTAGTCGTGCCGGCCAAGGTTGATTGGTTCGGAGCTCCTACGGATGGTTGCGACGTGGTTAATATTGACGCACTGAATCAATATTTTATAGACTATATAAACTATGGCGGTTATCCGGAGGTTGTTACCACCATTCAGTTGCGCAGCAATCCGGGCCGTTTCATTAAGGATGATATAGTTGACAAGGTGCTGCTCAAGGATTTGCCCGGACTTTATGGCATCAACGACACCCGCGACCTGTATCGTTTGTTCAGTCACCTCGTTTTCCGATCCGGCGAGGAGTTTTCGATGGAAGATTTGTCAAAAGAATCGGGCATACGGAAAGAAAATATCCGCAAATATATTGACTATCTCGAATCGGCGTTTTTGATAAAAGTGTTGCATAAGGTCGATGAAAACGCCCGCCGCTTCCAGCGTGTCACAACATTTAAAATCTATGTTACCAATCCTTCGATATTTGCTGCGGTTTTCTCGCCGATCGATTCTTCAACACCCGCATTCAATCACTTGGTTGAAACCGCAGTGTTCTGCCAGCTTGGCCACAACAACGACTCGCTCTACTATGCCAATTGGAAAAAAGGACGCAGTAACGGCGAAGTAGACTTCGTAAGACTCAACATGCTGAGCCAAAAGCCCGACTGGGCAGTTGAAGTTAAAAGGAGCGACCGCTATTTCAGCAACCCCGGCGAACTGAAATCACTAACTACGTTCCTGACAACAAACAAACTGGACAGAGCAGTCGTTACCACCGCAACTGAAAGCGGCTCAAAGAAGTTCGATACAATTACGCTGCAATTCGTTCCAACTGCGCTCTATGCCTACACCAAAGGTAAGGAAAATGTAAAAATAAGCACTTAATACCGCGCAAAAACTGCTTATTTTTACATTTTTTGTCAAAATAAACACCTACGCCATACCCTTATTTTTACAGTTAATCCGCACTTGCCTAATAAATATAAAAAACTATGTAACCTATAACGCAAATTTGTATTCTTGATGAAGCCATATGAAAAAGTCTATTTGTATAATAATCGCTTGTTTAAGCATTAGTTTAAATATTATCCTTTTAAGTAAAAGTTACATATCAAATACTCTGGATAACGAGAGTGATTATGCCGTGTTCAAAAGTATTGCGGATCGCGATAAAACTGCGAAAGAATGTGTTCGACAATATGTTCGTAATATTTTGTACTACCCCGAAACATACGATCCAGTTTTTACACGCGTGGATAGCACTTTTTACGGTCCAATGACAGATTGTAAATGTATTAAAGCTGCTTACGAATATATTGATTTCTATTTTAAATTAGGAGATGCCGAGTACTGTTTAAAATATGCGGATCGCTATACGAGTTATCGAGAAAATAAAAACAATATTAAAACACAAATTCTGGATTTAAAACAAAAAATTAAAAAAAGAGTTAACATCATAAAGAATCGTAACTCATCTAATGATGGGAAATTTATTGGTTGGAAGATTACGCATAGATATAGAGCCTTGAATCAAGATGGTAAAGTGGTATTTTCTACGGACATATTTATCGTGGATCCAACAATGCAGACCCTATATTTTAGATTCTCTGCGGATGAACGCAATAACGATAATATTGATAACTTAGAAAAAGTAATATCTCATTCATTAGGTATATATAACGAAGATGAAGATTGATATTAATTTCGTCTTTCTCCAATTGGGTACATTGGAGTTGCACCCACACTTCGCGTACTGCCTAAGTACCATTCAAGCAAGTTTTTGGCATCATAGTTATCGACCGCTTGGCCGTCAACACCAGCCTTGTTCGATACACCTTCCCCCACCGACGCCTACACCAAAGGCAAGGAAAGTGTAAAAATATGAGGTTAAGTTTGACGAAAATGTTTATTTTATATTTTTGTTAAAATAAGCATGTCGACAACACCCTTATTGTTACACTTCAACAGACTAAGTGCAACCCTACGTAATATATATGTTCTCGTTCTGCGGCCAAGTTAAGCTCTCTACTTATAGTTCCTGCTGTGCCTCAGACAAGCTATCAACGATTCCTTCTGATATTATGTCTCTAACGTTAATTGGCGGCAGAATAATCATATTCAAAGGAGTGCCCTCTGTTTTACAATGCATAATACCACGTGTCACACCGACCGTATGCACCGCAAGGTATTCCAAGAAATCTTTTGGGATAATAAGCTTTGAGTCACTTTCATTTATAAATGAGCTCCAGCTTTCTTCATCAATAATAAATTCACACGAAACAGCTAAGACGAGAAATTTCTCATTATTTGATTGGAAATTTATGTCTACAACACATATTATACGGCGTTGTTCGGCCGCATACTTAAAACCGATTCCTACGGAATAAGATATCTCATTTTCTGGATACGAATTTGAAAGAATTGCGAATTGGTCTACAACAATTCTAATCATTCTGAATTTAGTCATCATGCTACAAATTTACAAGGTTTAAGTTCTGTATCTATAACACCAGTAGCATCAAATGTTTTTAGTGCCGTGAACTGAACAGTTGTGTAACATCCTTGATTGATATTATTGTCAATAAAAGTTTGATAATTCATGACAACTTCTTCTGCAGACTCTACCGATGCGAATTTTAGAGATGGAACATAGCCGCACGCCAATGACAACTCAACAAGCTTGGACAATTTATGATCAAAATCTCCATTTAGAATTTGAGAGACATAACCTTTGGATACTCCAAGTTGTTCAGCAAATTTTGTCTTAGTTATTTTATTCTCTTCAAGGTATCTATTGACTAATTCGAATACATCAATTTGAAGCATTTGGGTCCAATAGTCGACGGATTTTAGTAGCTCATTACGGTTCATAATCTGGAATATCTGTTGGAAGTTGATTGAACTTACGAAAAACTGTTTCAATACTCTTTTCTTGTTTACCTTTGAAACCTCCGAGTAGAAGCATTACATTAGGTTTCATCAATGCGAAATAAATACGCATATTATCTTTTTTGAACTCATATACATCATCACGGTCATATTTGGCGCCGTGAATATGGTTAACCATAGTACTGCCAACCAAATTATCGCCAAATCTATCCATAATGGCATACAGCTTTTTCAAATTGCTAATATCTCGTTTTTGCTTCAAAGAATCACAAAAATCTTCAAACGGGGATTAGCCGTCCACATAGATTGTAT
>CAMWSP010000013.1 GCA_947176935.1 uncultured Porphyromonadaceae bacterium | reverse complement strand
CAGATTGCCGGACCAAAGTGGTGTGGCAAAACAACGACGGCAGAGCGACGTGCAGAGAGCGTCATAAAGATGCAGGATCCTGACCGACGGGAAGGTTATCTTGCTACTGCAAGGACAAAGCCATCGTTGCTGCTCAAGGGTGCTACTCCCCGGCTTATCGATGAATGGCAGGTGGCTCCCGTTATATGGGATGCTGTTCGCCATGCTGTTGATGAACGCAGAGAGAAGGGCCTGTTTATTTTGACCGGCTCTACGGTAATAGACGATGATGAGATAATGCATACCGGAACGGGACGCATTACCAAAATGGCAATGTATCCGATGAGTCTTTTCGAGTCTCTTGAATCAAACGGCTCTATTTCATTGCACCGTCTTTTCGATGACCCGGAGTACGATATTGATGGTGAGATGTCCCAACTCACTATCGAGCAACTGATATTTGCTGCTTGCCGTGGAGGGTGGCCGGCTTCGCTTGATGAAATGAGCGTGGATGCGAAACTTCTAATTGCAAAGGATTATGTCGAGGAGGTTTGCAACAAAGATATTTCAAGAGTTGATAAAACGCGTCGTAATCCAACATTGGCACGGCTGATTCTTCGTGCATATGCACGAAATATCTGTACTCTTGCTAAGAAAACCTCTATGCTTGCAGATGTGTCAGAGGAAATGGAAGGAACATCAATGCCAACGTTTGATGATTATGTTGGTGCATTAGAGAAGCTGTTTGTTATTGACGATATTGAGGCGTGGTCTCCTGCAATTCGATCGAAGACGGTGATACGTACAGGGAAGAAACGATGTTTTGTAGATCCGTCTATAGCTGTAGCGGCTTTGGGCGCATCGCCAGAGAGCCTGGAATTGGATCTGAACACATTCGGTTTTATATTCGAATGTTTATGTTTTCGTGACCTTCGTGTATATTCACAAGCATTGGGAGGACGACTCTCTTATTACCATGACCGTCTCGGACTTGAAGCTGATGCCGTATTGCATCTGGATGATGGACGCTATGCATTGATAGAGTGCAAACTCGGTAGCCGAGAGATAGAAGACGGCGCCAAACATCTTCTTGAAATCAAACGCCTCATCGCCGAGAAGAACAAGACAGAGAAACAAATCAGACTCCGAGAGCCGGATTTATTGATTGTCCTAACTGGTGGAGAAATGGCATATACTCGGGAGGATGGTGTAAAGGTTATCCCGATCGGTTGCTTGAGAAGCTGATAATATCTATTAACAATATTGTAATGAGGCCGTCTAACATGGGAAGTTAGACGGCCTCTCGGGGTTATTCTTGGGGGGGAGGGGTTAGCGGAGGAGGGTCTTTTTGCCGTTGATGATGTTGATGCCGCGAACGGGAGCGGCAAGGCGGCGACCCTGAAGGTCGAAGATAACGGCGTTGCCTTCGGCGGAAACGTTTTCAACAGTTTCGATGGCCGCGGGGTCCTGAGCCAGAGGGATGAAGGTGTAGATACCGGCATCCTGGTCAGCGGGATTATTCCAAAGATGGATGGCAAAGCCCTGGCCAGCGGCGGAGGTGTTCATATACCAGCCGTCGGCGGCGTCTTTGGAAGTGATGGCGGAGTAGAAATGGCCGTCGGCGTCAGTTCCCTGATATTCTTCAACAAGCCGGAAGCCATAGTGAACGTTGTCGTTGTCGTAGTCCCAGCGAGCGGTGTTGCTATTGTTGGAAACGGCGGGGACGCAGTTTACCGAGCCGCCGTTTTTGGCTTTGCAAATCATTGCATAGTAGCCGGTGCCGGCGGGGTCAGCCTCGAATTTAAAGAGCTGATATTCATAGTTGGCGGCGGAGCTTTCGGCGGGTGCGTTGCTCCAGAGGCGGTCGGCCTGACAGTTGTTGCCCTTGGAGGCATCTTGCATGAGTTCGATAGCCGAGCCATAGCGGGCCTGGCTCTGGTCGCCGTTGAAGCGGGTTTGCAGGCGGTAGTAAACGCCCTGGGCGGGAAATTCTTCGCCGGGGGTGGGAGGAGTTGGAGGAGTGGGAACCTCATTAGGGTCATAATCGGCCACTGCCGTGAAATGAACAACACCGCCATTACCATCGAGGGGTGAGTTATATACGTTGATGGCATATTTTTGGCCGGCCTTGGAGAAGTTAAAGTACTTGTTATTTGCGCCGTAAGAGCGTATAGCATAACGTATGCTACCGTCCGGCTGCTCAAAATAGTGGTCCTTGCTCAGTTCAAAGCCATAGCTGACTGTGGAGTAATTATAGTTCCAGCGGTCGGACAAATTAGTACCGGTGGGTTCGGGGTTGATTGATCCTGCGGGACTTGCCTTGCAGATAATGGCGAAATGATCTTTATTATTGGAATCTTCAACGAAGCGGAAAAGCTGAGCATCGTTATCTTCGACGGCCGTGTTGGTCCAGATTTTGCCAACCTGAGCGCTGAGCGAGGTAATCAGAGGAGAGCCTTCGGTTACGAGTTCCATCACGCGGTCAGCGCGCTCGTCGGAACATATCGACGACAGGCGATACCATTTATTAGGGTCAGGTTTCTTAAACGTTGAGGGACGGACAAGCTGGTGGGCGCCATAGCTATAGCCGGCGAGATCCAGAACTTCCGCCTCGTTGCAGATACGCTCCATAACTTCGTCGTTATCACGGCCTTCAGCTTGAGCCCATCCTTGTTCGGCGATACCGATAAGACGGGGAAGAGCCAGATATTCAACGTCCTGAGGACGTTCGACCTGTTCGGTCCAGAAAGTGCCCTGAACGCCGATGCAGCGGCTCATATTCGGGGGCATTACGTTGAGAGTAGTGGAAAGGCGACCATCGCCGACAGCACCTACCTTGTCGAATCCGGCATATGCGCGGTTAATGTAGTAGCCGCCGTTGAAAGGAGTGTACACGAAATTCAGACCATTGTTTTGAGCCTGCTCCTGACCACCGGTCCAGCAGAAAATTATCGGATCTATCTCCTTAACAACATTCATGTCGGAACCGCCGGCAGTGATAAGTTCATTCCAACCCATGATTTTTTTGCCATACTGCTTGGCATAGTCAGCAATCTGCTTGGTAAACCAGGTTTGCAAAACTCGATCATTGGATTGTTTATTATACCCAATAGTTGTTTTGAAGTTCTGAACATCATCGTTCTTGCTCCAGGCATAAGTAGGACATTCATCACCACCTATGTGGATATAATTATACGGAAACACCTCGACAAGCACATCGATAACGTCCTTGCAGAAAGTCAGCACTTCGGGCTTGGTTATATCGAGAACATCTTTCGACACGCCGCCGTCGTTCCAAATATTATGGGTGAAGTGGCTGTCTTGCTGGCCGGGTACGGGTTGGGTGTTCTTGTTATAGCCAGCTGCAAGAGCGATTTTACTTTCGGGGTCGGTGGAGAAGTTGGGATAGCAGTTAATGGCCGCAGTCATGTGGCCGGGCATGTCGATTTCGGGAATAACCTCGATGTGGCGTTCCTTGGCGTAGGCAACCACTTCTTTCAGCTCCTCGATGGTGTAGGCATAGGGGCCGTAAGTATCGCCGCAATCGTATGTTGCATTGGCATTGTCAACACGGTAACGCTCCTGAGGATCCGTCTGGAAGTTAACGTGGAGGATATTATGGTTGGTAGCGCCCTGAGTGGTCAGCAAAGGATACTTTGCAACGGGGAGGCGCCAGCCCTGGTCGTCGGTCAGGTGCCAGTGGAAGCGGTTGAGCTTATAAACGGCCATGATGTCAAGCATTTTCTTGACCTGAGCGGCATCGAAGAAGTGGCGGCTAACGTCGAGCATAAAGCCGCGATATTCAAAGCGGGGTTCATCGTTGATGGTAACGACGGGGAGCGAATAAATTTCGCCGGCAGTGCCCTTGGCGCCAACAACCACATGGGCGGGCAGCAGTTTCTTGACCGACTGGAAAGCATAATAGAGGCCGGCGGGAGCGGAAGCTTCGATTGACACTGCGGCATCGGTTACGGTGAGGTTATAGGCCTCAGCGCCGAGAGCGGCGTTGGTGCCTACGGTGATCAGGCCCTGGCCGGCGTTGGCGGTAACGTTCAGGTCCGTAGCGGCCTTCAGTGCATTGGCAAATTTGGAAACTTCAGCAATCATGTCGGCCGACAGGTCGGCGGGATAGCCAACGTTGAACGATTGGGGCAGAACCAGCGAGCCGGTGCCTACAGTCATCTGCTTGGGCAGCGGCGTCATTGCTTCAACTCCGGCATAGCTTTCAATGCCGCATGCGGCAAAGGCAGCTAAAGCGAGGCAAAGTAATTTGTGCTTCATGATAAAAATTTGTTGTGAATGATAGTTATTTGCCGCAAATTTACGAAAATTTCCCGAATTCTGAAACAATCTAATCAAAATTACTACGCAAAAATTAGGGAGCGCGAATTGCTAATTAGTAATTAAAGTTGTAACTTTGCATCGATGAAAATAACCGAAATTCTGCTCTCAGTAGCTATCGGCGCCTGCGTTTGCGCCTGTTCGACCTCGCAACCTGCGGCCGAAAAACTTGTTATTCTGCATTCTAACGACACTCATAGCCACATAGATCCGCTGACGGACAGCGGGCTGGGGGGCGTGGCCCGCCGCAAGGTGCTCATCGACTCGGTGCGTCAGGCTGAGCCTAACGTTCTGCTGGTGGATGCGGGCGATATTGTTCAGGGTACGCTGTATTTCCACCTCTACCGCGGGGCGGTTGAGCAGCAGATGCTCAACGAGTTAGGCTATGATTATCAGATTCTGGGCAATCATGAGTTCGACAACGGCACCGAGGGGCTGAAGGCGATGCTGGCCAATGCCGCCCCTACCCTGCTGAGTTCGAATTATTCGTTTTCTGACCCGGAGCTGGCCGCCAGGTTCAAGACCTATGACGTTAAGGAGTTCGGCGGTAAGCGCATAGGTCTGTTTGCGCTGAATCTCAACCCCAAAGGCATGATTGCCGAGGGAAATTACGACGGCGTTGAGTTCCTGCCCTGGAAGGAAGCGGCCAAAAAGGTTATCCGCTCGCTGCGCGAGGATGAGAAGTGCGACTACGTCATTGCGCTGACCCACGTTGGGGTGAACGGCTCGCAGGAGAATCCGGAGCTATTCGGCGACGTGCAGGTGGCACAGCAGACTTCGGGCATAGACCTGATTATCGGCGGCCACAGCCACACGCGCCTGGAGCCGTCGCTGAAGGAGGTGAACACCGCCGGCGACACGGTTATAATCGTTCAGACCGGCAAATATGGCCAGGCGCTGGGCGAGATAACCCTTGACCTCGAATCGGGCAAAATCAGCGACCGGCTCATAGAGGTTGACTCGCGGCTTGACTCGCGCCGCGACCCGGAGCTGCTGGCAAAAATCGAGCCTTATCGTGCCGGAATCGACTCATTATATAATAGGGAGGTGGCGACTCTGCAATCCGCCGTCCCGCTGACCGGCAAGACTCCGGAGCTGCAAGCCTTTACGGCGCGCTTCATAGCCGACCGCGGCGAGCGACTGGCCGGCAAGCCGATAGACGTTGCCATCGGCAACAAAGGGAGCCTGCGCACAACCTGGAATCCGGGCGCTATCAGCGAAGGCGCGGTGCTGGACATGATGCCCTTCCGCAACCGGCTGGTGATTCTCGACCTGAAGGGCTCGGACCTGCTGGAGGCCTTCAAGGTTATGGATGCACGCGGCGGCGACATTGCCGGCGGCCTGACCGACCCGGCGCACATCGACCCGGAAAAGCACTATCGGGTGGCCACCATTGACTATCTGGCCAACGGCGGCGACTACATGACCCCGCTGACCCGCGGCACCCGGCTGGCCGAGAGCCGCAAGTGGGTGTTTGAGGAACTGCTCGACTATTTATCTGAAAACCCTGTAATTGTAATTAAATAATTCACACGAAATGTCTACAAACACAGTTGACGACAAGCGCAAAGTAACCACAGTGCGCCTGCAGCAAATGAAAGATCGCGGCGAGAAAATCGCCATGCTTACAGCATACGACTACACTATGGCCCAGCTGGTCGATGCCGCCGGAATCGATGCGATTCTAATCGGCGACTCCGCGGCAAACGTAATGGCGGGCTATTCATCGACGCTGCCCATAACGGTTGACGAAATGATAATGTATGCTTCGTCGGTTGTTCGCGGCGCAAAACGCGCACTGATTGTGTGCGACATGCCGTTCGGCTCCTATCAGGGCAACAGCGACGTTGCTCTGGCCAATGCGGTGCGCATTATCAAGGAAAGCGGAGCCGAAGCCCTGAAGCTTGAAGGCGGCGAGGAAATCCGCGAAAGTATCGAAAAGATTATCAGCGCCGGCATTCCGGTTATGGGACATCTGGGTCTGACCCCTCAGAGCGTCAACAAGTTCGGCGGCTACGGCCTACGCGCCAAAGGTGAGGCCGAAGCGCAGAAACTCATTGCCGACGCCAAGCTGCTCGAGCAGCTCGGCTGCTTTGCAGTGGTGCTGGAAAAGATTCCCGCGGCGCTGGCCAAGCAGGTGAGCGAAAGCTTGAGCATTCCCACCATAGGCATCGGAGCCGGCTCGGGCACCGACGGCCAGGTTCTGGTTCTGCAAGACATGCTCGGAATGAACGGCGGCTTCTCGCCCAAATTCCTGCGCAAGTATGCCGACCTGGGCAACGTAATCACGGAATCAATCGGCCAGTACGTTTCCGACGTCAAGGCCGTTGACTTCCCCAACGCCGACGAGCAATATTAAAGTTTGCGAAGTTCGCCAAAATTTCGTAACTTAGCGCTCAAATATTATAAAACCAAACTATTCGAAATGGCAAAAGTCATAATTATCGGCGCCGGTGGCGTGGCAACAGTTGCCGCCCATAAATGCGCTCAACATCCCGAAGTTTTCGGTCCGGAAATCGTTATAGCCTCACGCACGAAAAGCAAGTGTGACGCCATAGCCGAAGCAATCCGCAAGACGGTGGCCAACGCCCCGGCCATAACCACCGCTCGAGTCGACGCCGATTCGGTTGAAGAACTCGTTGAACTGCTCCGCGCCCACAAGCCCGAGCTGGTAATCAACCTTGCCCTGCCCTATCAGGACCTCACCATTATGGAGGCCTGCCTGCAGTGCGGAGTAAACTATCTCGACACCGCCAACTACGAGCCGAAAGACGTGGCTCACTTCGAGTATTCCTGGCAGTGGGCCTACCGCGAACGCTTCGAACAGGCCGGACTGACGGCTATTCTCGGCTGCGGCTTCGACCCCGGAGTGAGCGGCGTTTTCACCGCCTATGCCGCCAAGCATTACTTCTCGGAAATGGAAACGCTCGACATAGTTGACTGCAACGCCGGCGACCACGGCAAGGCTTTTGCCACCAACTTCAACCCCGAAATCAATATCCGCGAAATAACCCAGAACGGCCGCTACTATCAGAACGGCGAATGGATCACCACCAAGCCGCTCGAAATCCACGGAACGCTCACCTATCCGCGCATTGGCGGCCGCGACTCCTATCTGCTCTACCACGAGGAGCTGGAAAGCCTGGTGGTGAACTTCCCCACGATTAAGCGCGCCCGCTTCTGGATGACTTTCGGTCAGGAATATCTGACCCACCTGCGCGTTATTCAGAACATAGGCATGGCCCGCATTGACGAAGTTGACTATAACGGCACCAAAATCGTTCCGCTGCAGTTCCTCAAAGCCGTTCTGCCCAACCCGCAAGACCTCGGCGAGAACTATCACGGCGAAACCTCGATAGGCTGCCGCATTGCCGGCAAAGACAAGGAAGGCAAGCCGCTAACCTATTATATTTTCAACAACTGCAGCCACGAAGCCGCATATCGCGAAACAGGCATGCAGGCCGTGAGCTACACCACGGGTGTGCCCGCAATGGTAGGCGCAATGATGTTTCTGACCGGCAAATGGAACCTTAAAGGGGTTAGAAACGTTGAAGAGTTTGATCCGGATCCTTTCCTCGAACAACTCGCTCTCAACGGTCTGCCCTGGGAAGAGGAACTCAACGGCGACCTTGAAGTTGACAAAATCAAATAAGTTTAACCTTAACCTAAAATTCAAAAACCATGCCCATGTCCAAACCTTACGTGCTCGGCATTGATATCGGCGGAACGAACACAGTGTTCGGTATCGTCGATGCCCGCGGCACAGTTATCGCCTCCGGCGCTATCAAGACTAAAAAACACCCCGTTTTCTCCGACTATATGGATGAGCTCTATCAGGAAGCCACCAAGCTCATCAAAGCGAACAACGCCGAAGGCAAAATCGGCGGTATAGGCGTAGGCGCCCCCAATGCCAACTACTATAACGGCAAGATTGAAAACGCCGCCAACCTTATCTGGAAAGGCGAACTGAATCTGGCCCAGGACCTTCAGGACCGTTTCGGCATTCCCGTTGCCGTTACCAATGACGCCAACGCAGCAGCCATCGGCGAAATGACCTATGGCGCCGCCCGCGGCATGCGCGACTTCATCATGATTACGCTGGGCACCGGCGTCGGCTCCGGCGTGGTTGCCAACGGCCAGATGATTTATGGCGCCGACGGCCTGGCCGGCGAACTCGGCCACTGCATTGCCCGCCGCGGCGGACGCCTGTGTGGTTGCGGCCGCAGCGGCTGTTTGGAAACCTACACCTCGGCTACGGGCGTTGTGCGCACCGCTTTGGAATTCCTCGAAGCGTCGCCCACGGTTCCCTCGGTTCTCCGCAATATTCCCAGCGCCGACCTGACTTCGAAAGACGTTTACGACGCAGCTACCGCCGGCGACCCCATTGCGCAGAGCGTGTTTGAATTCACCGGCCGAGTGCTCGGCGAAGCTCTGGCGGATTTCGCCGCCTTCACCTCGCCCGAAGCGTTTATTATTTTCGGCGGTCTGGCAAAAGCCGGCGACCTGCTCTTCAAACCCATGCGCGAGGCCTTCGACAAAAACGCCCTGTCGTTCCACAGAGGTAAAGTTAAAATCCTCCTGTCTGAACTCAAGGAAGCCGATGCCGCAGTTCTCGGTGCAAGCGCTCTGGGCTGGGACGCAATGCGCGCAGCCAACACCATAGGCGCAGAATAACCGCACATACTCCACCATCATCAACAACATGACATTCGCAGAAAAAGCATATTCAATTTTTGAAGAAGCTACCCGCGCCTACCATGTTAAAGACGATATAGAAGCCGCGTCGCCGAACCCTTACGAAAAGGGTTCGGTCGACGCTGTTCTTTTCGACAAGAACTGGGTAGATGCCGTTCAGTGGCACTTCGAAGACATTATCCGCGACCCGGAAATCGACCCCGTGGCCGCCCTTACGCTCAAACGCCGCATTGACCGGTCGAACCAGGTGCGCACCGACATGGTCGAGGAAATCGACACATACTTCCGCAACCGCTTTGCGGAGGTAAAGGTTCTGGCCGACGCGACCATCAACACCGAAAGTCCGGCCTGGGCACTTGACCGCCTGTCGATTCTGGCTCTGAAAATCTACCACATGCGCGCCGAAGTGGAACGCCCCGACGCCGACGCTGACCATAAGGCGCGCTGCGCCGCCAAGCTCGCAGTGCTCGAAGAACAGCGCGCCGACCTGATTTCGGCTATCGACGCCCTGCTCGACGACATAGCCGCCGGCCGCAAGTTCATGAAGGTTTACCGCCAGATGAAAATGTATAACGACCCGGCAACTAACCCGGTTCTGTATGGCTCGAAAAAGTAAACCGACCAACGACCTGCAGCAACCCGACACGTTCGACAGCGGCGACTACGGCCTCGACATCCACGGCGAGGCCGAGCGCCCTATGGCCCAGACCGAACGCGACGTTGAAAAAGCCCTGCGACCCTCGGAGTTCGACTCCTTTTCCGGTCAGGAAAAGATTGTTGAGAACCTGAAGGTGTTCGTAGCGGCGGCCCGTATGCGCGGCGAAGCGCTGGACCACACCCTGCTCCACGGCCCTCCAGGGCTGGGTAAAACAACCCTCAGCGGCATCATAGCCAATGAATTGGGCGTTGGAATGAAGGTAACATCCGGCCCCGTGCTCGACAAACCCGGCGATTTGGCCGGCATACTGACGTCGCTCGAGCCGAACGATGTTTTGTTTATCGACGAAATCCACCGCCTCAGTCCCGTTGTTGAGGAGTATCTCTACTCGGCGATGGAGGACTATAAAATCGACATCATGATCGACAAAGGGCCGGGTGCGCGCTCAGTGCAGCTCACGCTCAGCCCGTTTACGCTCGTTGGCGCAACCACCCGAAGCGGCCTGCTCACCGCCCCGCTGCGCGCCCGCTTCGGCATAAATTTCCACCTGGAATATTACGACCACCCGGTTCTGGAACGCATAATTCTGCGCTCGGCGCGCCTGCTCAACGTGGAGTGCTCGCCCAAAGCGGCTCACGAAATCGCCCTGCGCTCACGCGGAACGCCACGAATTGCCAATGCGTTGCTGCGCCGCGTGCGCGACTTCGCCCAGGTTAAAGGTTCGGGCTTCATCGACCCGGAAATAGCCCGCTTCGCCCTCGAAGCGCTCAATATTGACCGCTATGGCCTCGATGAAATCGACAACAAGCTGCTCCGCACCGTTATCGACAAATTCGGCGGCGGCCCTGTCGGGCTGACAACCATAGCAACGGCTATCGGCGAGGACCCGGGAACGGTTGAGGAAGTCTACGAGCCGTTCCTCATCAAAGAGGGCTTCATAACCCGCACCCCGCGCGGACGTCAGGTCACAACACTGGCCTACACGCACTTGGGTGCCACCCCGCCAATGAGCGAAAACACCCTTTTCTAATGAATAAACAGGAATACATTCAGAAACAACGCGAATTCCTGGTTCAGAAAGCCGCAGAGCCGGGAGTCAAAGCCCTTGACCGCGGCATTCTTTATAAAGTGCTGACATCAGGAAAGCCGGGAGCGCCGTCGCCCAACCGCAACAGCGTGGTGACCGTACACTACACCGGCTGCACCATCAACGGCAAGAAATTCGACTCATCGCTGGGCGGAACGGCGCCGGCGATGCGCCTGCGCGAGCTCATTCAGGGCTGGCAGATTGCCCTGCCACACATGCACGTGGGCGACAAGTGGGAGCTCTACCTCCCGGCCGAAATGGCCTACGGCCGCTTCGCCCAGCCCGGAATCCCCGCCAACTCCACCCTGATCTTCACCATCCACCTCCTGGCCGTCAACTGAGGGTGAAGGCGAGGGCGGGAAGGTAGCCGGAGCGGACGGGAGCGTCGGTAGAGGGACGGAATGTGCCGGGTTTCTCCTTGGCTGACTCGGGTTCGCTTAGAGGTCGAGGCGTTCCTGACCGAGCAGGCTGTCGCGCACTTCATCGTCGCTCAAATCGGCCTCTACCGGTTCCGTGGGTTCAACCTCCTCGGGCTCAACATCTTCCGGTTCTGCTTCATCAACTTCGGCCGGCTCCAGCTCCGAAAGCGAGCCGAGCGTGTAGGTTGTCAGGCGCTTGCCTTTGGCTTTATAGCTCTTGAGCCCGATAAACTCGGCGGCAACAATTTCCAGCGGTTCGCGGAAATCGTCGGCTCCACCGAACTCAACGCGGATGCGGGCTCCGGCGGCATCAGTGAGCAGCAGCAGTTCCGACGCGGCGCTCTCGCCCACAAAGCGCTGTTTTTTGGCAGTCGGCTCAAACTTGAAGCGCTTGATGTAGGGATAACCCTGGTCAGCATCGTTGAGCACGGCGGTCCAGACCACGTTCGGCCGGAAGCGCTCTATGCGCAGAATCGGTTCATCGTAGTGATTCGTGGCGTCGAACGACGTTGTGTAATATTCGCCATTCTTCAGGATTACCAGCACAAGGTCCGTGCCCTGGAATTCGCCGAGGAAGTCGCCGCGACCGTCGTAGTTCAAACGGTTCACGTCGGCGTCGAACCACACCTTGCGGCCGCCCAGGGTCGACGCGCCGCGCTCGCGAAGCGAAAAGCGATGCACTTCGTTGCGCGTAACTATATTGCCGCGACTCTGTTTGCCTTTGACCAGAAGCTCCGAGAAGTCAACGTCGAACTGCAGTTTGTTGAGTCTCGCTTTCGGCTTGAGGGTCACGCGCACCACCTCGGCCTCGCCGTTGGAATTGGCGGTGAAGTAGCAGATTTTGCTGCCGGGAGTGCCTTGCGTAAGGTCATATTCCTGATCGCGGCGCACACCGGTAACAGCAAAGCGCTTCATATAGTATGTGCCTTCCTTGCCGTCGCGATAAATGACGTTGTAGACGGTGCGTTCGTCTTTTTTCTTATAGACGCCGATATGTTCGATGTTCTTGCCGACAAACATTTTTTCCTGCACTCTGACGACCTTATACTTGCCGTCGCGATAGAAAATAATGATGTCGTCGATGTCCGAGCAGGGCGCAATGAACTCGTCTTTGGTCAACGATGTGCCTATAAAGCCCTCAGCGCGATTGATATAGAGCTTGCGGTTGGCGTCGGCCACAGTGGCGGCCTCGATGCTGTCGAATCCGCGGATAACGGTGCGGCGCGCATAGGGAGCGCCATATTTGTTTTTCAGCTCAGTATACCAGCTTATGGCATAGGCGGTTATGTCGCTCAGCTGATTGTTGATGTCGGCGATTTTTTCCTTATATGAGGCAATCAGCTCGTCGGCCTTATCTTTGTTGAACCGCAGAATGCGTCCCATCTTGATTTCATAGAGGCGCTGGATATCATCAGCGGTGATTTCGCGGATAAACTGCTCCTTAAACGGTTCGAGGCGGCTGAAAATATGAGCGGTGGCCTGCTCGAAGCTCTTGGCCTGTTCATATTCCTTGTCTTTATAGATGCGTTCCTCAATGAATATGCGCTCGAGCGAGGCAAAATGCAACTGCTCCTCAACCTCGCCGCGCTGAATCAGCAGCTCGCGGCGCAGCAGCTCGCGCGTGGCGTCGACGCTATAGCGCAAAAAGTCGCTCACGCCTATAAAACAGGGCTTTTTGTCGCGGATAACGCAGCAGTTCGGATAAATCGAAATCTCGCAGTCGGTAAAGGCATAGAGTGCGTCGATGGTCTTATCTGACGACGCTCCGGGCTGCAGATAAACGGTTATGCGCGCCTGCTCGGAGGTGTGGTCGTCGACCTTGCGCACCTTGATTTTGCCTTTCTCCATGGCTTTGAGAATGGAGTCGGTAATGGAGCGAGTGGTGGTTCCGAAGGGAATTTCGGTCACGGCCAGGGTCTTGTTGTCGACCTTTTCGATTTTTGCGCGCACTTTTACGGCACCACCCCGCTGTCCGTCGTTATAGCGGCTAACGTCGATGAAGCCGCCCGTCGGGAAGTCGGGCAGCAGCGAGAACTCTTCGCCGCGAAGGCAGGCTACGCACGCATCGAGAATCTCATTGAAGTTATGGGGCAGAATCTTGCTCGACAAACCAACGGCAATGCCCTCGACGCCCTGGGCCAGCAGCAGCGGGAACTTGACCGGGAGCACCACGGGTTCGCGGTTGCGGCCGTCGTAGCTCGGAACCCACTCGGTCAGTTTGGGGTTATAGAGCACCTGAAGGGCAAACGGGCTGAGGCGGGCCTCGATGTAACGGCCGGCAGCAGCCGAGTCGCCCGTGAGGATGTTGCCCCAGTTACCCTGAGTTTCAACCAGCAGTTCTTTCTGGCCCAGCTGCACCAGCGCATCCTTGATGGATGCGTCGCCGTGGGGGTGATACTTCATGGTGTCGCCCACAATGCCGGCCACCTTGTTGAAGCGGCCGTCGTCGAGAGTCTTCATGGAGTGAAGAACGCGGCGCTGAACGGGTTTCAGGCCATCGTCGATGCTGGGCACTGCGCGCTCCAGAATAACATATGAGGCATAGTCCAGGAACCAGCTTTTATACATTGATTTGAGCTGGTAGCGGGACGATACGGATTCGGTCGGTAACTGTTCGTTGATTGATTCGTCGGTCATAACACGCAAATTTAGTGAAAAATTTTGCAACTACCAAACTTTTTTCGTAACTTTGCACTCGCCTAAGGAAAGATGGCAGAGTGGTCGATTGCAGCGGTCTTGAAAACCGCCGAGGGTCACACCTCCGGGGGTTCGAATCCCTCTCTTTCCGCAAAGCAGCCCGAAGAGTAACTCTCCGGGTTGCTTTTTTTATTGGACAAATTAGTCCAATTAGTCTAATTAGTCCAATAACTCCAATAAAAAATAACGGGGGGCTGCCCTTGCGGAACAGCCCCCCGACACTTAGGATAGGTTGAATTAAGTGTTCAAGAGTTGATTAGAGGTTAGCCAGCAGGATGCGGTCGCCGTTAGCGCGAACTGCAAAGACTGCACAACCTTTGGTGTTGACCTTATCCGGAATGGTAAAGGTCTTGTAGTTCGAAGCATAGCGGATTTCGCCATATTCGCTGCCATTAACAACGCGCACTTCGATAGCCACTGCATTATCGCAGTTCTTGGTGGTAACGGTGCGGCCGCTGATGGAGGCGGTAGCGCCCGATGCGATTGCGGGGTTCTTTTCGAAGGTGGTGTAATAACCGAGTTCACCGATATTGTCGAACGCGAAGTCACCGGGCTTTTTGTTGCTCAGGGTGCGGTCTTCAATATACTCGAAAGCGTGGTCGGGTTTGGGGAATTCGGCCATGCGGGCTTTGGCTTTATTGATCTGGCTATTCGACACGTTGTAGGGATAAGTGCCATACTGGCTCACGGTGCTGTTGTGAGCGCGGAAGAAGCCCCATGCTTCGAAGAAGTCAGTGAGGTCACGACCGGCGGCTTCAGAGC
Organism: uncultured Porphyromonadaceae bacterium; assembly: GCA_947176935.1. GTDB lineage: Bacteria > Bacteroidota > Bacteroidia > Bacteroidales > Muribaculaceae > UBA3263. The sequence continues at coordinate 10,806 of CAMWSP010000013.1, read as the reverse complement.
AGGCCACGGCGAATTCGAGCTGCTTCTGACCGCAGTCTTCGGTTTCGTTCAGGCCAACCTGACGCATCTTTTCAAACACACGGCCAAAGAACTTCTCATCCTTGAGCACACGGTGGAAGTAGAGATAGAGCTGCCAGTTCATGCGCATGTGGATGCCGGTGTCTTCACCGTCGGTTTCGGGGAAGGTTTTGCCGGTCGACGAGGTGGGGATTGCCGGGCCGTCGCTAACGGTGTTGAGCATGGAAGCCCATGAGTGGCCTCTTTCATAAACAGCGTCGAAGCGATACTTCAGACCGCGACCACGGCTATTGTAGGCGCCGAACTGTTCGAGAACATAGTTCGAGAACAAGTTGTTGGAGCTTTCGGTGGTCGATGCCCAGTTGATAGCTTTCTGGTTAACGTGGCCCATTTCGTGGGCGGGACCCCAGGCATTATCGGCCTGCTTGTTGAAGTTGTTCAGGCCCATGATGTCTTCGTTGCTAATCTTATAGTCAACAAAACCCATAACCCAGTCGGAAGCCCACATGTAGCCGCCGGTGCCTTCTTCGAGCGAAATGCCGGCGATGTGGTTGTTCCACTGCGAGGGACGAACATTTTCAATGCCCATGAAATTCTGCTGCCAGGTGATAATCTTATCCCACTGGGTGATTGCGTCAAGGATTTTGCGTTTAAACAGCGAGCGCTTGAAGTAGAGAATCATGCGGTCACCAACAACGCAGAAATACTTACCGGTGGTTCCATCTTTAATCTTGTTGAACATATCGTCGGTTTTATGTTCAGCAAGGCTCCAGTAGCCGGCAAGGGTGCCCTGGCCCAGAGGCACGTGCACCTTGATGGGCTTAGAGGTAGCAGCCGAAGGAACGGCGGTGTACATCAGGAAGAGCTGACCTTCCTGGTCGGCCACGAGCTGGTTCACACCGGGGCGTAGGCTATGGAAGGTGCCCTGACTCTGCGGACGCCAGCTATTATTCTTGGTGGCATCGGACTGATATTCGCCAACAATCTGAACAGACAGGTTGTTGCCGTGGGTGTCGCCAACGAGAATAACAACTTTTTCGCCTTTCTTAACGCCGATACCCATGGGGTTATCCCAGTTGGAATAGATTTTGGTCATCAGCGGTTCGGCCCACTGCGCAGGGTTGGAATATGCGTTATATTCGTGGATGCGGAAAGACTTCTCCATTTCGTCGTAGGTGTTGGTCTTCAGAGCATCGGCAATGCGCTTGAAAATCGGGTCGAGCTGTTCGATCTGCTCGTCGGTTACTCCGGGTTTGAGTTCAGAGCAGGTAATGTCGGTAAACACTTCCAGCAGCTGACGATCGAGAGTGGTTTCATTGTTATAGCGGAAGAAACGCATTTCGGCGCAGCTGGCATAGCCGCCAACACCGCTCTTTACAACGAACTTAACCGAAGTGGGCTTCTTGCCGGCCGGCAGGGTTACGCGGCTGGGACTGGAAGCACCGTTGAAGTTATAGGTGTCAACAATTTCGAAGTTGCTGCGGCGGGAGTCTTCGGCAATATAGAGCTCAAACTCCTGGAAGCAGCCGTTGCCACCACCGGAGCGGGGCACATATTCAACATAGTCAATTTCCTCAGTGCCTGCAAAATTATATTTCAGCTCAATGGGGAACTTGTTTGCCTGATTCCAGTTGGAGTGGTAAATGGTGGTGACGTCATCGTCGTAGCTCAGCGCGATTTCGCCGCCGGGCTGATAGCTGCTGGCAGAGGCGCCTACGGGCTTCACGGCGAAGTCGCCTTCGACGTGGAGGTCGCTGGTTGCCCACTGCTTGATAACAATTTCATGACGCACGGTAGTGGTTGAAACTTTCAGCACTGCCTGGCGGTCAGATTTAGTATCGTTTTTGCTGACTCTGATCTGAACTTCGCCCTGAGCGCCCGTGGGACCGGTTTTAGAATAGGATATCCACGAAGATGCGTCGGCGGGTTCGAGACTCAGATACCATTTGGAGTTATGGATGGTGGTGGTTACGGGAATGGTAACGGAGCCGCCGTCCAAAGTAAAGGTTTGGTTCTTATCTTTTTGGTCAATAACGAACTCGGAACCGGAAGCGGTCTGCTCCGGTTCGGGTTCCTTGTCAGCGCAGCTGCTGAGCACCGGAAGTCCGGTGCTCAGAGCCACGATGGCGAGGGTTTTCAAGAATTTAGTGATCATTTGATTGGAAAATAAGGAGAGGTTGATAATTAGGAATTATTACTTTCCGTAGAGTTCGAATTCCGATGCGTGCCAGAATATGCCGGTCGAGGGAGCGCCGAGGCTACCGCCACCGGATTCCATTACGCAGAAGCGGATGTACTTGTATGACTTGCCGTCGGTGTAGGGTTCGTCGTCAGAGCCGAAGTTGGCAGTAGCGGCAGCACCATCGAGCAGACCGGCAGCATTCATGTTTTCGATCTTAGCGAAGGGCGTAGTGGGCCAGTTGTCGGGATCATTGGTACCGAACAGGTGAACGGTCTTCATGTAACCTGCAACAGCCGAAGAGTTACGGTTCGAAATCTTGAAGCGGAAGCTGGTCATTTCGGTGGGCAGAGCAATCTGCAGGTAGGAAGCATAAATTTCTTCGCGAGGCTTAGCGGCAGTCCAGCTGGAGTGGAAGTAGGTGCCGGTGTCACCGTCGAAGAGGTTGGCGATGCTACCTTCGGTTGCTTCAACGTCGTTACCGGTAACCATGCTTGCGTTCAGGTTAACCTTTTCGAGAATCATGTTGTTGTTCACGCGAACGGTGAAGATCATGATGCGGTCGGTGTCGAGCTTGAGAGCGTCGCCGGGGTTATTGTCAGCGTCATCCCATACGATGGCAGGAGCCTCACCGTTCTTGGAGCCGGAGAAACGGATGCCAACGGCGTAGGTTTTGCCAACCTGGAGGTCATCGGGGGCGATGGTCAGCTCGATGGGCAGGCTCTTAACGCCGGGAGTGAACTCATAGGCAGACTTGAAAGTATAGTTGGCCTTGTCGAGAATGCGGTAGGTGGTGCCATTATCGTCATTATAGTCTTCAATGACTTCGGGATCATCAACCAGATTCATAGTGAAGCCCCAGGGGTTATTACAGGGAATGCTGATGGTGGCGTTAACCGTGTAATCGTTGTCGCCGGGGTTCGGGCCGAAGGTCTGCTTGTTCAGGGTGCGGGTGGTAACCACGTCAACGCTGATGTGGAATTCGGGCTGGGAAACGGAAACCTTCAGCAGCTCTACGTTGGCGTAGGCGTTAACGGTGTCGGTTTCGCTGACGAGGGTAATGGGAATTACCGGGGTGTTCTTGCCGATTACAGCAGCATTCTCGCTGATCCACTTGTGGATTTCAGCGGGCTTGATGTAAACGTTGGCAACGACAGCCTTCTTTTCAGCGGAGTCGAAATCATAGAGGCATTCACGCACCTGTTCGGTTGCTGAAAGCGAGTAGCATTCAGGGGCGATCAGGATGTAGGGCAGACCACCCAGGTCGGCGTTATAAGCGTCGAATTCCTCCTGGTTCATAACTTTCAGGGTGGCGGTAGAGTGAACTTCGGGGTCATAGCCGCCCTTCATGATTGTAACGGGGTATTCAATCTGCGAGTCGGTGGCATAAAGAGTAAGCTCCTTGGTGCCGGCGTCGCGGATGGTGAATACGCTATCGAATTCTTCGGGATATATGTCATACTTCTCGCAGGAGGTGGCGGTGGCCAACAAGGCAAGAAGACCCGATGCAAATATTAACTTTTTCATCCAATTATTGTGTGGAAATTTGTGTAACAAAATGGTTGGATCCGATTAGAAGCCGGGAGCCTGAATCATCTGCGGGTTCTTGTAAACCTCATTGATGAAGATAGGATAGAGATACTGGCGGGTGCCGAAGGTGAATGCGTCGTTGATAACCTTGGGAGTGTTGAAGGTTGCCAAATCGCAGTTCATGGCGCCACCGTTCAGACCCTGACGCACACCGGGGCCGAGATATTCGGTGCCGGCAACCCAGCGGCGGATGTCGCAGTAGCGGAAGCCTTCGTCCCAGAGTTCGATGAAGCGTTCCTGGCGGGCCCATTCGGTAAGGGTCATTTCCTTGGTGCGGCCGCTGCAGGGGTCGGTGTAGGAGCTGCCGATCTGAGCTTCGGTGAGTTCGCCTACGCCGGCACGCTGACGGATAATGTTGATATCATCCATGGCAAGAGCGGCATAGAAGGCATCGCCTGATTCATGCTTGTTGTCGGTAGCGAGCCATGCGGCGCATTCAGCACGCATCAGGTAGAGTTCGCTCAGGCGGCAGAGAACAGTGGGCATGTCAGTACCGTGGGAAGTAGCGAAGCCGGAGCCTGAAGGAGCAACCGAAGTCTGAGGAGCGAGGTGCTTCATGGTCAGGAAGCCGGTCGAAGCGTAGTTCTTGGAGGTCATGGACTGACGACCGTTCTTTTCAGCTTTCTTCAGGTCAAGGGTCAGGGGCTGACCGTTGGCGATACGGCTGAGGTAGTTACCGCCGTCGAAAGCGATCCAGGCATAGAAACGCGGGTCGCGGTTGCGAACCAGGTTGATCATGTCTTCGTGGCCGGCGGGGGCATTAGCCATGGCTTCATACCATTCGTTAACGCCGGGGAAGTCAAGGTTTTCGTCGTTGCGCTGGTTCTGGCCGGGCAGAGAGCCGTCCATGAGCAGGAAGTTAACGGCTGTGTTCAGAGTGGGGTTGATAACTGCCCAGCTGCCGTCATACCAAGTGCCGTTGGGGTTCTTGAGGAAGTGCAGCGGCATACGGGCCGGCTCTACATACTGAATCGAGCGACGGAGCGACCAGAGGATTTCGGGGTTTTCGCTCTGCGAGGTGGAGTGGATGTAGCGGTTGAGCATGATCTTACGCAGGAACTCTTCCTTTTGGGTTTCGTCGGCAATGTCGACGGGCACCCAGTTCATGGAAGCGAGCGTAACGTTCGATTCTTCGTTATAGTCAGTCATCAGGGAGTGACCGGCCATAATGGCTTCGTTGATAGCGTCGTCGACTGCTTCGTAGGCATCTTCCCACTTTTTGCGGTCATACTTGTGCGACACGAGTTCGCGGCCGTAGCCATCGGTTTCGAACTTGGGGTTCTTCCAGTCGGGATAAGGGAATTCGCCGTTATAGAGGGGCGAGGCAACCAGCAGGAGCAGGCGGGCCTTCATGGCCTTGGCGATAACTTTGGTTGCACGGCCGAATTCGTTGCTCTCGCGGGTAGCGGGCAGATCCTGAGCGGCCAGGTCGAATTCATTGGCAAGATACTTTGCGAGGTAGTCCATGTGGAAACGACCGCCATATTCGCTGGCATCGAGGTCCATGGGGATACGCTCGGTGGTGAGGGGCACAGGACCGTAAACGCTCATGAGGCAATAGTGATAGAATGCCTTCAGGAAGCGGGTTTCGGCAAGCCATTCGCGTTCTTCGGCGTCGGATTCAGTTACCTGATATTCGCGGCCGAGGGTTTTGAGCTGGCTTTCAAAGAGCAGGCACTGGCCGATATAGTGATACATCGAGCCCCAGAGGTGTTTGATGTTGGTGAGGCTGGTGGTCTGCGTATTTTTAGCAGCGGCGAAGTGAGTGCCATAAGAAGCTTCTTGCTCGGCGGGCATAACCCATTCGTCGGTGCTGCCGTTGAAGCCGTTGTCCTGATACTCGCCGCCGGCAAGGTTGCGGTCGTTCAGACCGGCATAGCAGGAATAAAGGAAACCTTGTGCGGTGGCGTGGGTTTTCATTGCGTCTTCGAGGCCGGGCTGTTCCGGGGGTACTACGTCGAGATAGTTACACGAAGTAACACCGGCCACCGTGCCAACAGCAAGAGCAAAAACCGCACTTTTGAAAATATTATTGATTTTCATAAGAAATAATTGCTTTAACTATGGTTTACAGTAGGGAGAGGATTAGATAGTGATTTGAACGCCAACGGTAACCGACTTCGACAGCGGGTAGCTGTTCCAGCTTGCGAGTTCAGGATCCCAGAGTTTGAAGGGGCTGAAGCGGAGCAGGTTGGTGCCGGCAACATAAACGCGGCCGTAGGGGAAGCTCCAGCCGAGTTCTACGTTTTTCAGGCGGAGGAAGGAGCCGTCGCGGAGCCACCAGGTGGAGTTGGGGGTGTTGTTGGAAACTTCAACAGAGGTGGTGCCGAGCAGAGGATACTGGGCATCGAAGTTCTGGAGTTCGGGATCGAAGTAGTTATCGGCTACCCAAGACAGAACGTTGCGGGGGCTGGTGTTACCGGATTCCATGAAGGGATCGAGGCCGCTGGCAAAGATCGAGCGCTTGGCCTGGCCAACGAACTGGAAGCCGAAGTCAAACTTCTTGAAGTTAACGGTGGCACCGAAACCATACTGGATGCGGGGAACGGAACCGTATTCGCTGATCATGGTCTGGTCGTCGGAGTTGATAATACCGTCGCCGTTGAGGTCGCGGTAGCGGATATCACCTACGCGAACGGTGCTCTGGCCAACCTGCTGAATAGGAGCAGCGTCGATTTCTTCCTGCGACTGGAAGAGGCCTTCGGCGATGTAGCCATAGAGGCAGCTATTGCCGGGATAAGGCTTGTTGGTGCGGTAGTTGGACTTCCAGGTGTAGAGATATTCCGGGTCGTCCCAGTCAAGAATCTTATTTTCGGAGTAGGAGATGTTGCCACGGAAGCTGATGCTCCAGTCGTTGTTGATGCGCTGGTTATAGTCAGCCGAAACTTCGAAACCTACGTTCTGCATCTTACCCTTGTTAGCCCAGGGCTTGGAGATGTAGTAAGCAAGAGATTCAGGCCAAGCTTCGCGGTTGAGGAAGATGTCGTAGCGCTGTTCGTTGAAGTAGTCAGCAACGAGGCTGAGTTTGCCGAACAGGGTGAGGTCGATACCAACGTCAGCCTTGCGCGATTTTTCCCAGCCCAGGCCGGTCATTGCATAGTAGGCGAGTTCGGGACCGCCATAGGTCAGGGCAGCGCCGTCGTGGAAGTCACCGGTGGTGAACTGAACCGAGTTGATCGAGTTGCCATCCAGTTTGTTGATGTAGAGGAAGTGCGAGCCGCCGGGCGAAGCCAGGTCGTCGGAACCAACAAGACCATAAGAACCGCGGAGCTTCAGGTTGGTGATAACGTTCGAAGCGGGTTCGAAGAATTTTTCGTTGCTTACTACCCAACCCAGCGAAGCTGCGGGGAAGAAGCCGAAGCGGTCCTGCTTGGCCAGACGTTCGGTGCCATTATAACCGGCGTTGAATTCCAGCAGGTAGCGGTGAGCGTAGTCGTAGGTTGCGCGGAACGAGAAGCCCTGGTTGCGCTGGGGCAGGATGGAGCTGCGATATTGGCGCTGACGGTAGAGAACCATGGCGCTAACGTCGTGGAGACCGAACTTGCGGTTCCAGTTGAAGTTAGCCTGGAGTTCGAAGGTCTGGTCGGAGCTGCGGCGGGGGCCCTTTTCGGTCATGTAAACGTTACCTTCGGAAACGAGGGTAAGCATTTCTTCAGCGTCGTAGTAGGGCTGGCCATTTTCGTCCTGAACGGGATACTGCGAGGGGTTAACGATCTGATAGTAGTAGGGAACTACGCGACGGCTGAAGCCACTGTAGCTCCAGTTCTTGAAGTTAACCCAGGCGTCGAATTTCAGGCCCTTGGTAATGAAGTCGAGGTCCTGTTTGAGTTTAACTACGGTGTTGATGGTGTTTTCGTTGGTCTGACCATAGCCGGAATTGAGTGCGGCATAGGGGTTAACCTGAGTGTGGTCAGCGTCGCGGCGAGTACCGTAGCGAACAAAGTTATCGTCGGGCAGACCGGGATAGCTTACGGGGAACACAATCGGGTTGGTGGTCAGGATATAGCTGAACACCGAGCTCGACGGAGCCACGATGGGCTGGTCGTCGGCGTTGCTGAGGTTCGGACCCGAACTTGAACGAATCTGGGCGTTCATGTTCATTTCAATGGTGGTGGTCGGAGTCAGCTTGTAGGCGATGTTGTTCTGGAAGGTGTAGTTATAAATCTGAACGTTGTTGTTCCAGGAGTAGTTCTTGGAAGTGTTCAGAAGGCCGTCTTCGTGCTGGAAGTCGAGCGACATGTAGTAGCGCACCTTGGAACCACCACCGCTAACGTTAACGTTGGCGCGCTGGCGCATTGCCATGTCGCGGAAAAGGAGGCCTTCCCAGTCAACGTTGGGGTAGAGATAGGGGTTAACGCCCTCGCGGGTAGCTGCGATGATGTCCTCGCCATAGGCGGGTTCATTGCCGCGGGCGATGCGAGCCTTGTTATAGAGGTTCATGAACGAGGGACCATCGAGGAAGTCAGGGAATTCACCTTTGAAGTTAAAGGAGTTTTCGAAGCTTACGCCGATGCGGGTCTGGGAGTTGTAGTCACCGCCCTTGGTCTTTACGATCATAACGCCGTTTGCACCGCGAGAACCGTAGATAGCGGTTGCGGATGCGTCTTTCAGAATCGAGAACGATTCGATGTTTTCAGCGGGGATGTAGTCGAGGTCGGAAGCGGAGATTTCAACGTCGTCGAGCAGAATCAGAGGAGTCTGACGGCCGCCGAAGGTGCCGATACCGCGGATATAGAATTCTGCGGAGCTACCGGGTTCGCCGCTTCGGGTCGAAGAAACCACGCCGGCGATTTTACCGGCCAGTGCGGTGGTGAGGTTGCCGGCAGGCATGCGGAGGTCATCGCCCTTAACCGAGGTGATAGCACCGGTCACGGATACACGCTTCTGGGTACCTGCGCCGACAACTACGACTTCGTCGAGGGTGTTGCTCGAACCTTTCATTTCAACTTTAACGAAACCGAGGTCATCGACCGGAACGCGCATTTCGTTATAACCCACATAGCTAACGAGAAGAACGGTTTTCTTGCTCGAAGCGATGGTGAGCGAGAAGTTACCGTCGATGTCGGTAGCAGTGATAGCATTTTTGTCGCCTACAACAGCAACGGTAGCGCCGGGGAGCGGTTCGCCGTCCTGAGCGTCGACAACAACGCCGGTAATCGTACGCTTGGCTGCCGATGCGGGAGCGGAAGCGCTCGAGGGCTCCGGCAAAGCATAAGCGCTGACGGGGGCCACTAATGCAAGGGCCGCGGCAAATATCAAGCCTTTCCGCCAATCAAAATTGTTACTATTCATTGATAATTGGTTGGTTTATATTAAAGATAATTTTTAGGCAAAGGTGAGGCTGACCCGAATACTTGAATTTGGAGCCAGTCTCACCGAATTTGGTTATTAGTTGAACTTGTTATTTAACAAGTACTTTTACGCCGTTAATGATGTTGATACCCTTAACAGGAGCAGCGAGCTTGCGGCCCTGGAGGTCGTAGATGCCCTGGAGCTGAGCCTTGGCGGGAGCAGCAACTGCATCGATGCCGGAGCGCTTGCCGAAGGGAAGCAGGCCGAAGATCGAGCCACCGTCGTCTGCTCTGTAGGTGTGGAAAATGGATGCGTTATTGTTGGTGTTCAGAGAGGTGGTGGCACCGGTGGGATTAGCTTCGAGTGCGAGAGCTACACCATAGAAATTACCATTGTGGTGGATGAAGGGATAGAGCACCTGAGCATCAGCTTCTTCGGTGGCAACCTGAACGTCGGTCTGGCTACCGCCGGCATCGGTAACAGCAGCACCGATATAGATGTTGGCAGCTTCGTTGTAGAGGATGTAACCGCCGTCGGCCTGAGCCTTGAAGGTGAATTCGGTTTCTGCAACGTCGTTATATTCAGAGTAAACCCAAACATCGTTGGCAATGCTCATGAACTTGTTCTGACGGAGGTTGAGCAGAGTCAGCTTGATGCCGTTCATGCCGGTGGCAAGGAGTTCGTTGGCAGAAGCCAGAGCGGTTTCAGCGATTTCAGCAGCTTCGTCGGCAATGGTTTCGGAGTAGGTCAGAGCCTTGATATCGTCGATAGCGTCGGTCAGGATATTGGCAACCATTTCGGGCAGATAGTCAATATAAGGAGCGAGCTTGGCAACGTTTGCATCGATAACGTCTTTCGACTTGGCAGCGTCGTCAGCTTCAACGAGCGACCAGATGGAGCCTTCGTCAGCAACGAGATAGAAAGAAACCGAACCATTAGCCCAGCTCTGGAAGTTCAGGCCGTTGGTGCCATTGGCTTCGGTAGCCAGAGCCAAACCGGCATATGCTCCCTGAGCGCGGAGGTAGGGATAGAGAACCTGAGCGGCAGATTCTTCAGCAACGGGAGTGCAACCGGTGCCGATGTAGGTCTGAGTAGCTTCGTTATAGAAGATGTAGCCACCTTCTTCACCGCTGGTGGTCATGGTGAAGTCAGCAGTAGCGTTGGCGAAAGTAGCAACTTCGGCATACTTGTCGGCTTCAACATTGGTGCCTACATAGGGAGCATTGCCGAGAGCTACACGGCGCGGGCTCTTCAGAGCAACAATCTTGCCGTTGAAAATAGTTTTGAGAGTAGCATTGGCGTTGTCGCAGGCGGTGTTCCAGATAGCAACAATCTCATCGGAGTAGGCTTCAGTGGGCTGCAGAGCATTAAGAGCGGCAATACCGGCCTGAAGTTCTTCAGCTACCCAGGGTACATTTTCAATATAGGCATTGAAGTAACCAACATATTCCTGAATCATTGCGTCGGCAGCTTCTTTAACAAGGGCTGCTTTAACAGCTGCCAGAGCAGCTTCGGTGCCGTTGGTCATGTCGAGCTGGTAGGCAGTCCAGTTGGTACCGGCGTCATTAGGAATCCAGTTGCCGAGATATGCGGAACCATTGGAAGCATCGAGAGTGTAGTATTCGGTGGTGGTGGTTTCGCCTTCGGTTACGGTAGCCTTACCTGCAGCGTTGTTGATTGCGAGGCTAACAGTGCCGTTGGCGTTATAGATAGGATAGATATCCTTA
>CAMWSP010000012.1 GCA_947176935.1 uncultured Porphyromonadaceae bacterium | reverse complement strand
CCTACATCCGCCACCGCCTCGACCCCCAATCCGCCACAAACACATCGGGCAAAGACTTTTAAAACGGAATTCCATGGCTCACAATAAAATACCATACCCCAAGAAAGCCAAGTCCATTGATGAACAAATCGACAAGCTGCGAGATCATGGTATTGAAATTCTCAATGAATCTAAAGCCAAGGAATGTTTATCCGACATTGGATATTATCGGCTCGGTTTTTATATACATCCATTTGAAATAACATATCCGGCTCATGGCAGAAACCGTAGCCACAACGTACGCCCGGGCACAAAAATTGAGGATGTTGTCGCGCTTTATTATTTCGACTTTGACATTAGAAATATACTTAACCGGTATCTGGCGAGAATCGAAGTTGCGATACGCACGACTGTAGTAAACGAACTTTCAAACAAATATATCGACAATCCGACCTGGTTCGTTGACCCCAACGTGGTTTCGCAAAAATTCATCGAAGATTTTCCCTCTGCAGCCTATAATGCCATACGGAAAAATGAGGTAATAAAACGTCACCACGATAAATATATCGGCCAATATGCTCCGGCATGGAAAACAATCGAATACATGACTCTCGGCAACATTGAGACATTGTATGACAGCCTCATATGGGACAATGATAAAAAACTTATCAGCAACCGCTTCGGAGAACCGGCCATAGGAACTTTCAAAAGCTATCTTTCTGCTATCCGAGAACTCCGTAATGCTTGCGCCCACGGCAAAGTGATATTCGATTTAAAGCTAATCAATGGTATCAGATCAGGAAGAGCGTGCTCATTTAGCGGAATCAACCGCAGCCGCAATGGCATCAGCGGAGTCTTAGCCGTTGTTGACTTTTTATTGAAAACAATCTCAGTCAATCGGGCAATCGATATGCACAAAGAAATTTCTGCGGCGACTTTACAACTTTATGCAAAAACACCTTCCATCCGCCAAACCATAGAAACACTTACCGGAATTGTACCATAGGAACTATCCGGAGGAAAGGGACCTGCTTGATTTTCAAAAAAATGTTAATCCGAACAAGCAAAACACCCGAAAATTTGTTTAATCCATGAAATATCACTAACTTTGCAACTGATAAAGTGTACTTAGGAGGCCCCGTAGCGCCTAACTGCACTATAAAAAAGATCAAATCGAGTCCTGCCCCACGGGTAGGGCTCGAAATTTTTAATTTACTCAAGTTTATGATTCGCTACAGAATATCTTATAGCCGGTTGGCTACTTGCCTTACGACCATTCTCGCCGGAGGGTCGCTTATTGCGTGCATTGCAACCATCGGAGATGCAGTCGCTTTCTTCTCGATACTGTCTATACTCCTCATTCTGATTGCCACCGCCTTATTTCAATAAAATACGTCATAGGTTGCAACCACCCCGACCAAATGACCGCCTACCTTACCTCCCACCTCTCCAAATAAATAGCACACTCCGGGAGCTTGCAAGCCGCAAGTTTACGATCTTACATTTTCGACCGCACTCTAAAAAAACATCAATAATTACAGAAATTTTAGACTAAAATCGAAAAATCGCATTTTTTGCGCAAATTTTTAGACTACATTCGAAAAAATCACTAACTTTGTAGCAAATATTTTAAGCATGAAAGAAACACTGAATAAGATTGCGGCATATAATCTTTGGAATGGGAATGTCCTCCCAACCGGACACCAACGACCTGAATACACCTCCAGACTGTCAAGTTTTACCGGCAATCGATTAGTAAAAGTTTTGACAGGGCAACGAAGAGCTGGCAAAAGTTACATCATGCGACAGTTGGCGATGCAACTGGTTGAATCCGGTGTTGATTGTCACAATATATTATTCATAAACAGAGAATTGTCTGTATTCAATTTTCTTCAAACAGGTGATGATCTTGATGCCTTGATTAAAGCGTATAGGAATGAAATCGCCACTGACGGAAAAATATATATCTTCATTGATGAAGTGCAGGATATTATTGGATGGGAAAGAACTGTGAATTCTCTTTCGCAGGACTATACTTTTGAGGCTGAGGTATTCTTATCCGGCTCCAATTCCCGATTGCTGTCAGGCGAATTGTCAACACTACTTTCAGGCAGGTACATTGGAATGAATGTATACCCTTTCTCCTATTCGGAATACCAAGAAGTATGGAAGCTGAAAAAGGGTAGAGAGTCCTTTCTCAAATACCTTAAAGACGGCGGATTGCCTGAATTGATCAATCTCCCTGACACAGAAGTGAAGCAACGTTATGTGGAAGGTCTACGAGATTCCATAATGCTGAAAGACATAGTAAGGCGCTATGCAATCAAAGATGTGGCGCTTCTTGAAAATCTATTCTCATATCTGGTCAATAATGCCGCAAATATGGTATCTGTTACGGGGATAGTAAATTTTATCAAAGGTCGCGGAAGCAAAGCAAGCTATGAAACAGTCGCTGCATATATCGAATATATGCAGGAAGCGTTTCTATTGCACAAGTCGGTCAGATACAAGATTTCAGGCAAAGAACTGCTTGGCGGTAATTTCAAGATTTATCCCAATGATCAGGCATACCATAATTATCTGTTCCCGACCGCAGGGTATGGAAGAGGCTATGCACTTGAAGGCATAGTGTATATGACGTTGCTGAGAAAGGGCTATGAGGTCAACACCGGTGTGCTCCACAACGGTGAAGTTGATTTTGTGGCTAAATCCGCACGAAATATCCTGTATATTCAGGTTGCTTACAGCGTAGAGGATCAGACCACCGCCGAAAGAGAATACTGCGCGTTCAAGGGAATCAAGGGTGAAGGTGAAAAACTCCTAATTACGATGGACGAAGAAACGTTCCCTACACGCGACGGCGTAAGGCACCTCGCTGCGTGGGACTTAGAAGATTACCTTCATAAAGTCCAATGAGTGGCCTGTTTACATAAAGGCGAGGACGAGGATTTGGGCGCTGACTACGCGCAGGAACATGGTCAGCGGGTAAACGGTCGAATAGGCCACTGCGGGAGCATCGCTCTGGGTGGAATTGCTGCCATAGGCCAGCGCCGGCGGGTCAGTGTAGCTGCCCGACATGAGACCCATGATGTGCAGGAAATTGATTTTGTAGACCTTGCGGGCTATAGCGCCGACAAGCAGCAGCGGCACCACGGTGATGATAAAGCCCCAGATAACCCACCACATACCGGTGAGATTAAACGTTGTCGCCGCAAAGCCCTTACCCGCGGCTATGCCGACTGAAGCAAGAAACAGGCATATACCCAGCTCACGCATGAGCATTGATGCCGACGATGAGGTGTAGGTTATCAGCTTGGCCTTGTAGCCGAAGCGCGAAAGCAGGATGGCAACGATCAGCGGACCGCCGGCCAAGCCGAGCTTCATGCCGTAGCCGAGGTCAATAGAGCCCACAAGTATGCCGAGCAGAATGCCGATAAAGATAGTCATTAGGTTCGGCTCATTGAGGCGACGCATGGAGTTGCCGAGTTTGTCAGCAAGGCGGTTGATGTCGTTGAGCGCGCCAACAACCGTGATGCGGTCGCCCATCTGCAGGCGCAGGCCGGCCGATGCGAGCAGGTCAACGCCGCCGCGGTTCACTCGGGTAGCATTGAGCTGGTAGGCGCTGTGGAGATGAAGCTTTCCGAGGGTCATGCCGTTATATTTGGGCTGAGTCAGGACTATGCGGCGGCTGACCACCTGGCTCGGAGTGTCGTCCCACTCCATTTCTATTTGCGGGCCGAGCATGGCGCTGAACGCCAGTTCGTCTTGCGCCGACATGATAACCTTGACCTTGTCGCCCACATGAACCTGAGTCTGCGAGGTCGGAATAACCACCTCGTTGTAGGCGTTGAGCAAGCGCGAGATAACGAAGTCGCAATGAATAACGTCGTGGAGCTGCTTCAGCGTCAGGCCGTTTACTCGCTCGTTGGTAACCTCGAAGCTAACTTTTGCGGGCGCCTGCTGTTCGGCGGCTGCTTCGTCGTCGAGCTTCTTGATTTCGTCGGCGATATTCACTCGGAAAACCTTGCGCAGAATCAGAATCGAAGCGATAATACCCACAACGCCAAGCGGATAAGCAGCCGCGTAGCCCATAGCCATAGTATCGGCGGCGCCCGGCTGAGTAACCGCCTGCTGGGCAGCGGCAAGTCCTGGAGTATTGGTTACCGCGCCGCTCAGAACGCCAACAATGGCAGCCGGCGAGGTGAAGTCGCGGTTGAGCAGATAGATGATAACGGCGATGCCGACGTTGAGCACAACGATACACACGGCCAATATGTTAAGCCTGACACCTCCCTTCTTAAACGACGAGAAGAACGCCGGACCGACCTGCAGACCAATGGCGAAAATAAAGAGTATAAGGCCGAATTCGCGGATAAACTTGAGCACTTCACCGTCAACTATATAGCCGAAATGCCCCATGAGGATTCCGACGAAAAGAACGAAAGTAACGCCGAGCGAAACGCCGGCAACCTTGATTTTGCCCAGATAAATGCCGGCGGCTATCACAAAGGAATAGAGCACCAGAGTGGCGGCCAGAGATGAATTGCCGGGTGAGAGCAGTTGAAGGATTATGTCCATAAGTTTTTATTACGATAAATTATATTTACTGTTTAATTCGTCGAGTTCCATTTGCGCGAGCTCCCAAACGCTCATTGCGTTGTCGAGCTTCTTGCCCAGAGCGGCGTGGCGGTCGTAGATGTCGGGAGCCTGCTCGCCGCCGGCACTGAGCGTAGCCTCCAGTTCGGCGATTTCCGCTTCGATGGCGGCTATCTGCGCTTCGGCGTCGGCCACGGCGCGTTTGGCGCGGTTCACTGCGCGGTCGCGCTCCTTTTTCTCCTCATAGGTGAGTTTGCGCGGGGCTCCCGCAGCCGGCTCAGCTGTCGCGGCTGCCGCCTTCTCCGCCTTCGGAGCGGCAACGGTTTTCGAGCGCTCGAGCTCACGCAGCGAGTCGAGTTTTTTCTTTTCAAGGAATTCGTAGATGCCGCCCAGGCACTCGCGCACCCGGCCTCCGCCGAATTCATATACCTTTTCAACGAGCCCGTCGAGGAACTCGCGGTCGTGGCTAACAACGATAACCGTGCCGTCAAAATCCTTTATGGCCTGCTTGAGAATATCCTTGGTGGCCATGTCGAGGTGGTTGGTCGGTTCGTCGAGAATCAGCAGGTTCACCGGCTCCAGAAGCAGCCGGATCATTGCCAGACGCGTTTTTTCGCCGCCGCTTAGAACCTTCACCTTCTTATCCGAAGCCTCGCCTCCGAACATGAAGGCGCCGAGAATGTCGCGGATTTTGGTGCGGATGTCGCCAACGGCCACTCGGTCAATCGTGTCAAACACCGTCAGCTCCCCATCGAGCAGCTGCGCCTGGTTCTGGGCGAAATATCCGATTTTAACGTTATGGCCTATGCGCAGCGAGCCGTCGAACGGAATCTCGCCCATGATGCACTTAACGAGCGTCGACTTGCCTTCGCCATTTTTGCCCACAAAAGCCACCTTTTCGCCACGCGTAATGGTTAATGTGGCGTCGGAAAACACCTGATGGTAGCCATAGCGCTTGCAAACCGCATCGGCAATCACCGGATAGTCGCCCGACCGCGGAGCCGGCGGAAAGCGCAGGTTCAGGTGCGATGTGTCGACCTCATCAACCTCTATGCGCTCGATTTTTGCCAGCTGCTTCATGCGGCTCTGAACCTGCACGGCCTTGGTCGCCTTGTAGCGGAAACGCTCAATAAACTCCTCGGTGTCGGCAATCTGCTTCTGCTGGTTCTGATAGGCGCGCATCTGCTGTTCGATGCGTTCGCGGTGAAGCTCAACGTATTTGGAATAATTTACGGCGTAGTCATAAATCTTTCCGAGCGATATTTCTATGGTGCGGTTGGTAACGTTGTCGATAAACGCGCGGTCGTGGCTGACCAACACCACTGCGCCCGCCTTCTGCGTCAGAAAAGTTTCCAGCCACTGAATCGATTCGATGTCGAGGTGGTTGGTCGGTTCGTCGAGCAGCAAAACATCGGGGCGCTGCAGCAGAATCTTGGCCAGCTCTATGCGCATGCGCCAGCCGCCGGAAAACTCGCTGGTGGGGCGGTCGAAATCGGCGCGCACAAAGCCCAGACCCATGAGCGTCTTTTCAATCTCTGCCTCGCCGCCGCTGCCATCTTCCATAGCCAGGCGCTCGGTCATGGTGGTCACGCGGTCAATCAGCTCGGCGTAGGAGTCCGACTCATAGTCGGTGCGCTCGGCCAGCTCGGCATTGAGCGCATCGAGCCGCTGCTGCATTTCCTTGAGGTGACCGAAAGCCTTGCGGGCCTCGTCGATAACCGAGCAGCTGTCTTCAGTGGTCATGTGCTGAGGAAGATAACCGATAGTAACGCCCGAAGGCACATCCACATGGCCCGACGTTGGGCGCTGCAGCCCGGCAATGATTTTGAGCATCGTAGACTTCCCCGCGCCATTTTTCCCCACAAGAGCTATGCGGTCGCGGCGGTTGATGACGTAGTTGATATTGTCGAGCAGCGTCTTGGCGCTGAATTCGACCGAAAGGTTACGGATGGCAATCATTACGGGCGCAAAGTTACGCAAAAATCCTCTAAATCTAAAGGAATTTTTAACGGGATTTTAACGTATGCCGACCTAACTTTTAAGCCCCCGGGAGTGTTCTTATAGCAGCTATTGAAAATATGCGACCCAAGAAATGCATCCCTCGTCCTCTGTTACTGAGTTGAGAAACTGGGTGCAGAGGCTCTCATAAATAAATAGTTGAAACGTGAGGGGAGGGGCGTCGGACCAAAAATCCGCGCCCCTCCTTTTTTTATTATAAAATTATGTTTATATTTGCGCTCATGAAAGCAACCAAAAACAAGCCATATTCGATAATCGCGCCAGTTTCAAGGCTTTGTTGCGATTCATCAGCTGCGTCTGCGCCTTTAAAGCTCAAAGTGCTGACCGAAGATGAACAGCAGAGCCTGAGGATACCTGCATATCAGTATCTTCTTCCATGAATCAATCTCCCGGATATTATAATCCCTCTTTTATAATGCGAAGCAAGGACGCCTGTTCTCTTCGCATTCTTGATTTATGGACCTTCCGTTCTCGCAAAAGCAACAAAAGATACATTGTTGAGGTAGAATATTTCGAGAATGATTTTTACGGGATAAAGTTCTATTGGAAAGGAGTTGAGAAAAGCAAGGACCGCTACTCGATGCTGACTAATGATTTTGAGCCGCGAACGATTATCCGTTCTTGCATTGAGATAATGCTTAAATACTTCTATAAGAACCGGCAGACATCATTCGGATTCGTTGCCGCACCGGATTTGGAGGCAGATATTATCAACAAGAGAATTGATTTGGAGAATGGGAGCCGACGTTTTCGTTTCTATCGCAGAATGATGGTCAACTTATTCGGTCCCGAAACATTCTATCAGGTATCAGACCTTTCGAACACCATCTACTTATTAGTGAATAAAAAACAGCTCGATAGCGGAGCAATTTCATTAAAAGACATCGAGAACCGCATAAATCAGCTTTACAGGGGCGACTATATCGTAGAGGTATAGCGTTATTTTCCGGTCTAAGCCAAAAGGCCGGATAAATTTGGTGGGTTATGGGAAAATTGGTATCTTTGCGCTAAGAAATTGACTTAGCATTTATGGAAAAAATTATTCTTACGGGCGACCGCCCGACCGGCAAACTGCATCTGGGCCACTTTGTAGGCTCGCTGCGCCGCCGCGTGGAACTGCAGAACACGGGCGACTTCTCCAAAATTTTCGTTATGATCGCCGATGCCCAGGCCCTGACCGACAACGCCGACAACCCCGAAAAGGTGCGCCAGAACGTTATCGAAGTGGCGCTGGACTATCTCTCGGTAGGCATTGACCCGACCAAAACCACCATTTTCATCCAGACTCAGGTGCCCGAACTGTGCGAACTGGCGTTCTACTACATGAACCTGGTAACGGTTAGCCGCGTTCAGCGCAACCCTACCGTGAAAACCGAAATCAAGATGCGCAACTTCGAGCAGTCCATCCCGGTCGGCTTCTTCTGCTACCCCGTGAGCCAGGCTTCGGACATCACCGCATTCAAGGCCACCACAGTTCCCGGTGGCGAGGTCCAGGCGCCCATGATTGAGCTCACCCGCGAAATAGTCAACCGCTTCAACAACATCTATGGCCCCACCCTCGTTGAACCCGAAATCCTGCTGCCCGACAACGCCGCCTGCATGCGTCTGCCCGGAACCGACGGCAAAGCCAAGATGAGCAAGAGCCTCGGCAACTGCATTTACCTTTCCGACACCCCCAAGGAAGTCAAAAAGAAGGTCAACAGCATGTATACCGACCCGGAGCACCTGACCATCGACTCGCCCGGACACCTCGAAGGCAACGCGCCGTTCATTTATCTCGACGCTTTCTGCCGCGACGAACACTTTGCAAAATATCTGCCCGACTATGCCAACCTCGACGAAATGAAGGCCCACTACACCCGTGGCGGACTCGGCGACGGCACCGTCAAGAAGCTCCTCATCAACATTCTGGAAGAAATGCTCACCCCGATTCGCGAACGTCGCAAATACTACGAGCAGAACATTCCCGAAGTCTACGAGATTCTGCGCAAAGGCTCGGAAGTTGCCCGCGAAACGGCCGCAAAAACCCTTGAAGAAGTTCGCAACGCAATGCGCATAAACTACTTCAACGATGCGGCGCTTATCGAAGAGCAGGCCGCCCGCTATCGCAAATAAATTTTATCTGACCCTTATTTCTTCTGACGCAAGGAGTAGGTGCGCTCGCGAAGGAAAGCGCCGAGAGTTTCGGCCGATTCGCGATAGGGCATCTGCTCCTCGAGCGTTATGGGGTCGCCGATGGTAACGTGGATTTCCGTTCCGCACTTTTTTACCACCTCGCGCGGCAGCAGCAGAGTGCGCAGCGGCCAGCAGAGTTTGCCCGCTATGTTGAACACCATTGAGTTCGAGCCCTGGAAGAAAATGGGAATCACGGGCACTTTGGCACGATAAATAAGCTGGAGCACTGAGTCTTGCCAGGGGCGGTCCTCCAAGCGGCCGCGCCAGTCTATTTTGCTCATGGCGCCGGCGGGGAAGAAGCCGAGCGGCTTGCCCTCCTTGAGCTGACGGATGCAGGCGCGGATACCGTTGACCGACACCGCACGCTTGGCCGGATCGGCCTGAGCCATCGGGTCTACGGCTATGAAGTTCGGACGCATGGCACCGATGCGGTTCAGAATCATGTTGACCATCACCTTGAAGTCGGGCCGACGCTCGCCGATAAGCGAAATCAGGGCTATGCCGTCAACCGCGCCAAACGGATGATTGCTCACCGTTATGAACGCACCCTCGGGCAGCCGGTCGAGCACTTCGGCGTTATCAACCTTCATCGTCGAACCGAAAGCCTCGGAAATCAAACGCGTTGCGGCGCGCGGCCCGGGAGTGTCGAGCACCTTGGCGTGGAAGTCATTGACCGCATCCATTCTCACCCAGCGAATCAAACGCTCGGCCAGCTTCGGGCGGTTGCGCAGCTGCGGAACCATCTCCATCAGGTCGGCGGCGTTGATAACGTCGGGGCGGATATATTCTTCTGTTTCTTTAATTTCACTCATTGCGGGCGCTCCTTTCCTGATAAAGTTTGGGCAGCGGTGAAGCAAAGGCCTCCTCATGGCGCCGGCGGTTGCGCAGCGCATCGATGGCCATATAGATTGCCTGACGCATGGACTGAGGGTCGGCCTCGTTGCGGCCGGCAATATCGAAGGCGGTGCCATGGTCGGGCGACGTACGAACAAAGGGCAGTCCGGCAGTGAAATTCACGCCCTGATTGCCGCAGAGGGCCTTGAAGGGAATGAGCCCCTGGTCGTGATACATTGCCAGCACACCGTCGAAGTGCAGATGATGAGCCGCGCCGAAAAAGCCGTCGGCACTATAGGGGCCGAAGGCCTGGATGCGCAGGTTGTTGGCTTCGGCAATCGCCGGCTCGATAATATCCGACTCCTCTTTGCCGAGCAGGCCGCCGTCGCCGGCATGGGGATTGAGGGCGAGCACCGCTATGCGGGGCGAGTGAACGCCGAAGTCGCGCATCAGCGAACGGTTGAATTCTTCTAAACGACTAACCAGCAGCTCGGTGGTGAGCTGTTGGGCCACATTCGCCAGCGGCAAATGAATAGTGGCCAGTGCGACGCGCAGGCCGTTGTCGGCCGCCATAATCATCAGCGCGCGGTCATTACCTTCCTCACCGAGCGCCGACTCAAGATATTCCGTATGGCCGGGAAAGCGGAACTCCGCTGACTGCACGTTTTCCTTGTTGATCGGAGCAGTGACCAGAACGTCAATCTCGCCGGCCTTGAGGTCGGCCACCGCGCGCTCCAGCGCGGCGCGTGCGGCTTTGCCGGCTGCTTCGGTGTTCTTTCCGGGTTCTATCGGTTCGTCGTCGCCGACAACGTTGATGAAATTCAGCGCGTCGTCCTTGGCATTGGCCGCGCGCTCCGGCCGATGAACCGCCACCTGCTGAATGTCGAGCATCTTGCGGTAGTGCGAGGCTATGCGCTGCGAGCCGTAAACTACCGGCGTACATAGTTCAAACATCTGAGGGTCCTCGAAGGCTTTGAGTATAACCTCGTAGCCAACGCCGTTATAGTCGCCGTGGGTAATCCCCACTTTTATTCTTGAGTCTTCCATTATTTGCAATTAAACTTTCTGCAAATTTACGAAATTTTCGCTTATCATCAAAACAAAAGGAGCCGCGTCGGTCAGACGCAGCTCCTTTTTGGGTTTCGTTAATGTCAAGCGATTAAGCTTCGGCCACTTCGGCAACCACTTCAACGGGAACCTGAGCGGTAACGTCCTTGTGGAAGCGGATGGTTGCGGTGTAGCTGCCAACTTCCTTGATGGTGGAGTTGAGCGAAATGATCTTGCGGTCAACTTCGTGGCCGAGCTTCTGCAGAGCTTCAGCAACGGAAGCGGCGTTCACTGCGCCATAAATAGTGCCGGATTCGGCAACCTTGGCGGCAATGGTCAGAACTACGCCTTCCAGAGCGGCGGCAGCCTGTTCGGCAGCAGCCTTGATAGCGGCGAGCTTGTGGGCGCGCTGACGCTGGTTTTCAGCCAGAACCTTCAGAGCGGATTCGGTGGCGATAACAGCCTTGCGCTGGGGAATGAGGTAGTTGCGGCCATAGCCGGATTTAACCTCAACAACGTCGTCTTTATATCCCAGATTGGGGACATCTTCAATAAGAATCAGTTTCATAGCTTAATTTGTCTCCTTTGTGGGTTATAATTATTTCATAAGGTCGGTTACGTAGGGCAGCAGAGCCAGGTGGCGAGCACGCTTAACGGCCTGAGCTACGCGACGCTGGAACTTCAGCGAAGTGCCGGTGATGCGGCGGGGAAGCAGTTTGCCCTGTTCGTTGAGGAACTTTTTCAGGAATTCGGGATCCTTGTAGTCGATATACTTGATGCCGCTGCGTTTGAAACGACAGTATTTCTTTTTGGTCTTATCCACGTTGGTGGAGGCCAGATAGCGGATTTCGGAATTTGCTTGTGCCATAATGATTATTCGTCGGGATTATTCGGCAACGGGGGCCTGTTCAACGGGAGCCTGAGCAGCGTTGGCGCGGCGGGCGCGACGCTTGTCGGCATATTCTTTAGCATACTTGTCGAGACGGAAAGTCAGGAAGCGCATAACGTTTTCGTCGCGGCGATAAGCGGTTTCGAGCTTCTTAACGATGGTCGGTTCGGCATCGAATTCTACCAGAGTGTAGTAGCCGGTCGACTTTTTGTCGATGGGGTAAGCGAGTTTGCGCAGGCCCCAGTTTTCTTCGTTCACGATGGTTGCACCGTTGTCGGTGAGCAGTTTAGTGAACTTTTCTACCGCTTCCTTTGCCTGAGCGTCAGACAAAACGGGAGTCAGAATGAAAACGGTTTCGTAGTTGTTCATTTTGGTTTTGGTTGGTTAAAAAATTGGTTTATATGCTCTAAGAGCGCCGCAAAGTTACGAATAATTTCCCAAACCACCAAATCAAATAGCTACAATAGCTAAATTAGCTAAAATAGCTATAATCGGAAGCGGTTGGAGTTGGCGGTGTCGGGAATTTTCCTTAACTTTGCGGGTTATGGAATTTAAACTCAATTCTGCATATAAGCCTACCGGCGACCAACCCCAGGCAATCGAAGCGCTGGCCAAGGGCGTGCTCGACGACACGGACTCTCAGGTGCTTCTGGGCGTTACCGGCTCGGGCAAGACCTTTACGATGGCTAACGTTATCGAAAAGGTCCAGCGGCCAACGCTTATTCTTTCGCACAATAAAACTCTGGCTGCTCAGCTCTACTCTGAGTTCAAGCAGTTTTTTCCGGATAATTCGGTTCAGTATTTCGTCAGCTACTATGACTATTACCAACCCGAAGCGTATATTCCCGGCATAGACCGCTATATAGAGAAGGACCTGATGATCAACGACGAAATCGAGCGCCTGAGGCTCTCAACTGTTTCGGCGCTGTTGTCGGGGCGTCAGGACGTTGTGGTTGTCAGCTCGGTGAGTTGCCTGTTCGGCATGGGCAATCCGGCCGACTTCGACGCCAACGTTATAGAAATCCGTGTGGGCCAGCACATTGGCCGCAACGATTTTCTGCGCAAGCTGGTCAGCTCGCTCTATAGCCGCAACGAGGCCGACCTTTCGCGCGGCACTTTCCGCGTTCGCGGCGACACGGTGGAAATCCGCCTGGCCTACGAAGAAATCACGGTCAGAGTGAGCTTCTGGGGCGACGAAATCGAAAGCATCAAAACGGTGCACCCAACCGACGGCGTAAGCCTCGGCGCACACGATATTTTCAAAATCTATCCGGCCAACCTGTTCGTAACGAGCCAGGAGCGCCAAAACGCCGCCCTGAGCCAGATTGCGCTGGACCTGGGCGAGCGCATAGGCGACTTTGAGCGCGAGGACCGCCTGCTGGAAGCGCAGCGCATACGCGAGCGCGTCACCTACGATATTGAAATGATTCGCGAGCTGGGCCACTGCTCGGGCATTGAGAACTACTCGCGCTATTTCGACGGCCGCAACGCCGGCGAGCGCCCGTTCTGCCTGCTGGACTATTTCCCGAAGAATTTCCTCACGATAATCGACGAGAGCCATGTAACGGTGCCGCAGATACGCGCCATGTATGGCGGCGACGTTTCGCGCAAGAACAATCTGGTCGACTATGGCTTCCGCCTGCCGGCCGCGCTCGACAACCGCCCCCTCAAGTTCGAGGAATTCGAGACTATGGTGCCGCAAACCATCTACGTTTCCGCCACTCCGGCCGACTATGAGCTGGCGCGCTCCGAGGGCGTGATTGTAGAGCAGGTTATCCGCCCCACGGGTCTGCTCGACCCCATAATCGAAGTGCGCCCCTCGCTGAACCAGATCGACGACCTGATGGAAGAAATCCGCCAGCGCACCGAGCTGGGCGAACGCACGCTGGTCACCACCCTGACCAAACGCATGGCCGAGGAGCTGAACGCCTATCTGCAGAAGTTCGACATCCAGACTGCCTATATGCACAGCGACGTAGACACCATGGAACGCATAAAGATTCTCGACGACCTGCGCGCCGGGGTCTACGATGTTCTTATCGGCGTGAACCTGCTGCGCGAGGGCCTTGACCTGCCCGAAGTGAGCCTGGTTGCGATACTCGACGCCGACAAGGAGGGCTTCCTGCGGTCGCACCGCTCGCTGACGCAGACCGTTGGCCGCGCCGCGCGCAACCTCAACGGCCGCGTCATAATGTATGCCGACAAGGTTACCGACTCCATGCGGCAGACCATAGAGGAAACCGAGCGCCGACGCTCCATGCAGCTGGCCTACAACGAGGAGCACGGCATAACTCCGCAGGCCATCGTCAAGGCGCGCAACCGCATCGTAGGCATAGACCGCGACGCCATAGAAGACCTCACACCCGCAGGCCGCATCGACAAGACCAAAGGACGCGGCGCAACTGCTCCGAAGCCGAGAAAGGCCGAACCCCTGCCCTATGAGCAGGAATATACGGCCTCTGTCAACCTGGCGGCAGACCCGGTTGTGGCCTACATGACGCCGGTTGAGATGCGCAAGAATATCGAGAACCTGCGGCGACAGATGATGGCGGCCGCCAAGAAAATGGACTTCCTCGAAGCCGCACGCCTGCGCGACGAAATGCTGAAAATGCAAACCGCCCTTGACCGAAAGGAGGCCGCGCAATGATTGCCGCCGACCGCTATCTGCCAACCTCGGTAAAGGAGATGGAAGCCCTGGGGTGGGACCACGTTGACGTGGTGCTGTTTTCGGGCGACGCGTATGTTGACCATCCGTCGTTTGGCGCGGCGGTCATAGGGCGCACTCTTCAGTCGCTGGGTCTGAACGTCGCAATAGTTCCCCAGCCAAACTGGCGCGACGACCTGCGCGACTTCAAGAAGTTCGGCGCTCCGCGGCTGTTTTTCGGCATATCGCCCGGCGCCATGGACTCGATGGTAAACCACTACACGGCAGCCCGCCGCCGGCGCCACGACGACGCCTACACTCCCGGAGGCCGCGCCGGAGCGCGACCCGACTATCCCACCATCGTTTACTCCGAAATCCTGCGGAAGCTATATCCGCAAGTGCCGATAATCGCCGGCGGCATCGAGGCGAGCATGCGCCGCCTGAGCCACTACGATTACTGGCAGGACCGGCTGCGCCCCTCAATAATCATGGATGCGCCGGTCGATATGATAATCTACGGCATGGGCGAAAAGCCCATAACCGAGCTGGTGCGGCGCCTTGAGGCCGGCGAGCGGATAGGCGACATCACTGACCTGCCGCAAACAGTTGTGCGGGCCCGTGCGGCCGACATTCCGGCGCCCGACGAGCACAACATAGTTCTCCACAGCTATGAGCAATGCCTGGCCGACAAGCGACTGCAGGCAGCCAACTTCAAGCACATCGAGCAGGAAAGCAACCGTCTGGAGCCGAAAATCACCCTCTGGCAACAGCATGGCCGCCGCGCGGTGCGCGTCAACCCGATGTTTCCGCCGCTGACCACCGCCGAGGTCGACGCCACGTTCGACCTTCCCTATACCCGCCTGCCCCACCCCCGCTACCGAGGCAAAACCATTCCGGCCTACGAAATGATCCGCCATTCGGTTTGCCTTCACCGCGGCTGCTTCGGCGGCTGCTCGTTCTGCACGATTTCTGCCCATCAGGGAAAATTCATTGCCTCGCGTTCGGCCGAATCGATAATGCGCGAGGTCGACGCCGTTACGAAAATGCCCGACTTCAAAGGCTACATATCCGACCTCGGAGGCCCGAGCGCCAATATGTATGCCATGGGCGGCAAAGACCGCGCCAAATGTGCCAAATGTTTGCGACCGAGCTGCCTGCACCCGTCGCCCTGCCCCAACCTCAACAACGACCATCGGCCGCTGCTCGACATTTACCGCCGGGTCAATGCGCTCGATAGCGTCAAGAAAGCCTTTGTCGGCTCCGGCGTGCGCTACGACCTGGCCATGGCGTCCTCCGGCTCAGCCAAAATCGACGCCGCCAACCGCGAGTATGTCGACGAACTGATTGCCAACCACGTCAGCGGCCGCCTGAAGGTCGCGCCGGAACATACTGAGCCCCACGTGCTCGACCTGATGCGCAAACCGAGCTTCGACCTGTTCTATAAGTTCCGCGACCTGTTTGAAAACATCAACCGCCGCCACGGTTTGCGCCAGCAGTTGATTCCCTACTTCATATCGAGCCATCCCGGCTGCCGCGAGGCCGACATGGCGCAGCTGGCCGCCACGACCCGCCGTCTGGACATGCACCTGGAGCAGGTTCAAGACTTCACGCCCACGCCCATGACGCTGAGCACCGAAATCTACTATACGGGCTATCATCCCTATACGGGCAAAAAAGTTTACTGCGCCACCGACCCGAAGGCCAAGGAGGCGCAGCGCGCATTCTTTTTCTGGTATGATCCGCAACGCCGTCCGGGCATAACGGCCTCGCTCCGACGCATAGGCCGCCCCGACCTGATTCCGCAGATTCTCGGCGGCCGTTAGAGCAGCGAGCGGCAGGCTGCTTCGTGGCGGGCAATCATATATATGAGTATGATATTGCCCAACACCAGTTCGCAGGCAAAGTACACCCAGGGCACACCGGCGAGCAGCGTAACGGCTATGGTTATCGAACGCCAGTTGAAGGTCAGGGCGTTGGCCCACTTCATCAGCGGCAGGCTCTTTTGGCGGAATTCAGCAGGGAGTTCGCCGCGCTTGCGCAGGGTCTGCGCATTGGCGGTCAGAGCCTCCTGGCAGCGGGTATAGCCCAGATAGAGTCCCTGAATCAGCTTGTTCAGGCCCTTGGCTTCTTTCAGTTTCTGGCTCAGGTCGGCCGAGTCGGAGAGCTCGCTCTTGCCGTTTACCACCTGCAGGTGCATCTGGCGGTAGTAGTCGGCCATAGCGGCCTGAAACGCATGGCAAACGCCGGCCGCAACAGCCAGCACCCACACCACCCACGTGTGCTCCTCGAACCAGACTATGGTCTGGTTGGTGCGCAGGCAGATGCAAACGTAGATTGAAATGAACCAGAAGTCGCCGGCCATGCCGTCGAGTATGCGGCCCAGCGGCGAATACTGCTTAGTCATGCGTGCCAGCTGGCCGTCGGCGCTGTCGAAAGAGTTGGCCAGAATCAGCAGCAACAGTCCGCAGATATTGACCCAAAGGTTCACCGGATAGAAACAGATGCCGGCGGCCACACCGATAAATATAGAAGCTATGGTTATGGCGTTGGGAGTTATACCCAACTTCTCGGCAAGCTTGGCCTCCGCATAGCCTATGCGGCGGTAAAAGTAGATGTCGATGTGCTCCTCGGTGTCGAGACTCTTGAGCGTTGATTTGAAATCGTTTTTAGTTTCGGTCATTTTCTTAGAAGTTTGCGGGCGTGGTTAGCCACATATTTGCAAATGGCTTTGGCAGCCTGGGGGCGACATGGGGCAAAGCCGGGCCAGTCATTGAAGCAGACAATAACGAACTCGCCGGTTTCGGGGTCAACAACGGCATCGCCGCCGTAAACCACAACGTCGACAGCCGAGGCGGCGCGCTGACAAACCTGACGCAGACTCTCGCCGCTGAACGGCGCGGGCGCCGGTTGTCCGCTCGAAAAGTAATAGTGGAAAAAGCCGTCGGCAACGCCATAGAACTTAACGTGAAGCCCAGGCGCATGAGCCGCCACTATGGCGGTTGGAATCTTGCGGATGAAGAACTCCGAAAGTATTTCCTGAGCCTCCTGGACATGGCGGGCGCGGGCCACGTCTTCCTTATGTATGGTCTGGCAATCGGCACGTTTGACCCAGCAGGCGCCGATACCCAGTTTTTCGAGCTGAGGACGTATATCCTTATCGGTATCGACCACCAGAGTGGTCGGCATCGGAATTCCTGCCCGTTCGAACAAGCGAATCATGGGGCGGCGCGCACACTGCGCGATTGCCTGCGCCGAGTTGACCACAAGGCGCCCTCCGGCCTCCAGCGCGGCAAGGCGCTCTATGCTCCGAGGGTCGCGCACCATGGCCATGATTATCGCTTCGCGGCCTATGCCGGATTCGATAAACTGCTCTTCGCTGTAAACATTGACCGTTACACCGCGACGCCTCACTTCGGCCGCCACGGCATTCAGAATCGCGGCATCCGAAGCTACGCTGTTAGGCGAAAAATGCGCGGCGCGCAAAATGGCGGCAACGCTCACTGCTGACATGGCCCGTTGACTATGCTTGGCGGAGATTACTCGGCAGCCTGTTCCTGCTCCAGAATGAATTCGCGGGCCTCAATGAGGTCGTGGGGGCGGTCAACGTCGAACACCTTGCCCATTTCGTGGGCACGCACGTCGAGGTTGCGCAGCAGCAGCGCGCGCTGGAACTCGCGCAGACCGTTAACGCCAACAGCCATCGACAGGTCAATGACATCGCGTGCGGCCGGGCCGAGGCCATAAATGCCTGCGGAAACATGTTCGGCTGCCTCGGTGGGGAAATCGCCGAAGGCCTTGATGCGCATATCCGGAGCCACCTCAACGTAGAGAGGCTTTTCGTCGTCGACGAAGCGGGTAACGCCCATCAGCACGTCGTGATCCTCCATAGCGGCGAATGCGTCGAGATAGTCATGGAACTCCTTAGTAACAAACACCGTATCAACGGTCAAGCCGACCAGCTTCTCGCCGCGCGGAATATTGCGGACCACTTCGGCCAGCGAGTGAGCGGCGCTCGGAGTGTGAGCACTGATGATATTCAGCTCGAAGGGATACTTGAGAGTGCGCAGGTGAGCCTCGATTTCAGGTTTCTCACTATTGGTGATAATAGTTACCGACTCAACATCGGAGCGCTGGGCGATTATATCCAGCATGCGCTGGGAAAGAGTCTTGCCGTTGATGGTAACCAGCGGCTTAGCCGAAACGCTGCCCAAACGCGAACCCTCGCCGGCAGCAAGAATAGCATAATGCATAACTCAAAAATTCAAAATAAGATTTAACCCCGCAAATTTACACAAAAAATCCCAATTTTACAACCAAGAATAGCCAAATTAGCTACCTAAAACGCGCCAAAAGTTCAAGCGTTTCGGAGTCGGCCTTGAGGTCGCCGAGGGCATCGAGGTGGTCAATGCGGTGAAGATCAGAGCCGACGCGGTCAATATAACCTTCGGCAAGGAGCCTGCGAGCCTTCTGGCGGGCAACGGGACCATAGTGACCGCTAATCGACAGTAGATTAAGCTGAAAGCGCACCCCGCGGTCGCGCAGCATCTTATAGGTCGAAAAATCGGTTATGTAGTTATAGCGTTCCGGATGAGCCAGCAGCGGATAATAGCCCTTGGCTTTGATTTGGTCGAGCGTTTCAAACAGGCGCATGGGCGCGTTGAAATACGAGGTTTCAACCAGCAACATGTCGCCCTTAGGGCCTATCGGCAGAAGGTCGTCGGCCTCAAGGCGCTGCAAAAACAGATTGTCAATCATATTTTCCGCCGCGAGATGCAGCTTAAGCGGTCCGCTGTAGGCTTGACACAACTGCTCGAAACGCGCACGGAGTTTAGCCGGCGTGTTCGGCAGATCCTCCATGATGTGAGGCGTAAGCCACACCTGCCGGATGCCGAGTTCTTCGTAGCCGGCAAGTATTTCGAGCGATTCCTCGAGAGTCTCTACCCCGTCGTCAACTCCGGGCAGTATATGACTATGCCAATCGGTGAGCCCGTCAAGACTCACCGATTTGGAACGTTCAAAAAATTTGGATAGGAACGACATTATTTCTTTCTGCTGCTGCGATGCTTGCGTTTCTTACCGTCATCGCCGTAATTGTAGCCGTAGCCATAGCCGTAGCCATAACCGTAGCGATATGAGTAGCTATAGCCGTAACGACCCTGATCATTGCGGGTACCGTTGAGAATGAAGCCCATGTTGCTATACTTCTTCTCTTCGTAGAGGCGATCGAGCTCGGGCAGCATGGAGCGTTCGAGCAGGCCTGCACGCACAATGAAGAATGTACGGTCGGAATAGCGGTCGATAATCTGAGCGTCGGCCACAACTTCGATAGGCGGACAGTCAATGATGATATAGTCGAACTCCTGCTTCAGGGTGTTGAGCATGGTTTCCAGACGGGGCGACTCAAGCAGCTCGGTGGGGTTCGGGGGCGTAGAACCGATCGGGAGCACATAGAGTGTTTCGCAGTTCTGCGACTGAACCAGCAGCGAGTTAATGTCGTTTACGGCACCGCTCAGGTAGTCGGAAAGACCAAGTTCGGGCGAACCGATATATGCCGAAGTGGAGCCGTGGCGCATATCGCCGTCGACCACCAGAACGCGTTTGTTCTTCAAAGCAATCGACATGCCCAGGTTCATTGAGATAAACGATTTACCTGAACCGGGGTTAAACGAGGTCAGCGAAATAATCTTGCCACCCTCAAAGGACTGGCTCATGAATTCAACGTTGGTGCGCAGAACGCGGAACGCTTCATTGATAATGTCGCGTTTGCCCGGCTTAACCAGCAGGCGCTTTTCATCATCAGGCTGCTGCTTTTGCTTTTTCTTTGAGGACTTATACTGCGGAATCTCACCAAGGAAGGGAACAATCAGGTGCTCAACATCCTTGCGGCCGCGAACTTTGGTGTTGATCATTTCCTTGATGTAGATAACGGCAAACGGAATGATCAAGCCGATAAGCAGAGCGGTCAGCAGTATCTTACGGCGGTCGGGAGTGGTGGGAACGCCCGATGCACCGGGGCGGTTGACCACGCGGGTGTTATAAGCGGTAAACGCCTGCGAGAGCTCAGTTTCCTCACGCTTCTGCAGCAGGTAGAGATAAAGCGACTCCTTAACCTTTTGCTGACGTTCGGTCGATAGCAGGTTTTTGGCCTGATTGGGGTTGGATGCTATGCGCGACATGGTCTGCGCCTCGCGGCTATTGAGCGCACGCAGCTGGGTGTCGAGCACGCTGATTTCATTATCAATCGTACCGATAATAGCCTTGCGCTGGGCTGCCAACTGCTCATCGAGCTGAACTACCAGCTGATTCTTTTCGGAAGATTTGGCAACAAGCGCATTGCGCTGGAGCAAATCTTCGTTATACGAGCTGATAAGGCTCTGAACATTGCCACCGGTCAAGCCGGTATTGGCAGGCAGAAGCTGGTCGTGATTTCCCTCGGCGGCGATATAAGAACGGATATAGCGTGCAATCGCCAGTTGGTTGGTCACTTCAAAGATTCGCGCCTGAGTCTGCTGGCTCTCGCCCATATACATCGATGCGGCAGCACCGACGTCGGGGAGCAGAATAGAGCTCTTGTAGGAAGATATATCGGAATCCACATGACCCAGTTCGCGCTCAATAATACCCAGACGATCGTTGATGAAGTTCGAGGTAGAAACGGCAATCTGGTTCTTGTCGCGAATCCAGTTTTCATTGTAAACACCAATAAGAGTATTCAGCACGTCATCGGCGCGTTGCGGCGACTGGTCAGACAGTGTCAGGCGGATAACCGATGCCTCCTCATTCGGAGTGGTTGCCGACAAACGACCGTTATACGAACCGATTGCGGAGCTCAACGGAACTTTCTTAACCTGCAGCGAAATCGTACCATTATGAAAGGCGGAGGTAGGAGTGACACACATCTTACCTATCGGAGTAACGATGGAGTCGTTAAGTTTGCCGGTAAATGTCTGCTTGAATTCGCGACCGGATGAGTGGAGATCACTGATAGTTACTTTGCCATCTTTCGACACGGCAAGGTCAAGCGAGAAGCTGTCGTTTTCGGGGAAATCGGCAACAGTCAGTTTGACTGGCAAGCCATAACCATAAGCCACTTCATTGTGGAATCGGCCGCGGTGGTAGTAGTTCACATCCAGGCCCAGGCGTGTCACCACCTCTTCCATCAAGTCTTTGGACTTGAAGTTATATATTTCGTTCTGGATATTGGCCTTAGACTGCATGAGACCCATTTTACTGAAGGCCTCGGCACCGGTGGTCTGGCCTTTCGTGCCATCCTTAATCATAACCTCAGCCGAGCGGCTGTAGATATCGGGAGTGCGCAGCAGTCTGAAATATGTAACACCAACACATATAAACACCGACAGCAGAATCCACGGCCAGTAGTGGAGCGTCATATATATAATGTCGGTCAGGGGAACAGTGCCAGCCGAAGCATTTCTCTTGTTCCTTATCTGAATATCTTTATTTTCTGCGTTTTCAGTCATGATGATTTATCGCGTCAAAGTTATAACCAAAGTAACAATAGTGAGAGCGAACGAGCCCATCGATACCCAGAACGATGCAGTATAAGGAGAGTTGCCATTGGGGGTTGTTTCGCGCTTGGCCTTGTCGTTGGGCTCAACGTAGATAACGTCGTCCTGCTGCATGTAGAACACCGGCGAGGAAGCCAGTTCCTGAGCGTTGAGCAGGTTTACCCTGTAGGCTTCCATCTTGCCGTCACCCATATTGCGCATAACCAGAATATTGTTGCGCATACCGTTAATTTTCAGGTCGCCGGCCATAGCGATTGCGTCAATAATGGTCAGGTGGTCCTTATTGAATTCATAGCGACCGGGCGAAGAGACCTCACCAAGAATCGAAATGCCCGTATTGGCGAATTCAACCGTAACAATCGGATCCTTAAGCTGGCTTGATTCTATCAAGATATTGGCGATTTTTTGAGCGACTTGCTCGCGCGTCAGGCCTGCGACATGAATCTTACCAAGAACCGGGAAATCAATATCACCTTTGGAGTCTATAGTATAATATGCAACCTGACTACTACCCGAAGAAGCATTTCCAACGGTTCGGGTATTAGAAGTTGTTCCGCCCACTCGGTTCTGAACCGTCATGAGGTTAAACATGCTGGCCAGAGTCGGATTGGAGGAGCTTACAACGATGGTAATCTTATCTTCAGGACGCAGTTTAATTTCAAGCATCTGCTCTGCCTGAACAATCGACCCGGTTTCCAATTCGGGAAAATATGCTATGTCTTTAGGTGTTGTACAAGAGCCCAACAACAGCATAACTGCCACTGAAAGACCTAAAGTAAAGCGACTTACACGCATAGATGTGGTTTATTATTTTTGCAGTAAAGAAATTATATGGTGCAAAGATACGAATTTTTATCCGAACCGCCACACATTTCAGCAAAAAATCTTGCCGAAACGGAGTAAACTTGCGGGTTAGGGATTTTTTGCTTACCTTTGCAGAGTCATGTCATCCATTCTTATTGTACTTCCGATTCTATCGCTGCTGATGTTCGACCTGGGGCTGGAGCTCCGGGCTCGCGATTTCGCCATGGTATTCACTCGTCCGCGAGCTATCATCGCCGGACTGACCGGCCAGATTCTCCTGTTGCCGGCGCTGGTGTTTGTTCTATGCCGGACGTTTGGCATAGACGGCGAGCCGCTGTTCGGACTGATGCTGATTGCCTGCTGCCCCGGCGGCAGCTCCAGCAACGTTTTCAGCGGCATAGCCAAGGGCGACGTGGCGTTGTCGGTGTCGCTCACCGCACTGAGCTCAATAATCACGCTGATTACCCTGCCGCTAATCCTCGGCGCCATCACCGAACTGCCGGTCGGCAAGTTGGTTATGCAGAATCTGGTGCTGGTTTTACTGCCGGTACTGATAGGTATGGCGGTGAAACACTATCGGCCTGAAAATGCGGCGCGAATCCACAAAGTTCTCAGCAAACTGGCATTCCCTCTGCTGATGCTGCTGGCCGCGCTCTTTTTCGTAGGCAACCGCGAGGCGATTATCAACAATTTCGCCCAACTGGGCATGATTATAACCCTGCTGATTCTGCTGGCCATGGGAGGCGGCTGGTTCTTAGGCTTCCTGGCGCGCCTCAACCGCCGCGAAAAGCGCACGCTGGTGATTGAAGTGGGCATGCAGAACGCGGCACAAGCCATTGCGCTGTCAACTTCGCCACTGGTATTCAACAACGCCCGCCTCGCCGTTCCGGCCATAGTCTACGCCCTGATGATGAACATTTTGCTACTCACCTATGTAGCCATAGTCAGCCGGTGGAAGAACTGATGCAATACGTTTGGCGCCATCGCCTGTGGCTTGCGGGCGATATGCGCACTGTCGACGGCCGCTCCGTGGCGGTTATCGACGTCGGACAGCTCAACCGCGATGCCGGGCCCGACTTTTTCAATGCCAAGGTGAAAGTCGGCGACGAAATGTGGTGCGGTAACGTGGAAATCCACGTGCGTGCCTCCGACTGGTTCCGCCACGGCCATGACCGCGACCGGGCCTACGACACGGTTATTCTCCACGTTGTTCAATTCGATGACTGCGCCATCCAGACGCCGTCGGGACGCACCATACCGCAGGTTGTTATGCCCTGCGCCCGCAATTTCGCCGAACGCTACGGCGAATTCATCAACAACCACGCCAATGCCCTCGCTTGCGCCTCGGAGTTGCGCCACATCAGCCCGGTTCTGGTGCGCGACTGGCTCGATTCGCTCGGTTTTGAGCGGCTTTACGCCAAAGTCGGAACCATAAATGAACGCCTGCAACGCTCTGCCGGCGACTGGGAGCAGACGGCCTTCATCACACTTGCCCGCGCCCTTGGCGCCGGCATCAACGGCGACGCCTTCGAGCGCACGGCAACATCGCTGCCGCTGCGCATTCTCCGCAAGCATTCCGACTCGCTGCTAACCCTCGAGGCAATGATTTTCGGCCAGTCGGGGCTGCTCACCGACGCACCGGCCGGGCCCTACGTTGACCGCCTGCGCTCGGAATATGACTTCATGCGCACAAAGTTCGGCCTGCATGCGCCCGAATCCATAGTGTGGCGCATGAGCCGGATGCGCCCCGCATCATTCCCCCACCGGCGTCTGGCCGTGCTGGCCCACATGGCCTTCGGCGGCTTCCAGCTGATGCAGCAGATTCTCGACTGCCGCGATGAAGAAGACGCGCGCCGGCTGTTCCGCTTCGACTTGGCGGGCTACTGGGCACTGAATTTCAACTTCAGCGGCGCCGGCCACGGACGCCCCACGGCGCTCGGCGCCGCGACGGTCGACATGCTCGTAATCAACGTTGTTGCTCCCCTGCTCATGGCCTACGGCCAGCAAACCGGCGACGACCGGCTCGCCGACCGCGCTATCGACATTCTCGAGCACCTGCCCGGCGAACACAACCGCTTCACCTCCGACTTCGTTAACGCCGGAGTGCCCTGCTCCAACGCATTCATCTCCCAGGCCATGGTTCAGGCCCGACGCGCCTACTGCGACGTTCGCAAATGCCTCTATTGCCGCCTAGGCCACAGAATTTTAGCCTCCAAAGTACGCCCATGAACCAAATCGGAAAGGCCGGCGAAGACCTCGCCTGCGAACTGCTCACCGGCAAAGGCTATGCCATTATCCGGCGCAACGCCATAGTCGGCGGCGTCGAAGTCGACATTATTGCCCAACACGATTCGCGCCTGATTATCGTAGAAGTCAAAACGCGCAAGGCCGACCATTGGGACACGCGCTTCGGCATCGACCGCGAAAAAATCCTGCGCCTATGCCGCGCCGGCGCCTCCTATGTCAAGTCGCAAAATCTACCGCTCGAAGTCCAAATCGATGCGGTTTTGGTCGTCAATAACCCCGACGGCTCCCAAACCATCGATCATCTCGAAGACATTGCCCTGCCCCCTCGGCGCCGCCGGCGCTGAAAACGCGCCGAAATCTCCGGTTTGGTTTGGCAAAACGCAAAAAAATTCTTATCTTTGCAGTCAGAATCAATTCTTAAATTCTTAAACCATCAATTATCAAATGCTTATCAAAAAATTTGCTTTCGCCGCTGCCTGCCTGCTGATGGTCGGCTCCATGGCGTCCGCCCAGTCGCTCTCCCCGTCGACTAAAACCCACTGGGACAAGGGCACTCTCGTAGTTGAAACCCCCGAGCGTCCCGCCGGTCAGGAACACGTTCTCGGCCTCACCGCTCCCAAAATGGACAAAGTTCGCGTTGCCTTCGTGGGCCTCGGCATGCGTGGTCCCGGCGCCGTCAACCGCTTCGCCCACATTCCCGGCG
>CAMWSP010000011.1 GCA_947176935.1 uncultured Porphyromonadaceae bacterium | reverse complement strand
CCCGGCAATACTGCAACCCTTTCACCTGAATATTTTAACAATAACTCAACCCTGACGCAATCGGAATACGCTCCTGCCCATGCCACCCATTGACCAAAAACGCCAATTCCGCAACAAGCCGCAACATAACGGCTCTGAAACCGACGCCATAGGCCGCATGCCGCCCCATGACAAAGACATCGAGGAGGCGGTTCTCGGCGCACTGATGCTCGAAAAAGACGCCTATGCAACCGTCTGCGACATTTTGCAGCCGCAGTCGTTCTACGAGCCTGTGAATCAAAAGATTTTCGAGGCCATTCAAACGCTCGGCGTCCAGCAGCAACCAATCGACATGCTGACCGTTACGGAGCAGCTGCGCGCCAATTCAACCATAGACGAAGTCGGCGGCCCGGCATTCATTGCCGAGCTGACCTCGCGAGTGGCATCGGCGGCCAACATCGAGTTCCACGCCCGAATCATTGCCCAGCAATATCTGGCGCGCGAGCTAATATCGTTCGGCACCGAAGTGTCATCCAAAGCCTACGATCCGGCCAACGATATTGACGACGTGCTGCAGGAGGCCGAAGGCCATCTGTTTGAGCTGAGCCAGCGCAACGTCAAGAAGGAAGTGGTTCAGATAGATTCGGTTATAAACGACGCCATCAACACCATACAGATGGCCGCAACCCGCGAAAGCGGCCTGTCGGGCCTCGCTTCCGGCTATCCCGAACTCGACAAAAAGACCTCCGGCTGGCAGAATTCCGACCTGGTTATCATCGCCGCCCGCCCGGCAATGGGTAAGACCGCAATGGTGCTTTCGATGGCCAAGAATATGGCCGTGAACTATAACACCAAAGTGGCCATATTCTCATTGGAAATGTCGAAGCTCCAGCTGGTTAACCGTTTGATTCAGAACGTTTGCGAAATCGAAGGCGAAAAAATCAAGTCCGGCCGCCTCAGCGACCGCGAATGGAACCAGCTGCTCTCGCGCATAGGCACCCTGCAGTCGGCGCCGATTTTCATTGACGACTCTCCCGGCCTGTCGATTCTCGAGTTGCGCACCAAAGCGCGCCGCCTGGTGCGCGAAAAAGGCGTGCAGTTCATAGTTATCGACTATTTGCAGCTGATGAACGCTTCGGGCATGAAATTCGGCTCGCGCGAACAGGAAGTGTCAATGATTTCGCGCTCACTCAAGGAGCTGGCTAAAGAGCTGAATATTCCTATCATAGCCCTGTCGCAGCTCAACCGCTCGGTTGAATCGCGCTCGGAAGACAAGCGCCCGCAGCTGAGCGACCTGCGCGAATCAGGCGCCATTGAACAGGATGCCGACATTGTTTGCTTCATTCACCGTCCGGAATATTACCTGCACGGCGCCGCACGCGACGACGCCCCGGAACTGCGCGGCAAAGCGGAGTTCATCATTGCCAAACACCGCAGCGGCTCGGTGGGCGACGTTCCGATGCGCTTCCGCGGCCAGTATGCGCGCTTCGAGAACTGGAACGACGTGGATATCATGTATGACCAGACCTCGACCGCCTCGGCAATGAACACAGACCTCGACAATAACGACCCGCTCGGCGGAGCAAACCCGCTGTCGGGCGGCACGGCCGACATCAGCGGCGACAGCCCCACCCCATTCTAAACCGCTAATAATTTATACAACAAAGATATGAAATACTGTTCAAGATGCCACAGCTATCACAATGATAGCCAAAACTTTTGCCCCACATGCGGTTACGAACTCGTTCCCGTTATGCAGACCCCTCCCCCGCCGCCCGGCTATGACCGCTATGACTACGGCGACAACGCCTTCTCCGCCGCCGGACCCGAAGGCAAGAGCCGCGGAGTTGCAGCCCTGCTGGCTATATTGCTCGGCGGATTGGGCGTACACTACTTCTATTTGGGCAAAATCGGTGCCGGGTTGGTCACCATTCTGCTCACAATAGTAACCTGCTCCCTCTGGGACATCATTACCCTGATTCAAGGCATTCTGATGTTCTGCATGACCAACCGCGAATTCGAAGAAAAATACGTGCGCAACCCGGCCTTCTTCCCCCTCTTCTAATTCTCCGGCCGGTTTTATGAAAGAAGCAATAATAGATTTACTGACCAAGAAAGCCGGGCGCGATGTAACGACCGCGTCCGGCAGCGCCTGGTTGCTTCAGGACATCATTGTGGTCACCGGCGAATACTTATCGCTCAACACCGTTAAGCGACTGACCGGCGTATTATCCACCGGCCCCGACTCTTCGCAGCTTCATTTGAGAGATACCACATTAAATATTATTGCACGCTACCTCGGATTCAAGGATTATAATGACCTGCAATGCTATCTGGCCGACGGCACATCGCAGTTCAGAAAAGCCGACGGCCTGATTTATGTTGAAGAATTGCCGGCAGGCGCGACCATAGTCGTGAGCTGGAGTCCCGACCGCGAATTGGTTATGCGGCGCCTCGACTCGGGCGAAATGCTTGTTGAGAAAGCATCAAACAGCAAACTCGAGGTTAACGACCGCCTGCAGATTGCTCAAATCATGAGCGGCCATCCGCTGATTGTCAGAGAGGTTATCAGGAACGGCCAATCACTGGGGCCCTATACCGCCGCGCCGGACTATGGCGTAACATTCGTTGGAATCCAAACATTACCCAACCGGCAACCGTGAACGAAAGTTTTTTTGGCAACAAAGCGTCTGAAGAAGCGCTCGCCTCAGCCCGCCAGGCGGTTGGGAGCGCCAACGGTCGCTATGTTTTCTTCAAAGTGCGCAGATATGGCAAACTGCATTTCGAAAAGCGGGTGTCGGACCGCTATATCACCGACCTCGTCACGGTTGAAGCGCTCAAAAAGGAATTCGAAATCGGCTACGGGCTCGAGCACCCGGGAATTGTCAGATACCTGGCCTACGAGGATAACTCTATATTCGAGGAATATATCGACGGGCAAACGCTCCGCCAAATGCTCGACAGCAAAGACCGCCGCCTGACCGATAATTCCTTTCTGAGCAACATGTGCCGCCAGCTGCTTGAAGCGCTCGACTATCTGCATCAGCGGGGAATTCTGCATCTCGACATCAAGCCGGAAAACGTTATGGTATGCAACATTGGCGGCGCGGCAAAACTCATTGACTTCGGTTCGGCACGCAGCAGTGAGTTTGACAACACCGAAGGATTCACCCCGTCATACATGGCTCCCGAACAAGCCGAAGGAAAAGCAACCGATGTGGCCACAGACATTTTCCTTGTCGGGAAACTTATGGCCGAACTGAGCCGCCCCGGCGGACTTACTCCCGTTTGGGCCCCATTCATATCCAAAGCAACGGCCAAAGACGCTGCCTTGCGTTTCCGCACCGCAAAAGAAGCGCTCTCGGCCATATCCTACGACCCAACGCCGCCAAAACCAGCCGCGACCTCCGGCACAGCAAAAATCGCAATCATCGCAATAGCCATCATCGCTGCGGCAGTATTCTTTTTCACACCCACAGGCGACTCCGACTTCAACCTCCCGGCAGAGAATCCGACACCGACAACCACGGAATTTGACCAGGCCTCTAACCTGCTGCGCGGAATCGGCGGAGTGCAAGACGAAGAAGAAGGCATGAACCTGATGATGACTGCCGCCGAAAAAGGCGATGCGCGGGCCCAATGCTACATCGGGCTGATGTATCGCGACGGCTCATCCACCCTTGCCCGCGACCCTGAAAAATCGCTATACTGGATAAAAAAATCAGCCGACCAGGGCAACGAAATAGCCATTGAAGAAATGGGCTATAAATACTATGAAGGCTTCGGAGTAGAACAAGACTACGCCCAAGCCCTGAAATGGCTGAAATTAGCCGCTGAAAAAGGGAAATCGTCGGCCTACTCAACAGTAGGCATCATGTATCGCGACGGCCTTGGCGTTGACCCCGACCTCGCCTCAGCCGAAGAAAACTTCAAAAAAGGCGCAGCCGCAGGCAACTCCTACTCGGCATTCCTGCTGGCGCGCCTGTATGGCCACTACGCCGACCCGCTGCAGCCACAAAAAGCCCTGAAATGGTATGAACACGCCAGCGAAATGGGCTCACATAGAGCCACGGAATATCTTATGAACGCCTATAAGAACGGCGACCCCGAACTCGGCATAGAACCCGACGAGAAACTCCGCACCAAATACGCCGTGCGCCTGGAGTCGGCCGACGGCCAGTAACTGGACAATTTGGACAAGATATTCCATTGACTATCCGGAAATAATCATTTACTTTGCAGTGCAAATTAGAAATTTATCCAAAAAATCAACTCATATTAGAGCGTCTTCCAAAAAATTTTCTTAAATTTGCACCGTGATGTGGTTTCCATGTTAACCCACACCACAAGACATAGTAAGAAAAGCGTTTTAGCACGTCACTATTGCGAATCTGGACAATTCACACCAAGTTGACTGCGGGAAGACGCTCTTTCTCGGTTGAGGCATATACGTTGGTGAGCTAACTCACCTACCTATATATCAGCTGAGGGTGAGTTGATTTTTTCGTAATCCACTTGGAAGGCAGTCCAGAGCCCGCAGTAGGGATTACTAAAGAAGGCTCACTCTTTTTTTATTGTGCCTGCCAACGTCCATCTCAACCCTGCCGCAGAGCCTCCGGCGTATGTTTTTCTATTGTATGTGTAAATCATACTTATGGGGATTGCTCATGTTAGCAATTCCGTGCTTAGTATCTTGCAACAGCCATAACAGTCGAAGCCATAATTCATCAGGCGAGGGCGATGATATTGATGAAACGGAGGCGCCGGTAAATGAAACGCCCGGCAAGGCCCATCCATGCAGGACTCTTGATCTTAAGCTCTATATGGAAAGTAGCGGCAGCATGTATAGTTTCGATGCTGCCGGCTCCAAAGGAGAATTCAAGCGGAGCATTGCCGATATGCTGAATCGCTTCCCGGGCATTACGGGTAACGACACGTCATCGGTATTCATCGTTAATGATAACATCTATAATTATGACGGTTCAGTAAGAGACTTTCTTGCCAATCGCGAGTTCTTTACGTCAATCAAAAATATAGGCAATCCGTCGTATACAGACTTTGACAAAATATTCGACATTATACTTGCCGAAACTCAACCGAATCAGGTAAGCGTACTGATTACGGATTTAATCTATTCAGTTGACGGTCAAGGCGAAGTTACTGCATCCAAACTACTGAACGAGGCTTACACACTGACCCACAATGTTTTCAAGGGACACACTGCCGATATGAACCTCATTGCCGTGAAGCTGACAGCAGATTTCCTTGGAAACTACTATCCTTATAACTCACCGAACAAGGGCACTATTTATAATGGAGACCGTCCATTTTATGCTCTGATTTTTGCGTCAGATGCAGCACTGTGTTCGCTCTATGAATGTCCTGATTATAAATCTTTCGTCAATTTTTCCTCAATTCCCGGCTATGATGATATGTTCTGCTTCACGGACATGACATTCAAGCCGCACATTTCCATTATACCGAACTACGCCCATGAAGGACGATTCAGAAAATCCAGAAGCAAAAACACCAGGGGAGCCGTTTCGGCCATTGATAACGTTGAACTTTCGCGCAACGGAAAGCTGACTATTCCGGTGGCTCTTAATCTTTCAGATCTTCCGCTGACGGCAAACTACAAAGCAAACAAGGATAACTACATCGTTGAGTCAAACGGACGATTTGAAATCGAATGGATCAGACCGATAAATGATTTAGGCGATTATGACGAAAGCGACGGAAAGAACAACGGATTGGAAAATATAACGAAGCTTATGCCGGATGCAACACATCTGATGATGATTTCCACGCAGGAGATTAAGAACGAGTCTATATCAATCAAAATGACCTATCGTCTGCCCGCGTGGATTAACCGTTCGTCGTCGGACGATGATTCGGATATCCATTCCGACACATTCAGCACCACAACCTTTGGTCTGAAAGACGTTATGCGCGGCATATTTGCAGCCTACGTACCGGAAGGTTCAACTCACTATCTTTTCAGTTTTGACATCGATATCAAGAAAAAATAACCAATAAACAACATCAAATCATGCTTAACGTTCACAACACAACCACCAAGTCATGGATTTTACTTGGTGTAGCACTGGCAGTAACAATACTCTTCATGGTCTTTGCAGAGCCCGTTTTCACTCTACTTTATCTGGGCACCGACGAGTTTGCCGATGCAATGTATGACTTCAATCTATACTTCTCCTTGGCTTCTTTCATCTGCATAGTTGTTTGGGTCTTTGCCATCATCTACTATTGGATTATTGACAGCGTCAGTCTTTCCGCCTTCGGCTGGTGGGCTTTGTTCGGAATCTTTGCCATAGCTGTTTCTCCGATTCTGGTATATTGCTATTCACTGAATGTGTTTGACGCAGAAAATCTGGTATTTGACACCGACGTTGTCGGGATGGCGGTAATAACCATTCCAATCGCGCTGGTTTTATACCTGATTGTCAGCATCGGTATCAAAGATATGAGCACAAATTGCAGCACTCGCCCCTATTAACCAATAATCAATCCATCATCCACACTACACATGCGACTTTTTGTATTTGCCATTGGCGGAACCGGCTCCAGAGTCCTGCGCTCCATGATCATGCAGTTCGCGGCCGGCATAACTCCGACCGACCCGCAAGGAAAACCATATGAGGATCTCTCTGTTGTTCCTATCATAATTGACCCGCACACGGAAAATAAAGACCTTCAGGAGACCAATAAGCTCATGATGCGCTATAAGTCCATCCATGAATCAATCTATGGCTCGAAATACCGTCCGAACATGTTCTACGGAGTAAAAATCGAGTCGTTGAAGGATATATCTACCAACGAGAATAACGGCAACACCTATGACATTGAAGATAGCTTCTTCTTCA
The DNA here is from genome assembly GCA_947176935.1 of uncultured Porphyromonadaceae bacterium. Classification (GTDB taxonomy): domain Bacteria; phylum Bacteroidota; class Bacteroidia; order Bacteroidales; family Muribaculaceae; genus UBA3263. The sequence goes on along the minus strand of CAMWSP010000011.1, from coordinate 18,841 downwards.
ATATGGAGTCGACCATATCGGCTCATACCTTCAAGGAGTTTATAGGGGCGAATGACCATAGCGTTTCACGCGATGCCAAACGACTGATTTCATCTTTATTCTCATCCGATGAACTTAACACCGAAATGAGCGAAGGCTTTTATGGCTCACCCAATATCGGCACCATCGCCTTAAATGTTTTCCAGCGGAGCGATTCATACACAGCACTGGCCCAGAGCTTCCGCAAAGGCGACCGCATTCTGTTCATCGGTTCGATTTTCGGCGGAACCGGAGCTTCCGGACTGCCTATGCTGGTTTCGTCAATCCGTCAGGACGAGAAAAACACCGCCCTCAGCGAGGCATTTATCGGCGCTCTCATTGTAATGCCATATTTCGCCATTGCAGAGCGCGAAGACTCGGAAATTCAAGGTAAGGACTTCTGGATTAAGACCAAGACTGCGCTGAAATACTATGTAGACAACCTTTATCCTTACCTCAACATGGTTTACTACGTAGCAGACCCTGCCACTACCGATCCTTTTGAAAATGACCCCGGCAAGGGAGGTCAGAAATCAAACCGCGCCCACTTCGTGGAATTCATTGGTGGACTCACAGCCTTCGATTTGCTATCGGCTAAGGCAGAAAGTGATGGCGACGGTTCAAACGTTACCGTAAAAAATGGTCGCAAAGAGGCGAATTCAAGAAAAATCAAACAGTTCGAGCTTAAGGAAAATGCGAACTTTATCTCTTTCAAGCACCTGAGCAAAGAGGTAAATCAGCTGATTCTCAAACCGATGATTGGATTCCATTTTCTGAATCGCTTCGTTGATGGCGGATACTTTAATAATAATTTGTCGCAATCGTTCGCCAAAAACGGCGAGATTGATAAGGCAGCTATTTCTGATGATTTTATCACTTTCATAAATAATTATTACACCTGGTTAACCGAAATGGCCAATCAGGGATCGACCGCACATAACTTTACTCCGTTCCGTCTGCCGGTGCCCGACTCAAAGGATTTCACTGCAGACGTTGAAGAGATTCCTGTCAAAAAAGCCACGTTCGGCAAGAAGAGCATTGATGCCGGTGATGTAGTTACAAAACTTAATAAGTCATCTAAACATAAAGAAGCTCAGACTGCAGCCGGTCGATTTATCTTTATGGCTCAGGACGCCATGAATCAACTCATTGACGAAACCTACGATCTAATCAACATAATATAATTGCCACATGAGTAAAAAAATATTCAATATAGGACCGGAAACCGGTGCCGGAGGTTGGAAAGAAACGTCGGCATTCGATGCTCAACTTGATAAGTATGACGAGTTTTCCGGCAACCAGAAGGCGCGAAAAAATCCGCGAGTAGCGGTTCCCTCGCCATATGCCCGCATTCAAATCCTGCAGGAGGCATTCGGCACCGTACGCGACAAGCGCGCCGACGACCGCGATTTTATGCTCGTTTCTCAAATGCTCGACATATTTGAGCTGATTTTTGAGGGTGGCTTGGATAAGTATGGCCTTCAGGTAACGCAAATAGATTTAGACGGCATAACCGATCATCTGGAAAGCTATGGTGAAACTACCGGCAAAACCGGCATCGGCCTGTTAGGCAAAACCCTGAAAGACTATGCGGCACGAGAAACGTTTGGCCTGAAAGAAAACAAGGAGCTATATGTTATTCATCGTTTGGATGATACTCTGGCCATCACTTCGCCAACATCAGTACTGCTGCCGGCGCCGGATTTGAGTGAGCAATACGGCAGAGACAAATGGGCTGATATTATAATTGAAGGCAAACGTCCGATTTTCTCTCAGGAGCAGGAGCTGATTGAGCGTTCTCCTGAGTTTATATGCTTCGTCTACACTTGGTTCGGGGCGCTAAAACAGAGCAATAACGGCACCGCCCCCGAACCGATGGATAACTTCGGAAAGTATCTTGAGAATCAACGCCAAAAAGCCGGAAGAGAACTCACCGCTATAATCGAAGAAGCAGAACGCGCGTCGATTGAACTTGAATATGAGGAAATTCAAGCAACCGGTGGTTTGATTCCACAAATCTGGCATACAGCTTTCTATACACACAAAGCCCAGAAGCTTACCGACGGCATCGCTTCGCATTCAGACTTACTCCTGTCACCGGCCACCGAATGCAATAAGGGAGGACTGATGCCCCTGATTCTGACAAATAATAACAAGAGCCGACAAATGGTCTACACTTCCTCGACCACCATGTGGGATGACTCCAAGTCCGGCCTTGATTATTCCGACCCTATAACTAAGGAAACGGAACCTTCCCGGCGCCAGTTGCCTAACGGCGTCCAATATGAGGGCGGCTTTATTTATGAGCATGACTTCCTGGCTGACACAATCATTGAACTACCATATAAGTTTAATGATGAAATGTTTTTCAGCGGTAATCCCTCGGGAGTGCGATGCAATCTGACCGGATTCATTCCGCCGATAAAGGAGAAATTCTTCGAGTACTTTACTCTTGAGGATCTCAAGAAGAACCTTTCAATGGTGTTGAAAGGCTCGGACGATAATGTTTCTATGGTTGAAGTTTCACTGAAACTGCCAACTACCACAAACAAGAGCATAGTCCTCAAAAAAACATATCGCCGCGCCGACAGTATTGCCGACGCAATCAATAACGTGACCTCCGACGCTTCGGAAGCCACCGGCATGATTGCGCCTCAATGCGCCGTTGCACTGACAACCTTGCCCTTTGTGCGTGCTTTCGTCGAAAAGAATTATTATGCCTTCCAGCTTGTTCGCGAATCATTCGGTTTTGAAGATTTTGAAGTAAAGCTATCAGCTGTTGATATGCAAAATCCGGAAGCCAACACAGATAATTTTCATGGCTATGTGCGTCGGAAAGAAAACGGTGTGGCAACTGTTAAAAGCTATGTTCTGAATGGTGGAAACTTCGATTACCTGAAGCTAACATTCGCCGAAAAAAATGACGACAAACTCGATGCCCTGCTAATTCCGCTCAAGGAACTGCAACCGTATGAATACCGCAAAGATGCGGAACTCGAATTCTGCTTCGACTTCGGCACATCAAATACCTTTATTGCAGTAAAAGATAATAAAGGAGAGTTCCTTGACTTCACGCTCCCGACAGATAGTAAATTCATGGTTCAGACCTATGTTCCGGATCAGGAAAATACCGCGCTATTCTCATTTGAAGAATACTGCCGCCAGGAACTGCTGCCAACCTTTAATCGCGATAGAAAACCTTTCCCGATTTCTACGGTCCTCTCCATTCCCCAAAACTCCGATAATACGGCAGGAGTTGGAGATACAGAGGAATGTTTGCCATTCCTGTGCTCGGCCATACCTTTCATTTTTGGCACTGAGGACTATGGTCAGCAGTATAATGACATCATTGACAATCTGAAGTGGCAATTTAAAGACAAGGATGGCAAGGAGAGCTATACTGTGGCCTTTATCAACGAGGTTGTTTTTCTGGCTCAACTCTTGGCTATATCGAAAGGCGCTGAACTTGAGAAATGCAAAATCGTTTGGACCTACCCTCTCAGCATGCCCGAAAGCTACATCAGAGAGCTGCAAGAATATTGGAATGCGGCTTACGCCAAATTCTTCAAGGGAGACTTCTCTGCTTCTGACGCAACCGAACATAAAGAGGTGAATTCCTTCCCTGAATCTATGGCCCCGATGATCTACCTTCTTAACCATAGTGCGAAAGGAGAAGACGGCACTTCCGTGTCGATTGATATCGGCGGCGGCACTTGTGATATCGTAATCATTCCCGATGATGAGATTGATGAATTGAAACTGGCTTCTATTGGCTTTGGCGCTGATTGTATTTTTGGCATTAAGGAGCAGATTGGAAACATTCCGATGTTCAGAAACGCCATTAAATATATCATGACGACCATCAACAAATATGCAACAGATCGCAACCCTAATAAGGCGGAATTCGACAAGACAGCAAACTATCTCAAATCTTTACTTGATGGAAACAAGAAAGCGCCTGAAGTTGCCACATATCTTTTCGGCTTACCGAACAAGAAGGAACTCGCATCGATAAAGGATGATTTATCCTTCAATAAATTCCTACAGAAGCAGCCGGCTTATCACCACATTTTCATATATTACTATGCAGCACTGATGTATTATGTGACCAGCCTGTGTGATGCCATCGAAGATGCTGAAAAGCCGTCGAAGATTTTCTATAGCGGAAGTGGTTCCAAACTGCTCGCAATCTTCTCCAAAAGTAAATCATCGGTTTTGGTTGATTACTCGACATCGCTCTTCAACAGTTTTGCAAAGAATCTGAGCAAAACCGAGCGAGCTGATGAAATTGCGATTAAAGTAGAACAAGAGCAGCCTAAACAAATAACCGCCAAAGGCGCAATAATTGATACTAAGAACGATTCAGATTCAAGCAAGCTTCAAACCGAATTAAAAAAACCGGAAAAAGCCAAAAATCGAACCTTCTTGCACTACATGCTTCCGTTTGAAGAGCTTTCATATGCCGAGCTCAACGAAGACAATGTTAAAGAAGCAGTTGCTCAATCGGTAATTGACTTCCATAGCAAACTCGCCGAGTTTATGGAAGCTAATTCCGATGAACTCTTTGAAGATATTGTCACTGAAAACATGAAAGATTCTTTCCTCGACATCGAAGAACGAAAGATTTCAAAGAAAGTATCTTCGGTTTTGAAAAAACTCTCCCGACAATCAAAGAAGAATACTGACATTTATAAAGATGTTCCGTTTTTCGCTGTTATCAAGCGACTGATTCTTGATGTTCTGATTCCCGATTAACCGACAAAACAAAAAGAAATGATAAAAAAAACGCTTGCCATCATGGCATTCATGATAAATGCCGGGGCTATTTTAGCTGCAAACAATGGTTCACTGTTAGCTGAGCCGAACGCCGGCGCCGAAACCAATTCCGGTATGCCCGGCTGGCTCACTGTTGTTGCTATAATATTGGCTCTCGGAGGAATTGGAGTAGCTATATATTGCTACTTTAAGCAAATGACTGTAGAGGCGGAGCTCGCACAACTAAAGAGAACTATCGCACACCAGAAAAAGCAGTTTGAGCACGATGTTATAGAACAAAGAACAAAAATTGCCAATCTGACTTCAACTTTAAGCAACTTTAAAGCAGAAATCGCCGCTATGGCCCGGCCAATGGCTCCGGCAGCACCTTCCGCCGTAACAGCCGAACCCGTGCGAGTTAACACGCCTGCCGCTCCGCAGCCTCGGCAGCCTCAGCTCGGGGCAGAGATCAAGCAATACTTTGCTGTTCCGAATAATAATGCATTTTCAACGCCCTCCGCAAAGTTTGAGCCCGGCCGGACACTCTATTGCATAACCACGCAAGAGGGTTCGAATAAGGGCACTTTTGAATTCTGCGACGACGCGGCATCTGCAACCATTGCCAAGCGCTCTCTCACTCGCTTCCTTGAGTCCGGCTGCACGACTGTCGGCGAGCAAAAGTCAAGCTTCACCCGCATCCGCACTGTTCAACCCGGAACAGTTACCCGCGCCGGAGCTGGGTGGACCATTGAACGCAAAGCCCAGGTAGAATTGATTTAATAACGTAAACCAAACACAAAAATAATATCACACATGTTAAGAGAATGTCCTGATTGTCACGCAACTAATAAAGTTGACGAATCGCAATATGCACCCGGCTCCATAGCCACAATATATTGCTGGAAGTGCGGATGTGAATTTGAGGTGCCAATTTCCGGAGATGCTGCATCGGCACCCGCTGCTTCGCCAACAGCGGTTGCGGCAACAAAGGTTGCGGCTCCTGCTGCCACCTCAACTGTTTCTACAACAGATGCCGAACTCGAGAAGGCAAAACTCCTGCTTGAAGCCGAGCGCATAAAACTTGAGCATCGCAAACTCGATAATCTTGAGAAAAGTGCAACGCCACCGATATATGCTCAGCCTGCACAGACAACAAATTATAACGGTAAACCACTTAAAAGCAAAACCACTGCCGGAATCCTCGCACTTCTTCTCGGTGGTTTTGGCGTTCATAAGTTCTATCTCGGCAAGTCGGGGATGGGAATCCTGTACCTCGTGTTCTGCTGGACATATATTCCGGGCTTGATAGCCCTGTTTGAAGGCATTTCCTATTTAACCAAATCAGACGAGGACTTTCACGCTAACTGCTATTAAACATGAGAGTAAGGTGTCCGAAATGTGGTTTATTCGTTGAGTATGACAACAACGATTTTATCACTGATGAAGAAGGTCATACAGGGATAAAATGTATATTTTGTGACTCTTTAATAGAACTGGAGGCGCCTCAGAAAATTGAGGTGCCTGCTCCGGTTCAATCGACTGAGTCGGCTAAACCAACCAAACCTGCTAAATCGGCCAAACCTGCCAAGTCGGCTAAGTCGGCCAAATCTACTAAGCCGGCCAAATCTACCGTTGCGGCACCCAAGCCTACGCCCGATGATAAAGACAAAAAGAAAACATCCGAATCACCGCAGCCTGAAGCTAAGGAAAAAGCACCCGCATCAACGCCGGTCAAGAAGAAGCAGAAGAAGTCAGAGCCACAAGCAGTTTCGAACACAAATCCTAATACTCAAAACGAAGGGTCACAGGCTCATGGATGCGGATGTTTGGTTCTATTGGCTGTCATTGTGGCCTTAGCCGGATATTTTTTGAATTGGTGGAGCTTGCCACTTTTACCGGATAGGGAAGAATCATCGGCAAAAGAAAGTGCTAATGATGAACAAATTGCAGAGATATACAGCCAAATCCCTGAAAGCCAACTAATCAATATCATTCAGTTAGCCAACAAAGCTCAAACTTCTGGCATTACTCCTGAATTCGCAGCAGTTGTTAAACAATATATCGACGCGCCAAATGAGGTTTGGGAAGGAGGCATCAGCAAACCGGATTTCAGCCCGGAACTCCTGGTCGAACAATCGGAATTAGGCGAAGTTCTGAACGTGGATATTATTGATCAGACTTATTCCGATGATGGCCGGCGTGCTGAAATCCTATTTGATTATTGCAGCCAGATAAACGATTATTGTTCAGATAAGCGTAGGGCCATAGCATATCTTGTAAACGATGGTGATTCTTGGTTGGTTGAAGATTTCCGTGTGGACTATTCGCAATATCCGGGCGGCATGATATATAATCTGGCAGAAAACATGAAGCAATATATCCAAGAGTCAAACACGAGAATTCAGACCGGAAAAACCATGAGAGAACTCCGGGAATTTTTCGAAGATAACCCTGAAGCCTTGAGAAATAATCTTAGCTATGTCAAGGAATACTCGGAGAAATATAACCTGTCCATTCCGGACAGCTTGACTCACTATTTCATTTATCCGGAATATATAGATAAACCTGCTGAATAACTACATTATATGGGGCTCAGAAAAATTCGTTTTATTAGTGTAATACTGGCAATATTGCTCGCCTTAACATTCGAAGGATGCAGCGGCGGACGTCGGCGCGATCGAAACCGCGAACGTAGCCGCGAGCGCACCGAGCAGCGTGAGAGCAGGAATCGGTCACGCCATGAAAGAAATGCCACCTCAAGGAAAGCGGCTTATTCCGCTGAGGAAATTCAGGAAATCGCTGAATCCGGCGATTATGATCGGATGCTTGATTGTGTTCAGAGCGAAATTTCTGATCTAAAAGCAATGAAAAACAGATATTTCAACGGAGAACTGACCGACAAGCAGGCAGAAGAACAGACGAAAAAGATTAAAGAGACCTATGCACCCGTATATAACGCCATTGGCCGCGCAAGCTCAGACGGCAACCTGAATTATAAACAACATAAACGCCAAATGAAACTATTTGGCGAATATATGAAACTTATGACTTCTGTGCTGGACCGCCTCGGATCCGACTTTGAAGATGCAGTCGGATGCCGGGTCTTTGACTAAGGAGAAGCACATGGATAGGATTGGGACCGGCCGGGATGTGGGCCGGTCCCTATTTTTTAGTGACCGGGGGAAGGCAACTTTTTGGGGGCGGAGGGTGTTGTATGAGTGTAAATCTTTAAATTCATCGATTACTATGCACACCCAAACAGAACTCATACCTTATGTTGCGCAGGCTCTGCGCGAGAATTTCGAACGACCCGCGTTTTCAAACATCCAAGGCAAGTCTTATAGCTATCAGGCTGTTGCTGAAAATATTGCCCGTTATCATCTGATGTTTGAGCATATGGGTGTGAATCCGGGCGACAAGGTCGCCTTGTGTGCCCGCAACTGTGCCGAATGGGGCATCGGCGCGCTCGCGGTGCTGACTTTTGGCGGCGTGTGCGTTCCGATTCTGCGCGATTTCAAGCCTGAGAATGTTCAGGACCTGGTCCGCCACTCGGAGGCTAAAGTGCTGCTGACCGACGACAGCATGTGGAAGCATCTCGACGCCACGCAGATGCCGGCGCTCCAGGCGGCGTTTTATGTTGGTGAATTTAGCCCTGTTTTTGCGCACCGCAAGGAGGTTGCCGAAACATGCGGCCGCCTTGACCGGCTCTTTGTCGAACGCTACCCCAAGGGGTTCAGCGCCTCAGACATTAAGTTCCGCACGGAGAACGCTCAGGCTCCCGCGCTGATTAACTATACGTCAGGCTCAACCGGGCAGCCGAAAGGCGTGGTGCTGACCTTCGGCAATCTCTGGTCGAACATACAGTATTCCATCGACGGGCTCGATTTTCTGAAGCCGGGCGACGGCATGGTGTGCATGCTGCCGCTGGCACACATGTTTGGGTTCACGATCGAAATGCTCCATCCGTTCGTCAAGGGTTGCCACGTGAATTTCCTGACTCGCACTCCGGCTCCGAAAATCATTCTCGGCGCGTTCGCTCAGGTAAGGCCGAAACTGATTGTAACGGTGCCGCTGATTCTCGAAAAGATCGTGCGCACGCAGATTTTCCCCACCATCAACAAGCCATCGATGAAGCTACTGCTTCATTTGCCCATAGTCGGCAAACGCATCTATGGCAAGGTGCGCCAGAAACTGGTGGATGCCTTCGGCGGCAACGTGTTGGAAATCATAGTTGGCGGCGCGGCATTGAGCACCGACGTTGAGCATTTTCTGCGCAAAATCAAGTTCCCGGTAACAGTTGGCTACGGTATGACCGAGTGCGGCCCACTGATTGCCTACGCGCCCTGGAACGTTCGCAAACCGGGCTCTTGCGGCCGCATAGTTGACCGCATGGAGGCCAAAGTGGATTCGCCCGACCCAACGCGCATTCCGGGCGTTCTGAAAGTTCGCGGCGCCAACGTTATGAACGGCTACTTCCACAACGAGGAAGCCACGGCGCAGACCATCGATTCAGACGGCTGGATGAGCACCGGCGACATTGTTCTCATAGACTCCGACGGGTTCGTAACCATCAAGGGCCGCGAAAAGAACATGATTCTCGGCCCATCGGGACAAAACATCTACCCGGAAGAAATCGAATTCAAGCTTAACCGCGAGCCCTACGTTGCGGAAGCACTGGTGGTTGACATCGACGGCAAGCTCACCGCGCTGATACACCCCGACTTCGACGCCGCTGAGGCACAGAACCTCGACCGCGCCGCCATAGAGAAAATCATGGAGGAAAACATTGCCAAGGTAAACGGCGAACTGCCGGCCTACAGCAAGCTCGCGGGCTTTAAAATCTACGACGAAGAGTTTGAAAAAACGCCCAAACGCTCGGTTAAGCGCTACCTCTACCAGCGCGGCTAAAGGAAATCCACGCGCAGGGAATGGGTGTGGAAAGTAGCCGGCAGCTCATTGTAATCGCCATACATGTTGCGGAGATATGAGTCATAGCCGGCGGGAACGGGAAGCATCATGCCCTCGAACGGAACGCGCACGGTTGCCTGCACATCGGCTAACCGGCGCGGACGCGTAAAGAGCGAACCCGGGGCATGGCGCAACTGCCCGTGCGAACCTATGCGGGCAAAGAAGTTGGCCGCCGGAGTTATCACGCAGCGGAAAAAGTTGAACGCCGGCCGCAGCAACAAGCGCTGCACCCAGTGTGACCGCACGGCCGCCAACGGCCAGATTATGTGCTTCTGATAAAGGTTAACCGCCTTATCCAGCCAGAGAGATGACGAAGGGCGGATGTGGAAAACATCGACAAACAGTCCCCGGTAGCGATAATCCCAGCCGCGGGGGTCAGGCTCCTGAATCTCGCTGCGGAGGTCGCGGATTTTTGGATTGGGGGTGACGTAGCCGCGGTCGGTCGAAAAATCCTGCCATGCAAACGGCGGATTCTCCAGCGAGAGCCATGCGGAGCGCAAACGCCGGAAGTCAGGCTCAAGCAGCTCAATGTCTATATCGTCATCCCAGGGAATGAAGCCGCCATGGCGTATGGCGCCCAGACAGGTGCCGGAGCTGAGCCAGTAAGGAATTCCCCGGTCGGAGCAGACGCGGTCAATAAACTTCAGTATTTCGAGCATACGCAACTGCCGGCGGCGCATCGGAGAGCCGTCGGGGTTGAATCTGCTGCGCAGTTCAGCTTGCCGTTCCGGGGAAATCATGGTCAACAAGGGATAAGAAAATGGCCTCCCCGTGAGTGATGTGGAAGAAACTCGAAATAGACAGGATTTGAGTGCTCAGCGAATCTTTGTAATCTGCCTTGGTGTTCGCAAGGAACACGCTCCCGAAGGAGTGGAGCCCGCCATTGATCCGAAAAGCGTGTCTCGGGTTTCTAAAAGGATTGAAGAGTTTCCCAATCTTACTCAGGGGAGGCCAATAATGTAATATAATAACGGCCCTCCGGCCGTTATTGTTTATTCAGCGAATTTTGCCTTGATGAATTCGCGGTTGAGGCGGGCGATGTTGCTCAGCGAAATGTTCTTGGGGCATTCTGCGGCACAAGCACCGGTGTTGGTGCAGTTACCGAAGCCGAGTTCATCCATCTTGGCAACCATTTTGCGGGCGCGACGCGCGCGTTCAACCTGACCCTGGGGCAGCAGGGCGAACTGGCTCACCTTGGCGCTGACAAAGAGCATAGCGGAACCATTTTTGCAGGCAGCCACGCAAGCGCCGCAGCCGATGCATGTGGCGGAGTCCATGGCCATATCGGCAGCTTCCTTGGAGATGGGCAGGTTGTTGGCATCCTGTGCACCGCCGCAGTTAAAGCTGACGTAGCCACCAGCCTGCTGGATTTTGTCGAAGGCGTTGCGGTCAACAATCAGGTCTTTGATTACGGGGAAGGCAGCGGAGCGCCAGGGTTCAACGGTGATGGTTTCGCCGTCTTTGAAGCGACGCATATAGAGCTGACAGGTTGTTGCGCCGGTAGCGGGACCGTGGGGATGGCCGTTGATATAGAGCGAGCACATACCGCAGATACCTTCGCGGCAGTCGCTGTCGAAAGCAATCGGTTCTTCGCGGTTTTCAACGAGCTGTTCGTTGAGAATATCGAGGGTTTCGAGGAACGAGGTGTCGGAATCGGTCACCACATCGTAGTTCTTGAAATCACCTTTGGCTTTAGGGCCGGCCTGACGCCAAACCCTAAGAGTTACTTTCATTTGAGACATTGCAGTAGTCGTTAAATTAGTGGTGAAGAGTTTTAGGATTTGTAGTTACGGGTCTGAACCTTGATGGCTTCATAGTGGAGCGGTTCCTTGATGAGCTCGGGAGCTTTTTCGTCGGAGCCCTGATAGTCCCAGCACGAAACGTAGAAGAAGTTTTCGTCGTCGCGCTTGGCTTCGCCTTCTTCGGTCTGATACTCTTCGCGGAAGTGGCCGCCGCAGCTTTCGTTGCGGTTCAGTGCGTCGTAGGCAATCAGTTCGCCCATGGTGATGAAGTCGCGCAGGCGGAAAGCCTTGTCGAGTTCATTGTTGTAGCCCTCGGCGGTGCCGGGAACATAGAGGTCATATTCAAACGACTTGCGGATTTCCTTGAGTTTGGCCAGAGCGGTTTCGAGGCTTTCCTTGGTGCGGGCCATGCCAACGTATTCCCACATAACGTGGCCGAGTTCCTTATGGATGGAGTCAACGGAGCGCTTGCCGTTGATGCTGAGGAGCTGGGCCTGATATTCGCGGCAAGCCTTTTCGGCGGCGTCGAATTCGGGAAGCGAAGTGGAGGGGCAGGGAACGGAAATCTGGTCGCTCAGATAGTTCTGAATGGTATAGGGCAGAACGAAGTAGCCGTCGGCCAGACCCTGCATCAGAGCGGAAGCACCGAGGCGGTTAGCGCCGTGGTCGGAGAAGTTACATTCGCCGATTGCGAAGAGGCCCTTCAGCGAGGTCTGCAGTTCGTAGTCAACCCAAAGGCCGCCCATGGTGTAGTGGATGGCGGGGAAGATCATCATCGGGTTGTAGTACTTAACGCCGTTGAGTTCCTTGCCGAGTTCGCCGGGGTTAACGTCGGTGATTTCCTCATACATGTCGAAGAGGTTGCCGTAGCGCTGACGAACGGTGTCGAGACCAAGGCGGTTGATGGCTTCGGAGAAGTCGAGGAACACGGCCAGGCCGGTGTTGTTCACGCCATAGCCCTTGTCGCAGCGTTCCTTGGCGGCACGCGAAGCAACGTCGCGGGGAACCAGATTGCCAAAAGCCGGATAGCGGCGTTCCAGATAGTAGTCGCGGTCTTCTTCGGGAATATCGCTACCCTTGATTTCGCCGGCCTGAAGTTTTTTAGCGTCGTCGATATTCTTGGGAACCCAGATGCGGCCGTCGTTGCGGAGCGATTCCGACATCAGAGTCAGCTTGGACTGCTTGTCGCCGTGAACGGGAATACATGTGGGGTGAATCTGAACGAAAGCGGGGTTAGCGAAATATGCGCCTTTACGGTAGGCGGCAACGGCTGCGGAGCAGTTGCAGCTCATTGCGTTGGTCGACAGGAAGTAGGTGTTGCCATAGCCACCGGTTGCGAGAACCACTGCATGGGCAGCGAAGCGTTCGAACTCGCCGGTCACGAGGTTCTTGGCGATAATGCCGCGGGCGCGGCCGTCGACCATAACAACGTCGTGCATTTCATAGCGGTTGAAGCTCTTAACCTTGCCGAGTTCAATCTGACGGTTCAGCGAAGAATAGGCGCCGAGCAGCAGCTGCTGGCCGGTCTGACCTTTGGCATAGAAAGTACGCGAAACCTGAGCGCCACCGAAGGAGCGGTTGGCGAGCAGGCCGCCGTATTCGCGGGCAAAGGGAACGCCCTGGGCAACACACTGGTCGATGATGTTGTTAGCTACTTCGGCCAGACGGTAAACGTTGGCTTCGCGAGCGCGGTAGTCACCACCTTTAACAGTGTCGTAGAACAGGCGGTAAACCGAGTCACCGTCGTTCTGATAGTTCTTGGCAGCATTGATACCACCCTGAGCGGCAATGGAGTGAGCGCGGCGGGGTGAATCCTGAATGCAGAAGTTGAGCACATTGAAGCCCATTTCGGCGAGGGTCGATGCGGCAGATGCGCCGGCCAGACCGGTACCTACAACGATAACGCTGAGTTTGCGCTTGTTGGCGGGGTTAACGAGCTTCTGGTGGTCTTTATAGTTGGTCCACTTTTCAGCAACAGGACCTTCGGGAATTTTAGAGTCGGCAGCAGGAATTTCCAGGCCGTTAGCGGTTTTGATGAGTTCCATATTGTTTGATTTAGTGGAGATTATTCGTTAGGGGTCTGAGGTGCGCTTACCGGAGCGGGTGCAGATTCGTTCTTTTTGGTAGCGCTGGCCAGATTTGACAGACCTTCAATCTTGGCCTGGGCTGCTTCCTGAAGTTCGCCGGCCTTGTTGCGGATTTCCTGAAGTTTCATCTGAGCATCGGAGCTGGCTTCGAAATCGCCTGCTTCGGCAGCCTTCTGGGCTTTCATAGCGATGCTGGTATATTCAGCTCCGAGAATTTCCATCTGCTCGTTGACTTCGTCCTGAACCATTTTCTGATACTGGGCCTGCAGGTCGGGGTCGGTCAGATAGAATTTCTGATTGGCACGGTAGGTGAACACGCAAGCCTGAATGGCAAAGAGGGCAACAACGATGGTAACCCACCAGCAGGAAATAGCTTTCCAGCGGGGGAGCCAAATCTGGTTATCCAGACCAACGCTCTGCCACATCGACCAGAAACCGTGGTTCATGTGGAACCAGAGGGCGATGAAGCCAATCAGATAAACGGGAAGAGTCCACGCTTCCTGGAAAGCCAGCTGGAGGTAGATTGTACCGGCAGCAGCGGGGAGTTCAACACCGCCGTAGCTATAGGCCGAGCCGATAATTTCCTGATACTGCATGCGGGCCCAGAACTGCACCAGGTGAACGCCCAGGAAGGCAACCACTACAATGCCGAGAACCAGCATGTTTTGCGACGACCATTCAACCGATTTGGGGCGCACGCTAACTGCATAACGGTCATTGCCGCGAGCCTTACGGTTCTGAAGGGTGAGAATAACGGCATCGATGATGTGGACCAGAGCCAGGAAAGCGAGGCCTGCAGAAGCAATCAGTGCATACCAGTTAGCGCCAAGAAATTGACACACCGAGTTGTAGGCACCGGGCCAGCAGATGGCCACTGCATTCATCAACACGTGAAAAGTAACAAACAAGACAAGACAAATGCCGGTCAGGGCCATTATAAACTTCTTGCCTATGGATGAATTAAATAACCACATGGTAGAATGTTGGGTGATGATTGTTAAAAAATTATGAGAATTTTGATTTATTTCAGTGGGGCAAAGTTAGGGAATTTTTCGGAAAATCGCAATTATTCGCCGATGATTTTGAGGAAATCTTCTTCGCTGAGAAGGGGTATGCCCAGCGAGTTGGCTTTTTCGAGTTTCGAGGGACCCATGTTCTCTCCGGCGAGTATGGCGGTTGTCTTTTTTGATATGGAGCCAACGTTTTTGCCGCCGTGGAGTTCTATGAGCGCTTTGTATTCGTCGCGCGAATGGCGGGCAAAGGTTCCGGAAATGACTATCGACTGCCCGGCCAATGCATCCGAGCCCTGCTGTTCGTCGGTTTGTTCCACTTCCATTTGCAGCCCGGCCGCGCGCAGCCGCATCAGGTTTTCCAGGTTTCTTGAATCGGCAAAATACTCTACTATGGAGTCGGCAATGGCGGGGCCTACGTCTTCAATGGCCTGCAACTGCTCCGAAGTCAGAGCCATCAGCTTGTCAATATTGCCGACCGCGCGGGCGATTTTCTTGGCTGTGGTTTCTCCCACACCGGGTATGCTCAACGCGTAGATTACCCTCTGGAACGGAACCTTTTTAGACTCTTCGGCGCCTTCAACCACGCGGTTGGCGCTTCGCGGCCCGAACCCTTCGAGCGGCATGAGCTGCTGGGGGCGCAGGTCATAAATGTCGGCCGAAGAGTGCACCAGGCCGGCGTCGTAGAGCTGGCGGGCGGTTTCCTCGCCTATGCCGTCAATGTTCATCATGCGGCGGCCAACGAAGTGCTCGATGCGGCCAACAATCTGAGGCGGGCAGCCATACTTGTTGGGACAGACCGTGGCGGCCTCGCCCTCTACCTTGACCAGCGGAGTGCCGCAGGCCGGGCAGCGGGTAACGAAGCTCACGGGGCGAGCATCGGGCTGACGCTGCTTGAGGTCAACGCCGGTGATTTTCGGAATGATTTCGCCGCCTTTCTCAACGTACAGCATATCACCATTATGGATGTCGAGTTTGCGCACTATATCTTCGTTATGCATCGATGCGCGCTTGACTATGGTGCCGCTCAGAAGCACGGGTTCCAGATTGGCGACCGGGGTGATGATGCCCATGCGGCCCACTTCGAACGACACGGAGCGCAGCCGCGTAAGAGCGCGTTCTGCCGGGAACTTATAGGCTATGGCCCAGCGCGGTGACTTGGCCGTGAAGCCGAGATTTAGCTGTTGGTGAAGGGAATCGACTTTGAAAACGAGGCCGTCGGTAGCCACGGGCAGGCGTTTGCGTTCAACGTCCCAGTAGCTGATAAACTCCTCAACCTCAGCGATTGAGCTCAGGCGGCGCAAAACGGGAGTCATTTTGAAGCCCCAAGATTCTGCGGCTTTGATGTTGTCAAAGTGGGTCGCAAAGGGCAGATTGTCGGATAACACATAGTAAAAATACGCGTCAAGGCCGCGTTCGGCGGCTTCGGCGGAATTCTGGAGTTTCAGAGTGCCCGAGGCTGCATTGCGGGGATTGGCAAACAGAGGTTCGCCATCGAGTTCGCGCCGACGGTTGAGGCGGTCGAATGCCTCCCAGGGGAGCAGAATCTCGCCGCGGATTTCGAAACTGTCGGGGCGCCCGGTCTCTTCAGGGATTACCAGCGGAATGGAGCGGATGGTCTTTACGTTTTCGGTCACCACGTCGCCGCGGGTGCCGTCGCCACGGGTGACTGCCCGGACCAGACGACCGTTTTCATAAATGAGCGAAATCGAAGTGCCGTCGAATTTCATTTCGCCATCGATAACTATGTCGGGCTGATCGCCGAGCAGAGCGCGCACCTGACCGACCCACTTATCGACCTCGTCCGTGCTGTAGGTATTCGCCAGCGAGAGCATTGCCCGCTGATGTTCGACCTGTTCGAAAGTCTGCGACAGGTCGGAGCCCACGCGGTGGGTCGGCGACAGAGGGTCGTCGAGCTCAGGATGCTCTTTTTCAAGCTGCTCGAGTTCTTTGAGGAGCATATCGAACTCCCGGTCGGAGATTTCCGGGGAGTTAAGAACGTAGTATAAATGATTGTGGCGATTGAGCTCTCGGCGAAGCTCGGCAACGCGATTGGCAGGGGTCATCGGTCAGTTAATCAATAGTTAAACGAGGAGCCACCGATAAACTCACGAATCAACGAGGTCGAGGGTATGAATTTTTCGTCGATGGACTTGAAATAGCTCAGAAATTTTCGGAGGCGGTAGGCTTCGGCATATTCAGGCCGGTCTTGCTCAACGCGCTTGAGAATCTCCTCACCGCGCTCCTTCAGAACTCCCAGTTCAAAGAGCAGCGAGGAGTTGAACAGCGCGTCGGCATTTTCCTGGAATGGGAAAATCCACTTTTCCTCTCCGCGGCGCACCGAGGCCCAGCGGTGAATGGTTTCGGCGGCGCCCACTCCGCGGTAGGCATTGTCGCGGATAATGCGGCGCAGCAGGCGGTTGTCGGTGGTAGGCACCCAGTTGTGGTTGTCGAGCGTAAGGGTTGTAAGGGCGCTTACGTAGACTTTATATTTCATTTCGGCGGGTATGCTCTCGGTCAGTTTCGGATTGAGGCCATGGATGCCCTCCATCAGCAGCACGCTGCGCCCCGAAAGCGAAATTTTGTTGCCAAGGTATTCGCGCTTGCCCTTGGCGAAGTTATAGGTCGGCAACGCCACTTCCTCGCCGCGCAGAAGGGCCTGCAGGTCGGCATTGAACTGCTTGAGGTCGAGCGCATAGAGCGACTCATAGTCATACTCGCCGTTTTCGTCAAGCGGCGTTTTATCGCGGTCAACGAAATAGTCGTCGAGCGAAATCATCTGCGGCTCCATCAGGTTGGTCATCAGCTGGATGGCCAGGCGCTTGGTGAAGGTGGTCTTGCCCGACGACGAAGGGCCGGCAACAAGCACTATGCGCGCCCCACCCTCTTCATAGCGGCGGGTAATATCGTCGGCTATGCGGGCGATTTTGTTGTTATGGAGCGCTTCGGCAACGTTTATCAGCGAGCGGGCATCGCCCTTTTCAACAACGGTGTTCATCTCGCCAACGTTAGACACGCCAACAATCCTGTTGAACGCAACATAGTCCGTGAACGCCCTGAACATTTTGGCCTGCGGTTCGCAATTCAAATCGCGTCCCATCAGAATGAAGCCATCCTCGTAGGGCACGATGTCGAACGAATTGATGGCGCCGGTCGAGGGGGCCAGGCAGCCGTAATAGCTGTCGATCAGCCCTTCGAGGCGATAATATTTGGTATAGAGCGGGCGCACGGTTTCCAGCAGCTTGACCTTTTCGGTGAGGCCCTGCTTATCGAACATGCTGATAACGTCGCCCGTCAGCTGCTCGAAGAACTCAAACGGCAGATTGGCCGAATGAAGCCGCTGCAGCTCCGCCTTGAGTGCGGCCACCACCTGAGGAGTGATTTCGACCGACGGACTCAGGCGGCAGAACCAGCCATGGCTGATGGCGTGCTCGATTTTCAGGGTCGTGGCCGGGAAAAGCGACTGCACGGCGCGATAGAGCATCATGCAGAGCGAGCGCACATAGGTGCGTGTGCCCGACAGGGTTTCCACCCCCATGAACTCAACCAGCTTGGGCATGAAGACGCGGAAGTGAAGCCCCTCATTCTTATGGTTGACATGGGCGCAAATCGGCTCGAAGCCCAGCCGCGGAGCCAGACGTTGGGCCACCGACAGCAGCGATTCGCCGCCTTCAACTTCTATATACTCGCCAAGATTGGCGCAAAAAATCTGCAAAGGTTTATCCATAGTTGAAACGTTTGTGCAAAAATAAGCAAAATTTGCTTATACAACAAACCAACCCCCGAAAAAGTTAACTAACGTGAGTTCGACAGGGGCCGGAAGGTGGGTTTTGCTCGCTGAAGTTCGCGACCGGAACAAAAAGGAATTGGCGGGGGGATGAGGTTGCGGGGTGAGCTGGGGGCAAAGTCCCCAGCAGTACCTCCTTGATAAAGACCGTAAGCGGGAGCATAACTTTCTTCTGAAGCTCCACTAACCTACTATATTATTGATTCTAAATTCCTTATATCGAACTCACGTTAATTTAGTTCAATTTAACAAAGTTATTGATTTCAAAAAAGCAAAGTAAAATTATTCAAAAGCGCAAAATAGTTTTGAAGTGTCAGATTTAATCGCTAATTTTGCAGTTGGCTATGAAAGAGAAGAAGTATTTGAGTAGAATTGCTGACAGGACTCTTGATTTGAGGCTTGAAGCTTTCGGTGCGGTGCAGATTGCCGGACCAAAGTGGTGTGGCAAAACAACGACGGCAGAGCGACGTGCAG
>CAMWSP010000010.1 GCA_947176935.1 uncultured Porphyromonadaceae bacterium | reverse complement strand
TGGCGGAATTGGTAGACGCGCTACTTTGAGGGGGTAGTGGCCATTAGGCCGTGTGAGTTCGAGTCTCATTTCGGACACAATAGAACAAAAATCCTGAAAGTCGGTTTGACTTTCAGGATTTTTTATTGCCCGCAGGCGGTCCCCATTGGGAGTGAGGGCGTCCCCGCCCTCACAAACGCCACCGAGGGCGAGACGCCCTCGCTCCCATTTTCCCCTCAAGGGTGACAATTTTCGCAAGAACTTTCCCCTCGAGGGTGACATTATTGCAAAATTTTGCGTACATTTGCACCAGAAACCAAAACATATGAGCCATGACAGACTTCAACTTGTTCACATACATGCAAGAGGAACTACGAAGGACTCCCACCGCCTTTCGCAGATACAAATATAAGCAGATTATATGGGAAGACCGCATGATCGGCCTTGTAGGCCCTCGTGGTGTGGGTAAGTCCACAATGGTAAAACAACATATTTTGCTCCAGCCCGACAAAGAACAATGGCTTTATGTATCTGCCGACAACTCATATTTCTATAACCACTCCATAATAGAACTTGCCGATGAGTGGATAAAAGAAAACGGCAAACACCTTATAATCGACGAAGTCCATAAGTACAAAGGCTGGTCAGGAGAATTAAAACAAATTTACGACACTCACCCAGACCTGCAAATCATCTTTACCGGAAGTTCCGTTCTCGACATTCATCAGGGAGCAGCCGATCTAAGCCGCAGGGCTCTTATTTTCGATATGCAGGGGCTCTCATTCCGCGAATTCCTTATTCTCTCAAAAAACATTGAGTTTCCGATATATTCATTATCCGATATTCTGAGCCGAAAAGTTAAGTTTCCCACCGATTTCCATCCGCTCCCATATTTCAGGGAATATCTTGAACAGGGTTACTATCCTTTCAGTAATCAGCCCGGATATAAACTCCGCCTTCAGCAAGTCATGACCCAAACTCTGGAAGTTGACATTCCCCAATATGCCGGAATGAATATATCAACATCGCGAAAACTTGCCCGCCTATTATCGATTTTATCGGCGTCAGCGCCATATAAGCCCAACATGGGCAACCTGACGGTAGAATTGAACGTGAGCAAAAATGATTTGCCAAACTATCTTGTTTACCTGGAAAAGGCCGGATTGATAGCTCAACTGCGCGACGACACAGGTGGATTGCGAGGACTGGGAAAAGTTGAAAAAATATTCATTGATAATCCCAACCTGATGTATGCCCTCCAGGCTCAGAATGTTAATCAAGGTAGCCTTCGCGAAACATTTTTCTATAACCAAATGAGGGTAAACAACGATGTTATCGCCGCCAAGAATACCGATTTTAAAATATCAGAATATTCTTTTGAAATCGGAGGCGCCAAGAAGGGCCAGAAACAACTTGACGGAGACCCTAACGGCATAGTTGTGCGCGACGATATCGAATACGCCCACTCCAACATCATTCCTCTATGGCACTTTGGTCTTAACTACTAAAGGGTGACATTATTGGCGGAGGAGGAAGGCGCGGAGCAGGGCGAGGACTTCGGGCGAGATGGTTTCGGCTATGGTGCCGTACTCGGTGATTTCGCCGGTGGAGGCGTGTTGCAGCAGGTGATTGAGGCCTTCCATTTTCCGGATTTCCGCTCCGGCGGCATATTTGGCAAACGCCCCTAAGTTGGCGTCGGCGCCGACCTGAACATCTTTGGTGCCGTTTATGGCGAGCAACGGGCAGGTTATCTGCTTCAGGGCCTCGGTCGGGTCGAGGCTCAGCAGGCTGTCGAAATAGCCGTTGCGCGCGGAGAGATTGCGCTTTATGGATTCCGCCACAGCCGGCAGTACTTCCAGCGAGTTCTCCTTACAAATGGAGTCTACATCTATCGGTTCGGAAATGCCCGAACGATATTGGCGGATAACCTCGTCGAACACCAGGCTTATCAGCTTTTCGGAATTCACCTTCGGGGTGCCAGTAATGCCGACCTGCTCCAGGCCATGAACGTTCTGCGCAAGCAAGGTCTCCTTGGCCGGGACTACCATTCCGGCAAGCGACACGATGAAGTCGGGTTTCTCATCCGGCGCAAGCATCACGGCGAGCGTTCCGCCCTCAGAATGGCCCAGCAGGCCGGTTTTGCCGAATCCGGGCAAGCCCTTAACGAATCGGAAAGCGCTGCGTGCATCAGCGGTCAGCGTTTCAATCGAGGCCTTGGAGTAATCGCCCTGCGAGGAAGCCACGCCGCGGTCGTCGAAGCGGAATGTAGCCACCCCGTTTCGTGCCAGATAGTCGGCAATCACCGCAAAAGGCCGGTGCTCGAAAATCTCCTCGTCGCGGTTCTGAGGACCGCTGCCGGTCAGCATCACCGCCACAGGCGTGTGGCCCGGCCGCATATCGGCCGGAATGGTCAGGGTGCCTGCCAGCAATGTGCCGTCGGCCGAAACGAACGAAGTATCCTTCACGGCATACGGAAACGGCGGACGCGGGGTTTGCGGACGCCTCACGGCGAGGTCAGTTTCGGGAGTCAGCGTCAGGTCGAACCTATAGCCCATCTGCGCGAAAGTGCCCTCAATCTTTTCCCCGCTGATTCTGCCGGAAAAGGTTGCTCCGAGGCTCTTGCACGCAACGCTCACGCTGTCGGGGGTCAGACGGAGAATATCCAGCGGAATATCGCGGGCATTTTGCTGAGGCGAATCCATGGTGGCTACGGCGTTGCCGGCTTCGTCGCGGCCGAAGTTGAACACCAGCGGGAGCTTTGCCGGTCCCACGTTCAGCTCGCCGCGCCACTTTCCGCTGACCTGAGCGAAAGCGGCCGAAGGGATTATCAACATCAACATTGCAATCAAAAATATCAGGCGCTTCATAAATTTTATGCGTTTTCGGATTTCTTAGTCGCAAAGATACAAAAATATTTCAGCATGCACACATAATTTCAGCGAAGCAGACCTCGTTTGCCAAAAAATTGCTAACTTTGCAGCCGATGAAGGCCACTTAACGGCCCGATTCATCAACCGCAACAGACACTATGCCATCTATTTCGCAGCGCGGCATGGATATGCCGCAATCCCCCATACGCAAGCTCGTTCCGCTGAGCAACGCCGCCAAGAAGCGCGGCCTGAAGGTGTATCACCTCAACATCGGCCAGCCCGACCTGCCAACCCCCAAGGAAGGCCTCGAAGCGCTGAAACACATTGACCGCACAACGCTCGAATACTCTCCCTCGGAGGGTTTGCTCTCGCTGCGCCGCAAGCTGAAGGACTACTATGACCGCTTCAACATCCGCGTTGACGTTGACGACATAATCATAACCTCCGGCGGCTCCGAGGCGGTGCTGTTCGCATTCATGGCCTGCTTGGACCCGGGCGACGAAATCATAGTACCCGAACCGGCCTATGCGAACTATATGGCGTTTGCAATCTCATGCGGCGCAAAAATCATAACCGTGCCTTCGTCGATCGACACCGGCTTCGCACTCCCCTCGGTCGAAGAATTCGAAAAGCTCATAACTCCGCGCACCAAAGGCATTCTCATCTGCAACCCGAACAACCCCACGGGCTATCTCTACACGATGAAGGAAATGATTCAGCTGCGCGACCTGGTCAAGAAATATGACCTCTACCTGTTTTCCGACGAGGTTTATCGCGAGTTCTGCTACACGGGCGCGCCCTATATTTCGGCCTTCCATCTGCCCGGAATCGAGGAGCAGGTGGTACTGATCGACTCGGTTAGCAAGCGCTACAGCGAATGCGGCATCCGCATCGGGGCCATCATCACCAAACATCAGAAACTCAAGGAGAGCATAATGAAATTCTGCATGGCGCGCCTGTCGCCGCCACTGCTGGGTCAGATAGTTGCCGAAGCATCGATCGACGCCGATAAGGAATACATGCTCATGAACTACAACGAATACGTTGAGCGCCGCAAATTCCTCATCGACGGCCTGAACCGCATTCCCGGCTGCTATTCGCCCATACCTATGGGCGCGTTCTACACCGTGGCCTCCCTGCCGGTCGACGACGCCGAAAAGTTCTGCCGCTGGTGTCTGGAAGAATTCGAGCATGAGGGCGCCACTATTTTCATGGCCCCGGCCAACGGCTTCTACACCACCCCCGGTGCCGGCAAAAACGAAGTGCGCATAGCCTACGTGCTCAACAAAGACGACCTCGGCGCCGCCCTGCGCGTGCTCGCCGCAGCCCTCGCCGCCTACCCCGGGCGCACAATCTGAACGGAATCAGCGAATCCGGCGGTTGAACCGGCGGCGTTCGCCGTCGATCAGCCAGCCCCACTTGTTGAAATAGCGAATCATGTTTATGATGTGAATCCACGTCATACGCATGTTCGCATACGACTCGGCGCGATGGCAGTGAACAATCCGGCAGCCGGGATAATAAAGCGTTTGCCAGCGGCGATGAACGCGGCGCGTAATGTCAATATCCTCCGGATACATAAAGAACCGCTCGTCGAACAGCCCCGCATCCCTCAGCGCTTCGGCGCGGAAAAACATAAAGCTGCCCTGATGATACGGAATATTGTGCACCACTGAAGGGTCGAGGTGCTTGAGCAGATACTTGTTGTTGCGCCGCGCAAAAAGCCGGTCGGGCAAAAATCTGCGGCCGAAAACATCGAGCGGAGTCGGCAGCCGGCGGCAGGTATACTGCCTGCGCCCGTCGGGATACAACACCTGAGGCTGAACCATGCCCACCCTGGCATGAGAATCCATAAACTCATGCAGCCGGTCAATCACCTGCGGCTCGAAATAAACATCGCTGTTGAGCACCAGATGATAATCCGTGGCCTCATCCAGCGCCCGGCGGATGGCTATGTTATGCGCCGCCCCGTAGCCCGGATTATCGGCCTGCACATAAACCACCGGCCGGCCCTCGGCCCACGCCCTCAGCCGCTCCTCACGGCCGTTGTCAACAATATAAATCCGGCCTATGAGCGGCGACACGAGCGACCGCAAACAGCAGTCGAGCTCCTCTATATCCGTGTGATATGTAACTATACTGACAGTGACCATGTCGGCGCTACGTTGATTGACAACTCTCTAACGCTGCCGGCGGCGCCATTATTGCGCCGGCGGCACAAAAATCTCGCTCAAAGTTGCCGTTATTTCAGAAATAATAACTACCTTTGTGGTAAATATTCAGCAACGATGAAAACAGTAACATATAACGGTTTGACCTTCAAACCATTCATCACTTCCGACCAAATCAGCAAACGCGTTGGCGAAATAGCCGCGCAGATAACCGAAGAATATAGCGGCCGCAACCCGCTGATAGTGTGTGTGCTCAACGGAGCCTTCCCCTTCGCCTCCGAACTGTTCATGAACCTCGGCTGCGACGCCCAGATTGCCTTTGTGCGCCTTCAGAGCTACTGCGGCACCGAATCCTCCGGCGAGGTGCGCCAGGTAGTAGGCCTCACCGAATCCGTCAAGGACCGCCCCGTGGTAATCGTTGAAGACATTATCGACACCGGCCGCACCATGGCCCGATTCCTCGCCGACCTCAAAACCCAGGAACCGGCCGACGTGAAGGTAGCAACCTTGCTGTTCAAGCCCGACGCACTCATAGAAAAAATCACCCCCGACTACGTCGGCTTCACCATTCCCTCGAAATTCATTATCGGCTACGGCCTCGACCTCAACGGCCAGGCTCGCAACCTCAAGGATATCTACGTTCTACAACAAGACTAAGCATGAATATAGTTATTTTCGGCGCCCCCGGCTCCGGCAAAGGAACCCAGAGCGAACGCCTCATTGAGCGCTACGGCCTCCACCACATATCGACCGGCGAACTCCTGCGCGACCACATTGCGCGCGGAACCGAACTGGGCAAGGTTGCCGACGCATTCATATCCAAAGGTAACCTCATCCCCGACGAGCTCATGCTCGACATACTCGAACACGAACTCGACGCACACCCCGACGCAAAAGGAGTGATTTTCGACGGCTTCCCCCGCACCATTCCCCAGGCCGAAGCCCTCAACAAAATGCTCGAAAAACGCGGCACCAAAGTCCACGCCGTTGTAGGCCTCGAAGTGCCCGAAGAAGAACTCACAGAGCGCCTGCTCAAACGCGGACTCGAAAGCGGACGCAGCGACGACAACGCCCAGACCATAGCCAAGCGCCTCGAAGTTTACCGCCGCCAGACCGAACCCCTCAAGGAATACTACAACCGCCGCCTGACCTACTACCCCATCAACGGCTCCGGCGCCATCGACACCATTTTCAACGACATCACCCGCGTCACCGACCCCCTCGCCTAATCCCCCTCACACCAATGCCGGAGTAGCTAAATGGAAGATTACATCAAAGAAAGCATCCGAATTCAATCAATCCTTGATAACTTAATCAACGAGCATGAAAATAAAGAAATTGAATTCAAATCTGCACATGGTGGTTTTCCGGGCTCATTCTGGGAAACGTATTCATCATTTGCGAATACCGACGGTGGAATTATTCTATTTGGGGTAAGGGAGAAGAACAATATTTTCTCCATCAAACCTCATTCCAAAGAAGACATAGAGAAACTACGCAAAATCTTTTTCTCAAGTCAGAACGATAAATGCGTGGTCAGTCTTCCTCTCCTCTCCGACAAAGACGTATTAGACATTCCGTATGGGGACGGTTTCATTCTCGCCTTTATCATTCCGCGGGCCAATCGAGAACAACGGCCTATCTACATCGGTCAGGATCCAATGACCGGTACATTTAGACGCAATGATGAAGGCGATTATCGATGCAATCCCACTGTTCCCACCCAAATGTTTGCGGATAGGGAATCTACCCAGTACAAAACCGAAAGCCGCATTCTTCGCAACTATACATGGGAAGATATCGACATGACATCCTTCAGGCAATTCCGCACCATGTTTGCGAATCGCACTCCCTCCCATCCTTGGACCGCATTAGATGACCTTGAGTTAATGCGAAAACTGGGAGGATATAGAAAAGATCGTGAAACCGGAACTGAAGGCTTTACTTTAGCGGGTATGCTCATGTTTGGCAAAACCGAGTCTATCACCGATCCCGAGTGTGCACCCGACTTCATGCTTGACTATCGAGAGATTCCATCTGACACCACCTCGACACGCTGGGTTGACCGCATATATCCCGACGGCACTTGGGAAGCCAATCTTTTTCAATTCTACAGATTAGTCCTGCCTAAGTTGCAATCGTTTATGCCAAAACCTTTTATCCTTAAAGGCGATGAACGGCAAGACGAAACCCCCGCGCATGAAGCCCTGCGCGAAGCTCTAATCAATGCATTAGTGCACCCCAGCTATGGCGGCTCAACAAGAATTGTCATACTCAAGTTCCCTAATGCCATCACAATGTCTAACCCGGGAGTAATGTTAGTATCTCTGAGCCAATATTATGAAGGAGGGATAAGCGAATGCCGAAATCCATCGCTCCAAAAAATGTTTGGACTAATCGGCAAATCCGATAAAGCAGGCAGTGGCGTAGATAAGATTCTGAAAGGTTGGAAGAGCGCCAAATGGCGACGGCCATACATAGAGGAACGCAGCTTGCCTGACAAGGTTGAGCTCTATTTACCAATGGAGTCGCTCATATCTGAAGAAACTCTTACCGCCTTACGGCAAAAATTCGGCTCGATAATTGACAAATTAGACCACAATAGGCTATCAATTCTCTCCAGTGCGTATATTGACGAATACGTTACAAACAGTAGTCTGCGCGCTCAAATTGAACTACACCCGTCGGATATTACCAAGTTATTACGCGAACTCGTAAAAGATAATTTGCTGACTCCTTCGGGTTTTGGACGAGGAACAATTTACTGTATCAATCAAGATTTTAAGCTTGGTCAAAATGTACCAAGTACAAATGTACCAAGTACAGATGTACCAAGCTCGATTGTACCAAGTACAGACCAGCCCAGCACACAAAAGGCAAGTAGAAAAACCATCAGCCAACAAGAAGAAAAAATGGTTCTGGACTTCTGCAACCAATGGAGAAACGCCACTGAGATTGCGCATCAGATAGGCCGGAACAGGCAACATACTCAAAAAAGAATTATCAAGAGCCTGATTAGCCTCGGAATCCTGATTATGGAATTCCCGGACACCCCGACTACACCAAAGCAACGATATAAGCGCAAAGATTAGACTCACGCTAAAAAACAAAAAAATCACACAAATTCGACCCTTCGATCGGATTTGTGTGATTCTTATATTTTCTACAGGAGGGGGGATTAGTCGGCGTAGAGGGAGTCGATGAGGCGGGAGTAGCGGTCGGCGACCACGCGGCGGCGGATTTTGAGGGTGTTGGTCAGGGTGCCGGCCTCAACGCTGAAGGGTTCGGTCAAAAGGGCGAAGCGCTTGATGTGCTCGTAGGGGGCCAAATCCTTGGTCAGCTCTTCGATGCGCTGCTGGATGTGTTCGATAACTCGCGGATTTTCCGACAGTTCTTTGTTGGTCAAATGGCCCATGCGGCGGTTTTCGGCCCAGGTGCGCAGCATTTCGTAGTTGGGCACGATGAGGGCGGTTACGAACTTGCGCTGGTCGCCGATAATGGCTACCTGCTCGAATATGGCGTCGCGTCCGAGGCGTGTTTCGAGTGCCTGCGGGGCTATGTATTTGCCGTTGGAGGTCTTGAACAGGTCCTTGATGCGTTCGGTCAGGAAGAGGTTGCCGGCGGCGTCGATGCGGCCTGCATCGCCGGTGCGGAACCAGCCGTCGGGGGTAAAGGCTTCGGCCGTGGCCTCGGGGTTGTTGAAATAGCCTGTCATGACGGTTCCGCCCTTGACCTGCACCTCGTTATTGTCGCCGATGCGCATGCGGAGTTCGGGCATGATGGTGCCGACGGAGCCGACAACGAAGTCGCGCTGGGGGAAGCAGGTTACGGTTGCGGTGGTTTCGCTAAGTCCGTAGCCGATAACGATGTTGATGCCTATTGCGTGGCAAAATTCGATGATTGCCGGTGCCATGGGGGCTCCCGCGGTGGGGAAAATGTTGCCGTTATTGACGCCTATGAGGGTGCGCACTTTGCGGAATACGCGGTTGTTATACATCTGATACTCACGCTCTAACATGGAAGGTACGGGCAGACCGAGGCGCACATAATCGAGGTTTCGGCGGCGGCCAACATTGAGCGCGCGGTTCATCATTGCCTTGGAAACGAAGCCCATTTTTGTGAGCTTTTCCTGCACAATCGCGTACACTTTTTCCCAAAATCTGGGTACAGAACACATACAAGTGGGTTCTACCTCGCGAATTGAGCGCTGTATGCGCTTGGGGTCTTCGTTGACGTAGATTGGCATGTTCATGAACAGGCAGAATGTGCACCAAGCGAGTTCGAACACATGGGTCATGGGCAGGAAGCTCAGCGAGGTGTCGCGGTCGGAGAGCATCGTAAGGTGCACCTTGTGGATGTCGAGCGCAACGCTGAAGCAATGGTGGGTCAGCATGGCGCCTTTCGAGCGGCCGGTGGTTCCGGAGGTGTAGAGCAGCGTTGCCAGGTCGTTGCCGTTGACCTCGGCGGCACGGCGCTTGACTTCGGCGCGCGTGGCCTCCCCGGCAGCGGCTCCGGCAGCCATGAACTTGGTCCAGTGCAGGGATGTGGTGTCGTCGGCATCGAACTGCACGGCCGGGTCCACGGCGATTATCTGCTTTACGCCGACCTGACGGGCAATGTCGTAGTGCTGCTGCGAGCCTACAACCATGATGCGGATGTGGGCGTCGTCGACCAGGAATTTCACCTGCTCAACGGTTGAGGTGGCATAGATGCCTACCGTCACGGCTCTCACCTGCCAAGCGGCAAAGGAGGTCATCAGATACTCGGGCCGGTTTTCCGACAGGATGCCGACGGCTTCCTGAACCTCGATGCCGAGGTCGATCAGCGCGGCGGAGGCGTTGAGCACGGCAGTTTGGAATTCGCCGCAGGTTATCGGCGTCCAGGTGCCGGTTTCGGCATCCATCAGGCGGAACAGCGCCGGGCTTTCGGGATTTTTGAAATTATGGATGAGAGAGACCAGTGATGCTTTATTCATACGATTGGCGGAGGTTTACTTGGTTTTCAGCGCGGGGCTGACAAGGATTATGGATTGGGCGGAGGGAGTGAAGGCGCCGGCTTTGCGCGCACGGAGAGTGATGGTTGCGATTTCAACGTCGCCATTGAGAGTTGGCTGCTCGCCCAGGTTGACGAGGGTCGGATAGAGCACCTTGTCGCCGGAGGTGTGCAGGCGGTCATAGGTGAGGTTGGTCATCTTGGCGGCCGCAGGAGCGAGCGTCAGGCCAACGAATTCATAGTTGGCCGGCAGATAGGGAATGGCCATTGACAGGGCGTTGACGTTCTTCAGTCCGGTGCCTGCAAGGGTGAGTTTCACCACATCGCCGGCGGCATACCGCTTGCGGTCGGGGGTCAGGGTCAGGGTGCCGTCGATTTCAGCGGCCGGGCGTTCAATGCCCCCGTTGAGCTGAACGGCAACGTTGGAAATATCGAACGCGTCGATCAGGCCGTTGCGGTTCACGTCGCCGATGCTCACATAGTCGAAGTCGCCGTCGCCGCGACGCAGACCGGTATAGTTGGTATAAGAGGTCAGGTCGTTGTCATCAATCAGGCCGTCCTTGTTGATATCGCCGGGCAGATAAGACGGGGTTCCGGGCTGACGGAACACGAAGATTTCGCGGCCGGAGAGGAAGCGGCCAACCGCCTTGTCGACATGCAGGCGGATATAGCGCATCGGAACGGTTTCGCTGAAGGTTATAACCTTGGCGTCGCCATTGCGCTGCCATTCGAAGGCCACGGGTTCGGACCAGTCGGTGCCGTTTTCGGAAATCTGCCATGTGCCGGCCAAAATGGTGCCGTTGCCGCCGTCGATGCGGGGCAGATATTCGAGACGCTCGAGAGTATTGAACGAGCCGAGGTCGAGGGTTATGTCGGCGGGCAGGTCGGCGCCGGAATATATCGTGTGCCAGACATCGCCGCCGGTGGCGAAGTCAAAGGCGCGACTCATGCGGAATCCGGGCTGGTCGGGAATGGTGCATTCGCCGGTTATGCCGGGAATTGCGAATTCCAGCGGGTTGTCGGCAGTTGTCAGCGCCAGATCAACCCACTCGCTCGCGCCGGCGGGATTCAGGGCGCGAACCTTGAAGTCATAGGCAGTTGCGGGAGTGAGGTCCTCGAAGAATGCGGTGTTTTCGCCCTCGGCCGGCGAGAGGTTGGTGTAGAGCATGCCGTTATGGAGCACCTGAATTTCCGAGGCGTCGGCCATAGGCTGCCAGCGCAGGGTCAGGTCATAGGGCTTGATGTCGTCATCGGTCATAGCCATTACGGGAGCCGACGGAGCGGTCAGGGCAGTCACGGCCGGGATGCCGGCCTCGGGAGCGAACTCGTAGCCGCGCACATCGACCGACACGGTGTTCTGCGCAACGTCGGTCACACCAATCTTAACCAGCAGCATGGGGAGCAGCTCGTCGGAGGTGGTTACGCCATATTGCTCAACGCGCGAAACCGGAGCCAGACACCAGGTATTATCCGTCAGTTGGTCGGCCGATTCCACCTTGCGAAGCTTAACCGACTTTTTGCCAACCTTTGCGCTGACGCTCTTAACGTTGGTTGCCGGAATGCGCAACTCGGTGGCTTTGGCGGGGTTGAAGCCGTTGAAGTTGCCGGTGGTGGGGGCAATGGTCACTTTCAGCAAGCCGTCGGGGGCGAGGTTTGCGCTGATGCGGGTGCGGGTGGCCTTGTTGATAAGATAATCCTGAGTGGTGCCATCGTCGTCGTATTCAACGGCTTCGGTCATTCCTGCCTTGGGCCATATTTCATAAATGCGGAGGGCAGAATTGATCTGCGAGGGATTATTCGAGGGATTCGCCATAGGAATAATGGCGCCTGCGCGCACAAAAACGGGCAGTTTCCAGAGCGGCGTGCGGAAATTGTTGAGCACGATAGTGCCGTCGCTCTCATAGGGGCGGCCGCTGAAATAGTCATACCAGGTTCCGGCGGGGAGATAGATATTATTGCGCACGTCGCCGCCCAGAGTGTCAAGGCGAGTGGGCTGATAGATGGGAGCCACCAGGAAATCCGGGCCGTAGAGGAACTGATATTTGGTGGCCACGCCGTGGGTGTAGTCGTTGGGGTAGTCGAGGAACATGGCGCGGACGAGCGGCTTGCCGTCGACCGCCTCGCGGGCGTAGGTGTAGGCATAGGGAAGCAGCTCGCTCTTGAGCTTCAGATAGGCGCGCACAATGTTTTCATACTCGCCGCCGAAAATGTGGGGATACTTGGGATTGGCGCCCCAGCCGTCCATGTTGAGCTGCATGGGAGTCCAGGTTTTCCACTGATAGTCGCGGGTGTTCATGACCGGGTTCTTGCCGCCGAAAATGCCGTCCATGTCGGAGCTGATGTTCGGCTGGCCGGAAAGGCCCGAACCGATATAAGTGGGGATATGGAAGCGGATATACTCCCACTGGCCGCCGGTCTGGTCGCCGGTCCAGATGCCGGCATAGCGCTGGGTTCCGGCCCAGCCGTCGAGAGTGATGATGAAGGGGCGGGCATTGTTGCCGTAGAGCGGCATAACCACGCCGACGTCGGCAACGCCGTTGAGGCCGAAGGAATAGCCGGCGCCGACCCAAGCTACGTCGGTTTTCAGAACGCGCACGCCGGCGTCGCGCACCTCCTTAACGATGTCGCGCTGCAGCAGCGGCTCCACTCCTTCCTTCGGGTGGAGGTCGCTCTGGGTCCACAGGCCGATTTCCACGCCGCGTTCGCGGGCATAGTCGCCGAACTGCTTGAGGTTTTCAATATTGCCGTCGAGCGATGAGGTCTGGCCGTAGCCTGCGCCATAGCCGTCGTTGGGGAGCACCCATCCCAGCGGCATGTCGTGGGCCGCATAGCGGTCAATCACCGCGCGGGCCGAGAACTGATAGTTGCCGGGCAGTTCGCCGTTGAGGCTTTCGCGAATGCCGCCGTTATCTTTCTGGCTCTCCTTGTAGCGCTTGCCATCCTCAAACAGAATGCCGTTGGGGTCTTCTTTCCAGTAGTCGCGGTTATAGGCGTTCAGGTGGCCTTCATAGAAACCGAACTTTGGAATCAGCTGCGGTTTGCCGGTGAGCTGGTAGAAATCGCCCAGAATCGTGACCGGCGAGTCATTGACGGTCACAAACATGTCCAGATACGGATTGTTCTGGGTCAGAGTAACCGCGCCCTGCTCTTTCGCGCCGAAGTCATAAGCGCCCTGGCCGAAGGTGTAGAACATAACGCCGTAGCCGTTTGTGGACCAATAATAGGGAGTCGGGGAAGCCACGCCGCCGTCGGTCCAGGAGTTGGTGTTGACAATATCAATGGTTTTTCCTTTATGGGAGAAGCGGCCGTTCTGCACGCCGCCGCCATAGAAATACTCATTGGGATTCTCCTTGAGTTTGACCGTCGTGGCCTTCGGGCTATAGGCCACCGGTTCGAGAGTTTCCAGCACCTGGCGGCCGGTTGCACGGTCGGTCACGCTTTTGAGGCCGTTGACGCGGTCGATTTCAACGTCGATGCGGGGAGTGCGGATAATGTAGCTGTTACCCTTGGTTATCACCTCAACCTCGCCGGCATAGAGGCGCGGATTGTCGGAGAGTATCTGAGCCTGCGGAGAAGCCTGCGGGTCGCGCATCGGGCCGCCGGCAGGGTCGCGGAACAGACGGAACACGTTAGGACCATAGAAGTCCACTACGGTGGGCACCGAATCGCCATCAAGCTGAATCGAAACCGACTGACTGCCAACACTAACCACCTGGTGGCTATCGTCTGCCGCAGCAGGCAGCGCGATTGCCGCGGCCATTGCTGCCAGGGCGAAAAACTGTTTTTTCATGATGAATCAGAGTGTAAAAATATGAATTTATGGCTCAAAGTTAGCAAAAATCCCGTTAATAGGCAAGCACAGCCGGAAGTTTTCACTCCTACCGCCGGCAAACAGCAAGGGGCTGCGCCGGCCGGCGCAGCCCCTCGGGGGGAATCAAACGGATGTTCGGGAGATTAGTTGATAACGGTGCCGTACATGCGGAGTTCGGCAACGTTCCAGTAGCCTGCGGCGGCGGAGCCGATGGTGTAGAGGCTTTCGTCGAGGTTGTTCTTAACAACGCTCATGCGCAGGTAGCGGAAGGTTTCGGGAGCCTTGATCCACTCCTTGTCGTTCTTGATGCCGCCGAGCCAGGTAACCTGACCGGAAGCGGCCTGATTCTTGCCGACGCCGGGAACGGTTACTTCGTTCTTTTCGTCGCCACCTTCAACGAAGGGTTTCCAGTTGGCGTTACGCTCGGCTTCGTTGGGCTCGTTGGAGTAGAAGAGCTGAAGAACTTTCGGGCTGTGGGGGTTGGAGTGCACGCGTGCGGTGAACTTGATTGCTATGGCATTGATGGGCTCCTTGGTGGGCATTTCGAAGTCGATGTAGGAACCATAGGGGCGCTGACGTTCGCGCAGCGAGTTGGCCGACCATGCGGAGTGATAGAAGGTTGAGAGGTCGTCGTCGAACATAGCGGCAAACGAGCCTTCGGTCAGTTCGGGGTCATTGGCGCCGAGAACGCAGCCTTCGTCGATTTCCATGGGTTCTTCAACAACGCGGTAGCCAACGAAGAAGGTATAGCCGTCGTAGCGCTGGGTGTTGCCGTTGGCGTCGGTCCAGGTCAGTTCGCTCTGGGGGAGTTTGAGCGAGTTTTTGATTTTGGTGGGGGTGTTGCGGTCGGGCCAGCTGAACGATTTGAGCTGAACAGAGGTTACCCAGTTGTGTTCCATGTCGTTATAGTCCATCATTTTGCGATAGAACGAGAAGGGCAGACGAACTTCGGTAACACCCACGGGGAACTCGATAGTAGCGGCTACGGGGCCGGTTTCGAAGTTCTTGTCGCCGCTATCAGCCTTCAGCGGGAGTTTGGTGAGCACCATGTCCTTGTGGTGGTCGTTGAAGCGCTTGATGTCGGTGTCGGGGTTGTTGTTGTACTTAATCTGGAAACCGTAGGGGTTGGGGCAGGGAATCGACAGGATGATTTCCGGCTCATACATGCCCTGACGGTAATCGGAGGTTTCGTCCTTGAGCAGCGAACGGTTCTGGTCAACGAGATAAACGGCATCGTTGCTGACGCTGACGCTGACAACGGGGTTTTCAACCACCGGGGTGAGCATCAGGTAGCGGTTGTCGGCGTTTATGGAGTCGTTTTTGTTGGCGGAATAGAGGCCGATGGGCGCAACGAAGGTGTAGTTATTGAGCGTGTCGGTTGCCAGCGCCCACTCTTCGGGATTCTTGGTGCGGTTGGCTTCGCGGGCGCGGTTTTCGAGGTCGGCGCGCCAGTCGGAAATGGCCTGGGCGTTAAACACCACCAGAGCGCCGAAGTAGCGGTCGTCGGCAGTCATGAAGGTGTGGTCGATTTCATTGCCGTCGGTGGCAACGGTATCGGTAGTTGCCAGGTAGTAGAACTCGGGCTTCAGGGGCACGAGACCGGCAAAGTCCTTGGAACCATAGTATTTTTCCTTGTATTCGCCGAATTCAGCGTCGTTGAGCACCTTGAGGGTTGCCTGAGCGGGGTCTTCGGGGGTGTGGCCGTTTTTCATTACGGACACATAGTAGGGCGCGGTCTCTTCGGTGGCGTAGATGGTGACGGAGCGTTCGCCGGCGTCTTTAATCATCAAGACCTTGCCATACTGTTCGGGATAGATGTCATACTTGTCGCACGAGGTGGCGGCGGCAAGCAGGGCAACCATGGCCGAAGCAACATATAACTTTTTCATATTGAATGTCAGTGTTGGTTTATTCGGTTAATGGAATAAGCGATTAGAAGCCGGGGTTCTGAACCATTTGCGGGTTGCGGTAAACCTGGTCCACATAAATCGGGTAGAGATATTCGCGATAGTGGAAGGTATATTGCGGGTTGGCCATCATGGTCCGGTAGAACTGGTTGAGAGTGGGGTTTTCGACCAGAGCGTTGAGGGTGCGGCGTTTGCCGTAGCCGAAGTATTCCTCGCCGGCAACCCAGCGGCGCACGTCGAAGTAGCGCTGACCTTCGTCCCAGAGTTCGATGAAGCGTTCGTTGCGAACCCATTCAACGAGGTCCCAGACTTTGGTGGTGCCGTCGCTGGTGCGGGTTTCAATCATGCCGATCTGGTCGGCGGTGAGACGGCCAACGTAGGCACGGTCGCGGAGCTTATTGACATTGGCGATTGCTTCTTCCTGGAGGCTGGCGCCGTCTTTCATCTGATAGCCGGCGGGAGCGGCGATGCCGCGCTTGGCGCACTCGGCCTGACATTCGGCCAGGTTGAGGTAGAGCTCGGCCATGCGGATGAACACTTCGGGAGAGTTCTTGCCGGAGGAAAGGGTGCCTTTGTCGTCCCAGTGGTAGAAGGGATCGACATGCTTCATCGACAGGAAGCCCGATGCGGAGTAGTTACGGTCGGAGAGCTTGCGGCCCTGCTGGGTGGACTCGCGCATGTTGAGCACACAGGGAGTGTTGTTGCAGAGCAGGGTCAGATAGTCGCCGCCATGGAAACCGATCCACGCATAGAAGCGGGGTTCGCGGTTAAGGCAGATATTGGCGATTTCCGAGCGGTTGGCTTCGGGAAGGGTCGGGTGATCGGCGCCGCTGACGGGAGTGGCGGGAGTTTTGTAGAAGTCGTCGTTGTTGAGCAGGTCGAACGCGCGGGTCTGGTTGCCGGAGGGCAGGGTGCCGTCAGCGTTGAGGAAGTGTTCAACGGAGTAGAGGGTGGGAGCAACACCGCCCCAGGAGTCGGGAATGTGTTCGGTGTTATCCTTCATGTAGCGGTAGGCCTGACGGGGAATACGCGATTCATAGCGGCCATAAGCGCCGTTGTAGCTGGTCGGCGACTGAGCCCAGATGATTTCGGTGTTCTTTTCGCTCTGGGTGGTGGTGTTCAGGTAGCGGAGCTTCCAAACTGCGCGGAGGAATTCGTTGGCATCGAAATCTTCGGTAGCGGTGAGGTCGTCTTCCAGTTCGGGATTGTAGCCGTTGATGTTGGTGTTGACGAACTTCACGTTGGAGCTCTGCATCTTGCCGGTGAGTTCGCGCATGTTGGGAATCCAGATGTTTTCGGGAGCGATGCCGTCGTCGATGCAGTCGTTTTTAACTTCCCAGCTGGGGTTGTAGAGGCAGAAGCCGGCCCGGTTGGCTATGTCGAGAGCTTCGCGGCAGGCAAGCAGTGCGCGCTGCCATTTTTCGGGGTGGAACTGACGGTCAACAAGCTCGGTGCCGTAAGGCTGACCGGTATAGCGGTTGTTTCCTTCGGTAACGTAGTTGCTGTTCTTCCAGCCGGAATAAGCCGAGGGGAACTTGCCGTTCCAGAGGTCGGAGGCGGCAAAGAGGAGCAGGCGGGCCTTCAGGGCCTTGCACACAACCTGGTCGGCGCGGCCGAGCTCGGAGCTTTCTTCGCGGCGCAGGGGCAGATCGGCGGCTGCGGCGTCGAATTCGGAAGCGATCCAGTCAACGCAGGCGTCGAAGTGCGAGCGGCCGGGATACTGGTCGAGGTCGGTGTCCATGGCAACCAGCTCTTTGGTCAAGGGAATAGGACCGTAGATGCGAAGGAGCAGGAAATGGTAGAAGGCGCGGCAGAAGCGCGATTCGGCGAGCCATTCGGTGCGTTCCTCAGCCGAATTGCACACTTCGTTGCGGTCGCCTTCGGTGGTGAGCTTCTGGTCGAACAGAAGGGTCTGGCCGATGGCGGCGTAGAAGTTATTCCAGAAAGCGGGGTCATAGCCGCCGGGTGCAGTGGTGGTCTGAGTGTTGCGGAGCACCGCATAGGCCGGAGCGCCTTCGTTGGCATACCAGGTTTCGGTGATGAGATATTCGTCGGTCGAAGAGTTGAGAACCGAACGATAGTCGCGCGGAAGGATGTCGCGGTGGAATGTTTTTGCGTAGCAGGAATAGAGGAAGCCCTTTGCGTGGTCGTGGTCCTTCATCGCATCGGAAAGACCGGCCTGTTCCGGCGGAACAACATCCAGATAATTGCAGGAGGTTACGCCCAGAAGCGAAGCCGATGCAATTACTAAGGTTGCGAATTTGAAAATATTGCTAAGTTTCATGTGATATGATCTCTAAGGTATGGTTTGGAATTAGATGCTGATCTGAACGCCGACAGAAACGGTTTTCTGCATTGGGTAGGAGTTCCAGCCCGCGAGTTCGGGGTCCCAGTGCTTGAAGGGAGCGAAGGTTACGAGGTTCTGACCGGAAACGTAGACGCGGCCATAGGGGAAACGCCAGCCGAGTTCAACGTTGCGCAGGCGCAGGAAGGAGCCGTTGCGCATCCACCAGGTGGAGTTGACGGAGTTGTTGGAAACGTCGGTCTGAACGGTGCCCAGGCGGGGATATTCAACGTCGAAGTTGTCGGGGTCGTTGA
This sequence comes from uncultured Porphyromonadaceae bacterium, assembly GCA_947176935.1. Classification (GTDB taxonomy): domain Bacteria; phylum Bacteroidota; class Bacteroidia; order Bacteroidales; family Muribaculaceae; genus UBA3263. The sequence continues at coordinate 7,869 of CAMWSP010000010.1, read as the reverse complement.
TCGGGTCATAGAACGAGTCGGAAATCCAGCGCAGAATGTTGCGGGCATCGGCATTGGTGCCGCCTTCCTGGAAGGGGTGCATGCCGCTCATCATGATGGTGCGCTTGGCAGAGCCGGTGAACTGGATGCCGAAGTCGAACTTGCGCCAGTTCAGGGTTGCGCCGAAGCCATACTGGATGCGGGGAACGCGACCGTATTCGCTAATCATGGTTTCATCGGAGTTGTCGATAACGCCGTCGCCGTTGAGGTCGCGATATTTGATATCACCGACCTGAGGCTTGGAGCCGATGTTCTGGGTGGGCGAGTTGGCGATTTCGTCTTCGCTCTGGAAAAGGCCTTCGGCAATGTAGCCCAGGGTGCGCGAGGAGGAGCTGGGGATGCCGGTGCCCATCATCCAGGTGTAGGGGTAGATGGGTTCGTCCCAGTCGCTGACCTTATTTTCGGCGTAGGTGAAGGTGCCGGTCACGCCAAACGACCAGTCGTTGTTGATGCGCTTGTTATAGCTGAGGGCGATTTCACCACCGTGGTTTTCCATGGTGCCCTTGGAGCTCCAGGGGGTTGCGGCGTCATAGCCGAGCGAAGCGGGCCATGCCTGACGCTGCAGGAAGATGTCGTAGCGGTGTTCCCAGAAAAGGTCGGCGTTGATGGTGAGGTCGCCGAACAGCGAGAACTCGATACCGACGTCGGCCTTGCGGGATTTTTCCCAGCCCAGACCGGTAACGGCATAGTAGGTAACAACCGGGCCGCCCAGCTGGAGGAACGACTGGTTGAAGTCGCCGGAGCGCCACTGGAGGTAAGAGGGGTTGTTGTCGCGGATTTTGTCGATATAGAGGAAGTAGGAGCCGCCGGGGGTGTTGAGGGCGTCGGAGCCTACAATACCGAGCGATGCGCGCAGCTTCAGGTTGCTGACAACGTTGCCGGCGGGTGCGAACCAGGGTTCGTTGCTAACAACCCAGCCAATGGAGCCTGCGGGGAAGAAGCCGAAGCGTTCGCCCTTGGCCAGACGTTCGGTGCCGTTATAGCCGGCGTTGAATTCAACGAGGTAGCGGTGAGCGTAGTCGTAGGTTGCGCGGAACGAGAAGCCCTGGTTGCGGTTGGGCAGAACTGCGTTGCGGAATTCATACTGGCGGTAGGAAACCATGGCGCTGAGGTCGTGCATGCCGAACTTGCGGTTCCAGTCAAAACGGGCCTGAAGTTCGAAGGTCTGGTCGGTTGAGCGGCTCAGGTTGGATTCGTTGAGGTAGACGGTACCGGTCTGAATCTGGTTGGTACGGTAAACGTCGCCTTCGTGGTAGGCGTTGAGTTCGCCGTCGTTGACGTAGTTGGCGGCGCGGCCGGCGAGTTCGTAGTAGTAGGGGGTGATGGAGCGGGTGAAGCTCATGGAGCTCCAGCTCTTCAGGTTAACCCAGGCTTCGAAGCGGAGGCCCTTGGTGATGAAGTCAAGGTCCTGGTTGATTTTAACAACGGTGTTGAGGGTGGTTTCGTTGGTCTGGGCGTAGGAGGTGTTCAGAACGGCATAGGGGTTCTGGAGCACATGTTCGGAGTAGCGGCGCGAAGCGTAGCGGATGTGTTCGTCGCCTTCCTGGGCGGGCCAGGTTACGGGGAAGGAGATAGGAGTGGTTGTCAGCGTGTAGTTGAAAATCGAAGATGCGCCGGCGTTGGGACCGCTCTTCTGGCGAATCTGCGCATTCATGTTCATGCTGATGGTGGTTGAGGAGGTCAGCTTGTAGGAGATGTTGTTCTGGAACGTGTAGTTATACAGCTGGATGTTGTTATTCCAGGAGTAGAGCTTTTCGGAGTTTAGAAGGCCGTCTTCGTGCTGAACGTCGATGGCCATGTAGTATTTCACCTTCGAGCCACCGCCGCTGACGTTGACGTTGCCGCGCTGACGCGAAGCCATGTTGCGGAACAGGATGTCGCCCCAGTCCACGTCGGGATAGAGGTAGGGGTTCACGCCGTCGCGGGTCCAGCGGATTTCGGAGTCGGTATAGCGAACGGCATTGCCGCGGCTCAGGCGGGCAATGTTATACATTTCCATGTAGCGTGCGCCGTCGACGAAGTCGGGGAACTTGTCGAGGAAGTTGAACGAAGCGTCGAAGCTAACGCCGATTTTGGTCTGCGAGTTGTAGTCGCCGCCTTTGGTCTTTACAATCATAACGCCGTTGGCGCCGCGGGCACCGTAGATAGCGGTTGCGGAAGCGTCTTTCAGAATCGAGAACGATTCGATGTTTTCGGCGGGAACGTAGTTAAGGTCGTTGGAGGAGATTTCAACGTCGTCGAGCAGAATCAGAGGAGTTGCGCGGCCGCCGAAGGTGCCGATACCGCGAATGTAGAATTCAGCGGCGGAACCGGGTTCGCCGGAAGTGGTCTGGGCAACAACGCCGGCGATTTTACCGGCCAGGGCGTTGGTGAGGTTGGTCGAGGGGAGCTTGAGGTCATCACCCTTTACGGAGGTGATGGCACCGGTCACCGACACACGTTTCTGAGTGCCGGCACCGACAACAACAACTTCATCCAGAGTGTTGTCGTCGCCCTTCATTTCTACCTTAACGTAGCCGAGGTCGCCGACGGGCACTCGCATTTCCTTGTAGCCCACATAGGTAACGAGCAGGATAACATTCTTTTTCATCGGAATGCTGAGGCTGAAGTTACCATCGATGTCGGTAGCGGTAATTGCATTCTTGTCGCCCACGCAGGCCACGGTGGCACCGGGAAGGGGCTCACCGTCAACGGCGTCAACGACCGTACCGGTCACAGTACGCTTCGCCGTCGACGATTCGGCTTGCGGAGCGCCCGACGGCTCAGCGGCAGCATAGGCCGACGCGGGAGCCATCATGGACATGGCAACCAGCCCGAGCAGGGCATAGCGCCAAGATAATGAACTTTTTCTCATTCTGTGATTGATGATAGTGATTGATTATTATGATATTTTTTCGATTTAGCTACTTCTAAACCAGAGGGATTTAAGGTTATTGTTCGGTCTGTTTTGGTTTATTAAATTTAAGTTAAAAATGTGAAATTTTCCTTCGATTTTTCTTAAAAAGCAGGAAAAAGTTGCTGACAAAGTTAACAAAAATCCGCTAACGCGATGTTAGCGGATAAGTTAAACTTTGTTAATATGTAGTGTTAATCAGATAATGCCGATGATTTCGCGAATGTCGGCGATTTTATTGCGGGAGCAATAGTCGTTGATTTCGTCAACTATTTTGGCGCTGACGGCCGGATCGAGGAAGTTGGCGGTTCCGACCTCAACTGCGGTGGCGCCGGCCATGAGGAATTCCAGCGCGTCGCGGCCGCAGGTTATGCCGCCAAGGCCGATAACGGGAATCTTGACCGCCTTGGCAACCTGCCAGACCATGCGCACGGCAACCGGACGCACGGCGGGGCCGGAAAGGCCGCCGGTTACGGTTGACAGACACGGGCGACGGTGCTCAACGTCGACGGCCATGCCCATCAGGGTGTTGATGAGGCTGACCGAATCGGCGCCTTCATCTTCAACGGCGCGGGCAATTTCGGTAATATCGGTTACGTTGGGGCTAAGCTTGACAATCAGGGTGCGGTCCCAGGCCTTGCGCAGCGCGGCGGTGACCGACGCGGCGCCCTTGGCGGTGGTGCCGAAGGCCATGCCGCCCTGCTTTACGTTGGGGCAGGAAATATTCACCTCGATGGCGTGGATGCGGTCAAGGTCGAGCAGGCGTTCGGCAACGCCGACATAGTCGCTGACCGTTGCGCCGCTCACGTTTACTATAACCTCAGTGCCGCAATCTTTGATGCCGGGATAGATTTTTTCGGCGAAATAGTTCACGCCCTTGTTCTGCAGCCCAACGGCGTTGAGCATGCCCGAAGGGGTCTCGGCCATGCGCGGATAGTCGTTGCCCTCGCGGGCGTGGAGAGTGGTGCCTTTAACTATTATGCCGCCCAGGGTCGAAAGGTCCATGAAGTCGGCGAACTCAGGGCCGTAGCCAAAAGTGCCGCTGGCGGTCATTACGGGATTTTTCAGCTGCAGAGAGCCGATGTTAACGCTCAGTCTTGCCATGTCAGTTGATTGATGTTGAATACCGGGCCTTCGGTGCATACGCAAACGTTGCCCTTGGTTGTTTTTTCCACGCAGCAGAGGCACGCTCCGACTCCGCAAGCCATCATGTTTTCCAGACTCACTTCGCAGCTCGCGCCGATGCGCGAGGCGGCCTTGGCCACGGCCACCATCATCGGTTTGGGACCGCAGCAGTAAATATTGTCGACCGGACGCTGCAGGCGCGCGTGGGCCGTAACCACTCCGCGAGTGCCGGCCGAGCCGTCGTCGGTGGTCAGGTGGACCGGACCGATGGCTTCGAAGCGGTCGAGCAGCAAAAGGTCGGCGGCAGTGCGCGCGCCGAGCAGAAACTCGGGCGCATAGCCTTCGGCCTTCAGCTCCAGGCCGAGGGCCAGCATCGGGGCCACGCCCACGCCGCCGCCAATGAGCAGCGCCTTGGCGTCGCGCTTGGCCGGGCGCGAGAATCCGCGGCCCAACGGCAGCATCAGGTTCACTTTTTCGCCGGGCTCGCAGGCGAGCAGGGCATCGGTGCCGGCGCCTGCGCGGCGCACCAGCAGCTCAATGCGCCCGGAAGCGGCATCGGCGGTGCAGATGGAAATGGGGCGACGCAAAAAGGTTGTTTTGGAGCGGTCAATGCGCACCTGGGCGAACTGACCGGCCGATATGGCGGGCAGAGGGCCGTCGGCGCGCAGCGCCAAAAGGCCGTAGAGCTGCCCCAGGGGGGTATTGGCTTCGACGGTCATGTCGCAGACCACCTTGGCCGGATTGGAACTATTATTCTTCATCGGGATGATATGATTCAATGTGTCTACGTTTTTTGTCTTCGGTGATTTCGTCGATAGTGACGAGAATGGCGCTCTCCTCAACATCGCCGAACTCCGGGTTGATGGCGGTGCCGAAATAGCGCATGGTGGGCGACAGGGTCATATACGCATTGACCAGCGGCGGGATATTGTAGCCCAGGTCGCGCACCAGATGATTGAGCTTCACATAATCGTCGCGCAGACTGCCGCCGGCCGGGAAGAGCTCGCCGAGAGCCTTGAGGTCGGAGTGGGTGTTGAGCGGAATTATGGGGCGCACAAGGTTGTCGTGGTCGCCATAGTGTTCCTTGAAGAAGTAGAGAATCATGTTTCTGCACTCTTCGTTATAGTCGGGATACATGGTTACCTTGCCGAAAAGATATTTGATTTCCGGATGCTTCACCGTCAGGGCCCCCAGGCCGTCCCAGAGGTTATCGAGGGCGAAAATGGCGCCGCTCTGGCGGGTGGCCTGCGCCTCGATGCGCACGAACGAGCGCCCCAGCTCTATGGTGTAGGGCATATACTCCTCCATGAACTTGGGCGAGAAGCGAAACATATGGGCGGTTGCTATGCGCGGCGAGCCGTCGAGCTCGGTCTTAACGTCGGCGCCGAGAATATAGCGGTAGCCGCCGACTATCTGCTCTGCGCGCGGATCCCACACAACGAGCTGCTTCAGCGGCGGGTCCATCAGATCGAATTCGTCGATATCGAGTTCTTTGCCGGTACCGCCGCCACCGAGGCGGAAGGCGATTTCGCGCAGGCGGCCTATTTCGCGCATAACGTTTGGCGCGCAGTGGGCATCAACAACGTAGAGGTCGTTGCCGCCGCGGTTGCTATGGCGCAGAAAACGCTCTGGCGTGAGTTCGCTTTTGAGCAGTTCGGTGGGTACGGGATCGATTACGGGAGCGTTCATATATTATAAGGTGTAGATATACTCTCTGATGCCCCGCGCCTGCTCAACGGCCTCATGGCCGCGCAGCAGCTGCTCGGGGGGAATGGGCAAGCCCACTTTGATTTCAAAATATTTGCCGCCACCGCCAACAAACTCGCGCGGCAGGCGCAGCATTTCGGCGTTGAACTTCAACCCCAGGCGCTCGCGGCGGCGCGCAAGCCGGTAGAAAGCCTCGGAATTCTCGCCCACGAAGCGGAGCGGGACCACCGTGCGGCCGGTTTCGGAGCTTTTCTGCACGAACATTTTGTTCCACTTCAAATCGCGGATTTCGGCGCCCGCGGTGAGCTGGCGCGAACACATGCCGGCCGGAAACATTATTACCGGGCGCTGCAAATCGCAGAAAGCGCTCTCAACGTCGCCCACCGCTCCGCGGCTCTGGCGGCCATGTTTGTTTATGGGAATGAACACGTTATCGAGCGGCTTGACAACGCTCAGCAGGTCGTTGACAACGAAAGCGGGCTCGCAGCCATGGCGCCGCGCAACCCAGTCGATAAGGCAGATGCCATCCAGAGCGCCCAGCGGGTGATTGCTCACATAGGTCACCGGCGCCGACAGCTCAGGCAGCCGGTCGGAGTGCTCAACGCGGTAGCCCACGCGCAGCTCCCGGAGCAGCGCCGCAGCAAAAGCCGAGCCGGTCAGGCCGCGCGTTACCTGCAGCAGCCGGTTCAACTCGTCCTGACACACATAGCGCTCCAGCGCACGCACCGCAGCCGAGGGTATCCACCGGTAATAGCGCGCGGCACGCTTCTGAAGCAACTCGCCAACGTCAACTTTCAATTCCATAATTGCCTGCAAAGGTAAGCAAAATTTTGGTGATTTCGGAAAAAAATCGTAACTTTGCGGCGATTTTTGCAACAATCGAATCAGAAATGATAAATATAACCTTCCCCGACGGGAGCGTCAAGCAGTTCGAAGCAGGCGTTACCCCTCTGAAAATAGCTGAGTCTATCAGCCCCAGGCTGGCACAGGATGTGCTGGCCGCATCCGTCAACGGCAAGGAGTGGGACCTTTCGCGCCCCATCGATGCCGACGCCGAAATCAAACTCTTCAAATGGGATGACCCCGAAGGCAAACACGCCTTCTGGCACAGCTCCGCCCACCTGCTGGCCGAAGCGCTCCAGGAACTCTATCCGGGCGTGAAATTCGGCATCGGCCCCGCCATTGAAAATGGTTTCTACTACGATATCGACACCAACGGCCACACCCTGACCGCCGCCGACTTCCCCGCAATCGAGAAAAAAATGCTCGAACTGGCCCGCAAGAAAGAAGAAATCGTGCGCGCCGAAATCTCCAAAGCCGACGCCCTGAAAGCCTTCGGCGACCGCGGCGAAGAATATAAGTGCGAACTCATTTCCGAGCTGGAAGACGGCACCATCACCACCTACACCCAGGGCGCCTTCACCGACCTCTGCCGCGGACCCCACCTGCCCAACACCGGCGCCATCAAGGCAGTGAAAATCATGAGCCTGGCCGGCGCATACTGGCGCGGCGACGAAAAGCGCCAGCAGCTGGTGCGCGTTTATGGCATCACCTTCCCCAAGCAGAAAATGCTCGACGAATACCTGGCCCTGCTCGAAGAAGCCAAAAAGCGCGACCACCGCAAGCTCGGCAAAGAAATGGAACTCTTTGCCTTCTCGGCCAACGTTGGCCAGGGCCTGCCCCTGTGGCTCCCCAAAGGCGCCGCCCTGCGCGACCGCCTCGAGCAGTTCCTGCGCAAGATACAGAAGAAATACGGCTATCAGCAGGTGATCACCCCCCACATCGGCAACAAGATGCTCTACGTCACCTCCGGCCACTATGCTAAATACGGCAAAGACTCCTTCCAGCCCATCCACACCCCCGAGGAGGGCGAGGAATACCTGCTCAAACCGATGAACTGCCCTCACCACTGCGAGATATTCCGTGCACTGCCCCGCTCCTACCGCGACCTGCCCCTGCGCCTGGCCGAGTTCGGCACCGTCTACCGCTACGAACAGAGCGGCGAGCTCCACGGCCTGACACGTGTGCGCGGCTTCACGCAGGACGACGCACACATCTACTGCGCCCCCGACCAGATCAAAGACGAGTTCCTGAAGGTTATGGAC
>CAMWSP010000009.1 GCA_947176935.1 uncultured Porphyromonadaceae bacterium | reverse complement strand
GGCACGTTTCAACTCATCCCCAACCCCGTACGGACGTGCCTCCGGCACGTTTCAAAAGGTTTCGGCGCCCTACAACCCCCGTCCCTACCTTGCCTGCAACAAATATGGCTTCACCATCGGAGGACGATTAAAGCAATCATCATTCCAACGGTCAACGTTATGGTTAATATAATCAGCGATATTATTACCATCACGCTTACCTCTTATCTGATGGTCATGATACCGTGGTTGCCAACAGAACTTAATATTTCGATTTTTTGCATACTTCGTCACGCTCCCCTTCAAGGAATTTATATAACGGCTGAGCAGCGGAACAGCTCTTTGCTCCTGAGGGTTACCTCTCAATGCCGGATTAGGAGCCCTCTGACTGCATTCAACATCCGTAGATTGCAAAGCCGGCTCCCGGCCTACACAGATAATAGCATGAACATGATTGGGCATCACAACAAACACCGGTATTTCTATCAGCTCGCTATATTTCTCAACCTCCATCAACTGCCTTTCAACAAATCCCCCAAGCTCACTCAAATGCATCACACCATCATGAATCTCGCCGAAATAATGGACCATCTGCTTAGTGCATATCGTAATGAAATAGTCGCCGGAATTATAATCAAGACGCCGGCTCCGCGGAGTTTTACGATACTGTTCCATCTGATATATTTTTTAATATATTTTTGATATATTTTTATTGTTGAAACTTATATTTACCTCCCCCTCGTAGGGACGTGCCTCCGGCACGTTTCAACTCATAACCAAACGCTTTAGCAACAGTAGGGACGTGCCTCCGGCACGTTTCAACTCCCTGCCTCTGACCTGACAACGTGCCAAAGGCACGTCCCTACGAGGTTGGCTGCGAAACTTTGTCAAGCAAACGAGGCTTCACCTGATATCGGATGGCGTCGGGCAGCAGCCCTATCACGAAAATAGCCAGGCGATTCAGAGCGCCGTTGATATATTGCTTGCGACCGCGCAGAGTGCGCCGCAAAACCCGTTTAACAAACGTTTGCGGCGACTGCGTCGCGCCCAGCCGCAGCGCCAGCCGGCGCAGATTCATGGGCAGGCCGAACAGCGCCGTGTCGATGCCGCCCGGACACGCCACCGTAACCGTAACGCCCGTGCCCCGCAGCTCCAGACGCAGCGCGCGCGAAAACACGCGGATATACGCCTTGGTGGCGGAATAGAGCGCTATGCCGGGCATCGGCATCCAGCAGCTCATCGACGACATATTGAGTATCCGCCCCGAGCCGCGCCGGGCCATGCGCCGGGCCGCCTCGCGGCAAATCTGCGTCAGCGAGCGCATGTGCAGGTCCATATAAAGGTCTATGCGCTGCGGCGTCAGGTCGGTCACGGCGCGGAAGTCAAAAATTCCGGCATTGTTTATCCAGAGGTCGGGCAGCTCCGGAAGCATCCCGAACAGGCGCTCCGTGGCGTCAGTTTCGGTCAGGTCAAGGGTTATGGCCAGCGGGTCGTCGGGCTGCGGTGTGCGGTCCACTGAATAAACCTTCCAGCCCGATTGGCGCAGCTGCCTAACGAATTCGGCGCCGATACCCGAGGCGCCGCCGGTCACCAGGGCTACGCTCACAACTTCTTCCCTGCTTTAAGTTTCAGCTTGTCGAGTTCGCGTTCCAGCGACTTGGGCAGGTCGCCGCAGCAGTGGTGGCAAGCCATTTCGCGGGAATACATGCGCGCTATGCAGTAGTTCACGTGGTCGCATCCCGCTGCTTTCTCGCCGGCGGCCAGGCGGTTCACGAAGTCGGGCTGACGCAGCAGCGCTCTACCCATCTGAACGAACTCGAAGCCCTCGCCCAGAACCCGGTCTATGCCCTCGCGGGTGGAGCAGCCGCCAACGTAAACCAGCGGCAGCTTCAGCGCGCGGCGGAATTCGCGCGCGTCGTCGAGGAAGTAGGTTTCCGTGTAGGGAACGGTCGGTATCATCATCTTGCCAAACATCTTGACGCCCCACTTCAGCCACCACGGGTGCATATAGTAGGTCATTGACTTGATGGGCATCGGTCCGCGCATAACATACATCGGCGCACGGCTCACAAAGCCGCCCGACAGCACCAGCGCGTCGGCGCCCAGCTGCTCCAGCTCGCGGGCCACCGTGATGCAGTCGTCGATTTCCAGGCCGCCGCGGAAACCGTCGCGCATGTTGGTCTTCACCAGCACCCCGACCTGACCGTTGGCCGCCCGCATAACCTCTTCCATACACATGCGCATAAACTTCATGCGGTTATCCAGCGAGCCGCCGAATTCGTCGCGCCGGTGATTGGTGTAGGGCGAAAGAAACTGCGAAATCAGATAGCCGTGGCCGGCATGAATTTCAACGCAGTCAAAACCGGAGTCAATGGCCAGGCGAACGGCATTGCCGAAGTTCCGGGCCATCGGGGCGAGCTCATCCTTGCGCATTCCGCGCACCAGGGTGGGCGAATAAAGGTTGAAGCCCGACGATGCTCCCAGCGGAATCTGGCCGGCGGTTTTGCGGTGGCTCATGTTGCCGCAGTGGCCCAGCTGAACCGACGCCTTGGCTCCGGCGGCATGAATATCGTCGGTTATGGAGCGCAGATAGGGCACTATTTCGGGGCGCATGAGCAGCTGCGACTTAAAGGAAAGGCCCGACGGGCAAACGGAGGCATACGCCAGAGTGGTCATGCCAACGCCGCCGCGCGCCACCGAAACGTGGTAGTCGCGAAGCATCCTCGTGGGGCTGTTGTGGTCGGCCATACCTTCAAAGGCGGCTGAGCGGATAGTTCGGTTGCGGAGTTCAACGGGGCCGATTTTTGCGGGAGTAAAAAGCACGGTTATTATTCGGAATTAAAAAAATGGTTAATGAATCAAAGGAGAGTCAGAGCGCGCTTGATGGCAACCTCAACGGTGGCCGACGGCTCGTTGGTAAACACTTTGGCCAGCGCTTTCTGGGCCGCCGCCTTCTGATAGCCGAGCATCTGCAGCGCGGCCAGGGCCTCCTCGCGCGCGGTCGAATTGCCCGGGGCGATTGCGGCGGCTTCGGTGTCACCGGCCAGGGCGGCGAGTTCGGCGGCATGGATTTTATCCTTGAGGTCCACTATGATGCGCTGAGCCGTTTTCAGCCCTATGCCCTTAACTGCCTTGAGCTTGTCGGCATCGCCGGCGGTAATGGCCATTTGAAGCTGCGCCGCAGTCAGCGACGAAAGAATAATGCGCGCCGTGTTGGGCCCCACGCCGCTAACCCCGATGAGCATGCGGAACTGCGCGCGCTCCTCGGCGGTATAGAACCCGTAGAGCTCGTGCGCGTCCTCGCGATATATTTCGTGAACCAGCAGCTTCACCTCGCTGAGCTTCGATATAGCCGAATAGGTATTGACGGAAATGTTCATCAGATAGCCAAGGCCGCCGGCCTCGACCACCGCTTCGGTGGGAGCCACCCTGGCTATGGTGCCGGAAATATAATCAAGCATCTGGCAGAGAATATAAATGGGTTAATATATCTGCATCGGCGGCGGTCAGTTCAACGCCGCGATGGCTCATTGCGATTTTTGCAACCTGCAGAACCTGCTTCAGCGGAGTGCGCCCGGTGGTTTGCAGCCCGCCGTCGGTAAAGGAGGCCACGAAGGGGCGCGGATAGCCGAAGCCGTGAATGTTGCACCCTACGCCAACCACCGTGGCGGTGTTGAAAGTGGTGAGTATGGCGCATTTGGAATGGTCGGCCATAATCAGGCCGCAGAAGGTCAGCCCGGTGCGCTCGAAGCGGCGCGAGCCGTAGTTCCACAGGCGGATTTCCGCATAATTATTCTTGAGATTGGAGCTCACCGTGCCGCCGCCAATGTTGACCCACTCGCCAATAACGGCATCGCCCAGATAGCCGTCGTGCTGCTTGTTGGAATAGCCGAGAAACACCGTGTTGCCTATTTCGCCGCCCACGCGGTTCACCGGGCCGAGGTTCACCCCCGGAAGCAAACGCGCTCCGGCCCGCACGCGGCAATCCGGCCCAACCGAAACCGGGCCGCGGAGAACCACCGCCTCCTGCACGTCGGCCCGCGCACCGATATATACCGGGCCGCCCAGAGTGTTGATCATCACGCCCTCAACCTGCGCGCCCGGCTCGATAAAGAGGCGGTCGGCTGGACCGATGAGCGTACACGATGCCGAAAGCGGCTGCGATTGGCGGCCTGCGGTCATCAGCGGGAAGTCGCGGGTAATCAATTCTTTCGACAGGCCGAAAACATCTGTCAGGCGGCGATAGGCGGCAACAGCGAACGCCCCCCGCGCGGTTTGAGGTTCGCCCCGGCGTGCAATTATCTCGCCGTCGGAGTCCGTCAGATACTCGCCCGGCTGCAGAGCGGCAACTGCCTCGGCCAGCTCAGCCGTGGGCAGGACATGGCCGGCCACCGTCAGGTCGGAATCTACCGCCGGAAACTTGGCCTTCAGATACTGCTCCGTCAGGAAGCCGACCTGAGCGCCGGGCAAAAGGCGCTGCCAGCGCTCGGCAATAGTGTCGCAGATGCCGGCAAGGAGCGCGCCCACGGGGCGGGTAAGGGTCAGCGGCATCAGATTGACGCGCACTGCTTCAATATCTTCAAGATTAAGGGAAATCATAGGCGTTTGCGGGTTTTAGGGCGGAACAGGGCGGCCAGGCGGCGCGGCAGGGCCGGAGCGGTTATAGGCTCGGCGCCGATCGGGTCTATAAACGTCATAACGTCTTCGTTTTTGCCGTTCTGTTCCGGGAAAAGCACAATCAGGTTGGCCTGAGTGAAATATTTCTGGAGGAAGTTATCCATAACCTTGATGTCGGCCGAATAGGAAATGGCTCCGGGGCGCGAGGAAACAACAACCAGCAGGTCGTCGTCGGCAATGCGGTTGGCCATCGGAACGAAGTCGTCCCACTGCTCCAACGCCCTGAACTCCAGGCGCAAATCAATGCGCTCGCGCTTCAACACTCCGGCTATCAGGCGCGAAACCGCAGGCTGGCAGAGGAATATGGCCCGGCAGCCGAGCTTCGACGCCAAACGGCCCATAGCCGACACCCACTGGCGGAAACCGCTCTCGAACTCGGCCTTGGGCGGCACGTAAACCACCAGCCGGCGCAAGGTGTTGACCGGGTTAAACAGCCTGCATATCAGCATCATTCGGTTCGAGGATTCAAGAATATGCTCCATTTTGGAGCCATAGAGCGTATCAACCAGCGAGGCGCGCCGATGCAGGCCCACAACAAGGCAGTTCACGTCGCGCTCATTGATAGTGTTTATCAGCCCGGCGGCGATGTTTGAGTCGAAGCGCTCAATGGTGGTTACAGGCAGGTCCACCGTTGCCGAGGCCTCGCGCGCCAGTTTGAGCGACGCGTCGCTGTTGGCGCGGGCCGAAACCGAGTTCGAGGTGCGGACATGCACCGCCATCAGCTGCCCCTCGGTGCGTTCCGACGGGTGAATGAGCAGCGCCACTTCCATCAGCGAAAGCGCCGTCAGCGGGTTATCTACCGGCACGAGCGTATTGTCGGCGCGCGAACTGTCGGATTCAGGTGTCTCCTCAAGCATTTTAATGCGTATGCGGCCGGCGGCGCCGGAAGTCGCCATCGGGGCTATAGCGCAGGTTATCAGAATCATCAGCACCGTTGCATTGAGCATCAGCGAATCGAGCAGCCCGAAGCTATAGCCGGTGGAAACAACGGCAAGCGCAACCGCCGTATGGGCCGTTGTCAGGCCGAACAACACCTGCGATGAATCATTGCCCAGCTTATAAATCTTGGCGGTCACGAAGGCCGGCACCCACTTGCCCGCCAGCGCCACCGCGAGCATCACGGCGGCCAGGCGCAGAGTGTCGACCGACGCTATGACGCGCACATCGATCATCATTCCGACCCCGATAAGGAAATACGGAATGAACAGGGCGTTGCCAACGAATTCCAGGCGCGACATCAGAGGCGACGTGTTCGGCACGAAGCGGTTCAGCACCAATCCGGCGAAGAACGCGCCCAGAACGCCCTCCAGGCCTATGTACTTGGCCACCCAGGCGGCAAGGAACACCAGCGCCAGAATGAACACGAACTGCGTCACTCGGTCGGTGTGCAGCCGCATGAAATAGCGCACCAGTTTGCGGTAAATAAACGTTATGCCGGCGCAGAACGCTCCGAGCTTGAGCAGCAGGAAGCCTATCTGCATTATCGAGAAATAACCGGTCTGGTGAACGTTGACCGCTGTGGCCAGAACCAGCAGCGCGCCGATAACTGCCACAATCGTACCGACTATGGCTATAAGCACCGCCGGCGCCTTGGTTATGTCGAATCGAACAACTACCGGATAGCTTATTAGCGTGTGCGAGGCATACATCGACGCCAGCAGCAGGGCGGTAACAACATCGCTGTCAAAGAAATAAACGGCCGAAAAATAACCCAGCAGCAGCGGCACCAAAAAGGTAAGCAACCCGAAAACAGCCCCGCGCTTCAGATTTCGCTGCAGTTGGTGCAGGTCTATCTCTATCGCCGCCAAAAACATCAGATAGAGCAGTCCCACCTGGCCGAATATCTTAAACGACGCATCGTCGTCGAGCAGATGGAAGCCGTATGGGCCAACCGCCACTCCGGCAACTATCATGCCGATAATGTGCGGAATTTTCAGGCGGTTGAGCAGCAGCGGCGCAAGCAGAATAATGGCCAGCACGACGAAGAAAATCAGAGTCGGGTCGGTTATCAGTGCAGGCGCCATAACAGTTTATTTAAAGCTATTTGATAATCCAGCAGATTTCGCCGCTCTGGGTGCTGACTTTTGGGTCGGGCGAGTAGCGCAGCTGGCGCGAGGCATTCAGGCAGGCCTGACGCACTTCCGATTCGCGGGTGCCGAAACCGCTGGAGCGAACGAATTCTGCCTTGGTCACAGTGCCCTGCGAATTAACCGTCACTCTCACCCACACCTTGCCTTGGGCGTTTTTCACCCCGGGGTCGGGCCGGTTCTGGAGCTTGCGACCGTCAAGGCCGAGGCCGGTCGACGTCGGATTGTTGCCCGTGGAGGCATTGCCCGACTCGGCGCTCCCCGCCGCCTGATTGTCGGAAGCCTGCAGGCCGGTTGCCTTGCCGAATTTGGCGCGGATGGCCGCACGCTTCTGTTCTTCGATTTCTTCTTTCGTGGGGCCCGGGGGCTTTTTCTCCTCGGGTTTCACAACCTGCGCATTGTCCGGCTGAGGAGCGGGAGCGGCAACCGGGTCGGGCACCGACTCGCCTGTGCCGGAATCGAGGGCGTCAAGGCCGCCGTCGCTGCCGGCTGCGGCCGAGGCCGCGTTGCCGTCTACCTGCGGTGTGGGGTCGGAAAGAATCTGCTTATAGTCTATGTCGGCGAAAAACACCTCCTGATTCTCCGCGTCGGGAGCCTGCGGCAGCAGAGCCGATGCCGGCGGAATAACCGTAAAGACCAGACCGCAGAATATCAGCAGCGCCAACAACAGGGTGAGCCCCAGAGCTATGTAGCGGTCTCTATTCATTGGCGGGAGCGGCGGTTGCCAGAACTATGCGCACATTGTTTTCTGCGCCGGCGTTGAGCATTTCAACTACGCGGCCATAGGGAACCTCGCGGTCGGCATAAAGAGCCACGAACGAGGTGGGATTTTCTTCAGTTTCCTGCTGGCGAACAATCTCGAAAAATGCCTTGAGCTGGTCAACCGAGTTGAGCGAGTCCAGCATCTGCCAGTCGGCTCCTTCGCCATACATAGTTGCTGTCCGGCCCTCGGAGTTAAGATAGATGCGCGCCGAGGGCTTCAGTGTGGTCTGGGCGGAGCTTTCGGGCAGATTGACCTCCAGCGCGTTGGGAAACACGAAAGTGCTGGTCACCATAAAGAAGATGAGCAGCAGGAATATAACATCGGTCATCGAGGCCATCGAAAAGGTGGCCGACATGTCGAATTGTCGTTTCAGAGCCATAGCGGAATCTTATGCCGGTTCGTTGAGCATATCCATGAACTCCATGGTTTTACCTTCCAGAAGGGTCATCACGGAGTTGATGCGGGCAACCAGATAGTTGTAGGCAAACAGGGCGGCAACTCCCACTACCAGACCGGCAACTGTGGTTACCAGAGCCGTGTAGATGCCGTCGGCAAACGTTGAGAGCGTTGCGGCGGAGCCGGCGGTTGCCATGGCGTGGAAGGCCTCTACCATGCCGATAACGGTGCCCAGGAAGCCGAGCATCGGGGCGCCGGCGGCGGTGGTGGCCAGCCAGGGCAGACCTTTGCCGAGGCGCGCGATTTCAAGGTTGCCCATATTCTCGATAGTAACGAGCACATCCTGCATCGGGCGACCAATGCGGCTGATACCCTTGGCAATCAGCGCGGAGTAGGCATCGGGAGTGCTTTTGCAGAGGTTGAGGGCGCTTTCGATTTCGCCTTCGTGTATATAGTCGTTGATGCGCTTCATAAAGGTGGGGTCCTGCTTGTTGGCGCGGTTAACCACAATAAGGCGCTCAATGAAAATATAAATGCAGATAAGGGCCAGCAGAGCCAGGGGAATCATGATGAAGCCGCCTTGAAGGCAGAGCGACCAGAGCGAAAGTTCTTCCATGGTGAATGTGAATGATGAGATTATTTAAGGAGTTTGCGATAGCGTTTAATGGTTTCTTCGAGGCCGAGATAGAGGGCGTCGCAAATCAGGGCATGGCCGATCGACACTTCGTTGAGAAACGGCACCCGTTCGGCGAAGAAACCGAGATTTTCGAGGCTCAGGTCATGGCCGGCGTTCACGCCCAGACCCGATTTGCGCGCCTGGCGCGAGGCCTCCACATAGGGAGCCACCGCCGCTTCCGGATTCGACGGATAGCGGTCGGCATAAGGTTTGGTGTAGAGTTCAACGCGGTCGGCGCCGGCCTTGGCGGCGGCTATTACCTGAGCCGGCACCGGGTCGATGAATATGCTGGAGCGGATGCCGGCCTCGCGCAGGGTGTCGACTATTTCGCTGAGGAATTCCATATTGGCCTCAACATCCCAGCCGGCCGACGAAGTTATGGCGTCGGGGGCGTCGGGAACCAGAGTGACCTGCGAGGGCTTGACCCTTACAACCAGGTCCATAAACGCCTTCGACGGATAGCCCTCGATGTTGAACTCGGTGTGGAGCGCCGGGCGGAGGGTCAGAACGTCGGAGCGCTTGATGTGGCGTTCGTCGGGGCGCGGATGCACTGTTATACCCTGCGCGCCGAAACGCTCAATGTCGAGCGCCGTTTCAAGCAGGTTGGGGCGGTTTTCTCCGCGCGCGTTGCGCAGGGTTGCGATTTTATTTATGTTTACGCTGAGCTGTGTCATTTGGTTATTATCCGATAATTTTGTATCTTTGCATTACCGATTGGATTCCTTGGCCGGCATTTTCGGCCCCAAAAGGCACCACAAATTTACGAAATTATTTCAGAAAGGAAAAAAAATATTGGACTCTGTAAATGAATTTTTATTGACCGGCGAGCCCCGCGACTCCTATCTGATGCCCCCCATGGATGAGGCATCGCGGCTCGTTGTGGCCTGCCACCCTGCCGATTTCAGCGCCTCGGCCCTGGCCCGCGCCGTCGAGGACACCAATGCCCACCTGGTGAACCTCAACGTCACCGCCCGCCGCCTCGACGACGGCCGCCTCACGGTTGAGCTGCGCACCAACCACCGCAATCCCGGCGCAGCCGCTCGCTCCCTCGAGCGCTATGGCTTCGAAGTGCTCGAACACAACGGCACCGCCGACCCCGACGACCCCACCGACGAAATGCTCCGCCATCGCGCCGGCCAGTTGCTCAAAATTTTAGAAATTTAGCCCGATAAAACCGAAAATATGCGCATTTTCCTCCACGGATCACGCCGAAAAGTGTCGATGCTCCCCAACGGAGTGTTCAGCCGCATCTGGAACCACCTGCTGAAACTCACCGGCGGCGACCTGCTGATTTCCCGCCCGCTCTTCGACCGCCTGGCCCAGCAGCAAAGCCTGCCGCAATCGGTCTGCCCCGTCGACCGCGGCGACATCATCAACGCCGACCTCGCCGTCTCGCTCGGCGGCGACGGCTCATTTCTGCGTGCCGCCCAATGGGTCGGTCCGTCGCGCGTTCCTATATTAGGAGTCAACGCCGGCCACCTCGGATTCCTGACCGACTTCACCCTCGACGACTTCCTTGCCGCCGACTCCGAGCTGCTCCAACGGCTCATACTCCAGCCGCGCAAACTGCTCAAGGTCTCGGTCGACTGCCCGGTGAGCAACGACTACTGGCCCTACGCGCTCAATGACGTTGCCATGCTGAAAAACGACTCCGCTTCGATGATTTCAGTTGAAACGACGGTCAACGGCTCACCGCTCACCGCCTATCAGGCCGACGGACTCATCGTTGCCACCCCGACCGGCTCCACCGGCTATAACCTCTCGGTCGGCGGCCCGATAATGGCTCCCACGGTCGACGCCCTGCTGCTCTCGCCCGTGGCCCCGCACCTGCTGGCCATGCGCCCCCTGGCCGTCTCAGGCTCCGCCATGCTGGAATTCACCGTGCGCACCCGCGCCAGCCAATTCATGCTCAGCATCGACGGCCGCAGCCACGCCCTGCCCGCCGACACCAAAGTGAGCATCTCCGCCGCCGACTTCCCGATTATCGTGGCTCAGCATCCGCGCCACGATTTCGCCGAAACTTTGCGCTCAAAATTATTGTGGGGCGAACGGCCTGTTCGTCAATAATTTAAGAATTTTACTGCAATTTTTTTGAAAAATTTTCGCCAAAAAATTTGCACAGTTCAAAAATCCTCCCTAACTTTGCACTCGCAATCGGGACACAACGGTGCCCAACTAACGAAAGCAACAAAATCCTTACAAACCACGGTGTGGTAGTTCAGCTGGTTAGAATACCTGCCTGTCACGCAGGGGGTCGCGGGTTCGAGTCCCGTCCATACCGCCGAGGAGAGAGGAGAATGAGTATATTGATGGTTCGCCATCGGTTACTCATTCTTTTTTTGCACCCCCCAACGGGAGTGAGGCTACCTGGGAGTGAGGGCGTCCCGCCCTCACAGACATCTCCGAGTGCTCCGAGAACTCCGAGTGCTCCGAGTGCTCCACTCGCCGATTTTTAGAAAAATTTGAGGCGAAATTTTATTGTGTAAAAAAATTTTCGTACCTTTGCCGCGCCATTACGAAGCGAAGGGAACTTACCAGCCCGTCAATTCAACCAACCAACAACGAATAATTAACTGACCATCAATATGAAAAAAGATCTCCATCCCGCAAACTACCGCGAAGTAGCTTTCAAGGACATGTCGAACGAAGAAGTGTTCATCACCCGTTCCACCGTTGCCGCTAAGGAAACCATCACCATCGACGGTGTTGAATACCCCCTGGTAAAACTCGAAATCACCTCGAGCTCCCACCCCTTCTTCACCGGTAAGCAGAAGCTGGTTGACACCGCCGGCCGCGTTGATAAGTTCATGAGCCGCTACGGCAACCGCACCAAAAAGAACTGATCTTTTTCCACCACTTAAACGCCGTTAGGGCGAGAGGCAGTCGTTTGAGCGGCCGCATCTCGCCTTAATCATTATTATGGAACCCTTTCGTTTCAAGCAGTTTACGGTGTGCCATGAAGCCTCGCCCATGCGCGTCGGCACCGACGGAGTGACCCTCGGAGTGCTCGCGCCGGCCGCCGGACGAGTGCTCGACGTCGGGTGCGGCTGCGGACTCATCGGCCTGATGCTTGCGCAGCGCGGCGCCGAACGGGTCGAGATGATCGACATCGATTCCGCCGCCGCAGCCGAAGCCTCGGCCAACGCCGCCGCATCGCCCTGGAACGAACGGCTAAGCGTCAGTCAGGCCAACTTCCTCACTTTCAACGCCCCCGAACGCTTCGACTCCATAGTTTCCAACCCGCCATTTTTCGGCACCGGCCCTGCCGCGCCCGACGAGCGCCGCGCCGCCGCGCGCCTCGACTCCTCAATGCCGCCCGAAGCCTTTATGCGCAAGACCGCCGAACTACTCGCGCCGGGTGGCACCGTCAGCGTAATCATTCCCGCCGACCGCGAACAAATCTGGCTCGCCGCCGGAGCGTTCGCCGGCCTCCATGCGCGCGAAATCATCGAAATCAAAACCAAAGCCACCGCGCCACCCAAGCGCAAGGTGCTGATTCTCAGCAGCGAATCCCCCACCCCGCAGCGACGCCTGCTCCTGCTCAACTCGCCCGAATTCAAACAACTGACCAACCCCTTCTACCTATGAAACTTTCGCTCAGCTTCTGGCAACGCCTCATGCAGCTGGCCTCTCTGTTCGTTATCGGCGTGGCACTAACCGCCGGCGCCGGCTACCTGCTCCAACACCTGTCGGCCAACACCCTGGCCATCGGGCGCATAACCATAGTGATGCAAGACCTCCTGGCCTTCATCCTGCCGGCCATCATCACCGCCCTGCTGCTCACCCGCCTGCCGGCCGACTTTCTCCGCCTGCGCCGTCTGCCCCGCGGGCGGCAACTGCTTCTATATCTGGGCTCCACGGTTGTTCTTCAGCCGATTATAGAAGGCATAAACAAATTGTGCGAGATGCTCCCCTGGCCCGAAGCCATATTGAGAATGGAGCATGCCGCACAAAATGAAGTCCTGGCCCTGATCGGCCCGGTCACACCGGCAAACATCATTATCAGCCTGCTGATAATCGCCCTGCTCACCGGCCTGGCCGAAGAAATATTTTTCAGAGGGGCGCTGCAGGGAATCCTGCAGTCACGCCCTATGTCGACCCACCTGGCAATCTGGCTAACAGCCCTGATTTTCGCGCTGATGCACGGCCAGATGGTCGGCCTGATTCCGCGCACGTTGCTGGGCGCCTTTTTCGGCTACGCCACGGTCCGCACCGATTCGCTCTGGACCGCCATAGCCTGCCACGCCCTAAACAACGCCCTCGCCCTCACCTTCGTAATACTGGGTTAGAAGGAGTAGCGCACGGCGGCCATAATGCGGTTGCCGGAGCCATGTTCGCCGCTGAAGTTGGTGCGCTGGCCGCGGGCATATTCGAGGCCTACGAGGCAGTCGTCAAATATGGTATAGAAAACGTTGGCCGACGCATAGATACCCTGGCGGTAGGTGTCGAGGCCGAGGTCGCCGCGATCGCCGAGAATGGCCTGACCCCACGCGAGAGTGGCGAAGCCCTTGGAGCAGAAGTCATAGCGCAGTCCGAGGTTATAGGAGAACACTTGCGGAGCCACGAGCTTGCCGGGAGTAGTAGCCGAGGGTATAAGGTCAAGGTTATAACTCGACAGGTCAGTAATATAGCTGGTTATGCCGCGGCCATAAACAGTGCTGGCAAAGAGGGTGAAACCGGCGCCGAGCGATGACACGCCGCTGAGTTGCACGCCATATCCCTGGGTGTAGTTAACCTTGCTCACACGCGGGTCGCGATAGCACAGGTTGCGGAGCATCGCCGAGGCGCGCACGTGGTTACCGTTACCCCAGGAGTATTGAACATAAACAGGAATGTCGGGCACTCTCTGCGAAATGCTTTGCGTGAAGTCGCCGTTATTTATCATTGCATGAGGGTCTTCAACCGCGATTGCTCCCGACCAGTGCTCGTTGAACTGCGGAGCGTATTGCAGGTGCACGTTCTTGCGGTCAACTTCGCCGCAGGGGCCCTGGGTGTCGACCGTAGGCACCGATGCGGGATCCTGGAAGGTTGTGCGCGTCAAACCGGCGGTTACGTCGCCCACCTTCAGATAAGCCTGCTCCAGCTTCATGAAGCGATTGCGGCTATCGTCGAAGTTGGTCTGGATAAAGGCCGAGTAAGCGCCAAGCTTATCGCTATGGCCGGCCAGCTGGAAGAAGATGGTGGAGTGGCGGGCGGTAAACTGCAGGGCGGCGCGCTCGGTAGGATCGGCCGGAGTCGGCAGTTGCGAGGGAATAAAGTCGGAGCCGGTGCGTTCGCTACCACCGAAATTATAGGCGGCGGTGGCATAAATGTAGCCACCTATACCGAAAGCTATTTTTCCCTTGCGGTCCAGAAAGAGGAAGCGCGGGGCCGAGGGGTCGTGGAACTTAATGTCGTTGCTATCGTAGATAACCGCCACCACTTCGGGTCGCATCTTGGCGGTGTCGCCGCTCACAACAACCACTCGCTGAGGAATGCGTGACTGTTCGGCAGCCGGATTCTGGGTTTCCACGGGCAGAGCTGAAGCGCTTGCCATGCAGGCCGTCGCGGCCATAAGGAAAAAAAGCTTTTTCATTTTCTTATATTTATAATGTGTAGTAGTAGAGAGACTCTGGGAGTGAGGGCATCCGCCCTCAGGGTTGAGGCTTGGGAGCGAGGGCGTCCCGCCCTCGAGGGGTTGAGGAGATTGGGAGCGGTCGCCCCCCGCCCTCGTAGGGACGTGCCTTTGGCACGTTTCAAATGCAATCGATTAGTAGCGAGCCCCCGCCCTCGTAGGGACGTGCCTTTGGCACGTTTCAAATGCAATCGATTAGTAGCGATCGCGGTAATCGGCGAGCATTACCTGGAGTTTCTGGCGGGCGAAGAAGATGCGGCTCTTAACGGTGCCGAGGGGAAGATCCATCTTTTCGGCGATTTCGTTATACTTGTAGCCGGCAACGTGCATAGAGAACGGAATGCGGTATTCATCGGAGAAGCTGTTGATAGCAGCGTTGATTTCGCTGGCAGCGAAGGTACCTTCAACGGAGTCGATCGAGCTTTCCTGGCTGCTGTTGAGGTGGTAGAGGTCTTCGGTCTGGTCGATGATGGTTGCCGAGCGCACCTGGTGGCGATAGTTATTGATGAAGATGTTGCGCATGATGGTGAACACCCAACCCTTGAAGTTTACGTTTTCGGCGAACTTCTCTTCATTGTCGAGCACCTTGAGCATGGTGTCCTGAAGCAGGTCCTGAGCATCGTCGCGGTTGCTGGTGAGCATATATGCAAAGTTGAGGAGGTTGCTCTGAAGTGCCATAAGTTGGGTCTGGATGTTGGAGGTAGTCATGATGAAATATTTTTTAGAGGTTTTTAAATTCTTGTTTGATGTTGTTGTTTGTCTTTCGACACTGCAAAGATACAAAAATTTTTTAATTCCAAACAAATTTGCAACTTTTTTTCGAAAAAATTTAAAATTTATTCCTTTTGTAACACTCGCCCATTGATTATCAATCTTTTACATACAAATATTTCACATTGTAACATGTTACAAAATCATATCTCGTTGTTGCAACACTTTGTAACAAAATCAGCTAAAATAGCTATTATCAGCTATTTATCTATGTTACAATCATGTTTCTTAAATAATGTTAAATTTGCGCTTTCGATATTTTTCTCTACTTTTGCGGCATAAAAAATGCACGTTTTTCGCATCCCATGGACTCCAAGCAACACCAAACCGACTGCCGCTATCTGCGCATGGCCCGAATATGGGCCGAAAACTCCTACTGCACCCGTCGCCAGGTGGGCGCAATCATCGTTAACGACTCGATGATTATATCCGACGGCTTCAACGGCACCCCCTCCGGATTCGAAAACGTATGCGAGGACTCCGACGGCGTTACGAAACCCTACGTGCTCCATGCCGAAGCCAACGCTATTACTAAGGTGGCGCGCAGCAACAACTCCTCGGAGGGTGCCACGCTCTACGTAACCGCCTCCCCCTGCCTCGAGTGCTCCAAACTCATAATCCAGGCCGGCATCAAGCGGGTTGTGTTTAACGAAATGTATCGCATCACCGACGGGCTCGACATTCTGCGCCGCGCCGGAATCCAAGTTGACTATATAGAAAGCATATGAAAAAACCGTCATCCGATAAATTCATTCAAATCGGAGTGCCGCTGATTGTGGTGCTCGCCCTGCTCGTCGGCATATTATTAGGTTCACACCTGCACATACGCCCGCGCGCGAAAGAGAGCGCCCTGGGCAAAGTCGAGGAGCTGTTTTCGCTCATCGGGTCGGACTACGTCGACGAAGTAAATCTCGACTCCCTGCTCGAAGAAACCATTCCCGACCTGCTGGGCAACCTCGACCCGCACACCGCCTATATACCCGCCCGCGACCTGGAGGCAGTCAACTCCGACCTCGACGGCTCATTTTCCGGCATCGGCATATCGTTTCAGGTCATGAACGACACCATAACAGTGTTGGAAGTGATTTCCGGCGGCCCGTCGGAAAAAGTCGGCCTGCTGCCGGGCGACCGCATCGTGGAAATCAACGACACCGTAGTGGCCGGCAAGAAAATCGACGCCGACGAGGTGAAACGCAAGCTGCGCGGCCCGCGCGACAGCAAGGTGGAACTGAAAATCCGCCGCCCCGGAAGCGACGAAACCAATCTCTACACCATTACGCGCGGCGACATTCCCGTAACCTCCATCGACGCCTCCTACCTCATCACCCCCGAAATAGGCTACATCAAGGTCAATAAATTCGGGCGCAACACCTTCACCGAGTTCTTCACCCAGATGGTGATGCTCAGGGCCAACGGCGCGCGCAACTTCATTCTCGACCTGCGCGGCAACGGCGGCGGCTTCCTCGACGTTGCCATCCGCATGGCCAACGAATTCCTCTCCGCCGGCGACGGCATAGTCGAAACCCGCGGCCGCAACGGCGAATCGCTCGAGGCGGTGGTAGCCGACGGCTCCGGCACATTCAAAGACGCCAAAGTGGCCGTTTTGCTCGACGAATTCTCGGCTTCGGCCTCCGAAATCGTGGCCGGCGCCTTGCAGGATAACGACCGCGCCACCATTCTGGGCCGCCGCTCGTTCGGCAAAGGCCTGGTTCAGCAGCAGCGCGACCTGGCCGACGGCTCGGCCATACGCATAACCACCGCGCGCTACTACACCCCCTCCGGCCGCTGCATCCAGAAGCCGTTTACCAAAGGCCAGACCGACGACTACGCCCTGGAAATCTACGACCGCTACGCCTCAGGCGAAGTTTTCAACGCCGACAGCATAAAATTCGACCGCTCGCTGCTCTACCACACCAAGGCCGGACGCGAGGTCTACGGTGGCGGCGGCATCATGCCCGACATTTTCGTTCCCGCCGACACGGCCAACATCACTTCCTACTATACCAAGGTATCGAACTCCGGCCTGCTCCACCGCTTCGCCTTCAACTATGTTGACGCCAACCGCCGCCGGCTCGACCAGGCATCGAGCGTCGACGAGCTGCTGCAGCTGCTCCCCTCCGACGGCCAGCTGCTGGGCGACTTCACCACATTCGCGGCCGCTAACGGGGTGCCGACGCGCTGGTATTACGTCAACATTTCCCGTCCGCTGCTTGTTAATGTTCTAAAAGCCCTGATTGCACGCGACGTTCTCGGCACTGCCGCTTTCTATGAAATCGACAACACGACCGACAACGTGGTTAACCGCGCCATCCGGGAGCTCTCAGAACCTCAACAGCAATGACCAAAGACCAAATCCGCCGCGCCATCCGCGCCCGCAAGCTCCTGCTCACCGAATCCGACCGCCACACGGCGGCCGAGGCCGTGTTTGCTGCCCTGGAGCGCACCGCCCACTTCATCCTCGCCGACAGGGTGCTCATCTACGCATCGCTCCCCGACGAGCTACCCACCCGCGACTTCATTGCCAAATGGAGTCGCCGCAAGCAGTTTTTCCTGCCCAGAGTCAACGGAGTCAACCTCGAATTGCTTCCGTTCGACCAAACGCGCCTGCACCTGGGGGCATTCCACATCGAGGAACCCACGGGCAACAACATCGTTGACCCCTCGACAATCGACCTTATAATAGTGCCAGCAGTGGCGCTCGATTCCCGAGGTAACCGCCTGGGCCGCGGCAAAGGCTTCTACGACCGCCTGCTGCGCGATTTGCGGGCCGTGACCATAGGCGTGGGCTACGACTTCCAGCTCATCTCCGACGGCATCCCCGTGGAGCCACACGATACCCCTCTCGACCTGATAATTACGGAAACCCACATCCACAAACGGCCAAGGCACTGAACATTTACCGCCATCCGGATGTTTGAAGAATAGATTAACGAAATATCAACTTAAAAATCTTAACGCTATGACAAAATCTATTCGCGGAACTAAAACCGAACAAAATCTGGTTGCAAGCTACATGGCCGAATCGGCCGCCTACAGCCGATACACTTTCTATGCCGCCCAGGCAACTAAAGAGGGCTATTTCCCCATCGCTAAAGTTTTTGAAGACACCGCCGCCAACGAGCTTCGCCACGGCAAAGTCTTTTTCAAATATCTCGAAGGAGGTCAGGTGGCAGTGGATCTGACCGTTGACGCCGGAGTTATCGGCACCACAGTTGAAAACCTTGCAACCGCTGCGTCAGAAGAACAGCGCGAAGGTGTCGACGCCTACATCAAGGCAGCTGAAGAAGCCGACGAAGAAGGCTTCCCCGAAATCGCCGCCCATTTCCGCGCCATCGCCGAAGTCGAAGGACGCCACGAAAAACGTTTCCGCAAGTTCATAGACCAAATCAACAACGGCACCGTTTGGAAACGCGACGAACCCATTGAATGGCAATGTATGGTCTGCGGCTACACCTACTACGGCACCGAACCGCCCAAATGCTGCCCCGCATGCGACCACCCCTATCAGCACTACATGCCTCTGGACCTCGACCTTGAATAATACTCTTCCCGACTGAAATTTCTGAAATTAGCAATTAGTAATTAGTAATTAGTAATCGGATGCCGCCGCTCGGCCGCAAAATAATTCCTAATTACTAATTGCTAATTACTAATTATTTTTGTACCTTTGCGGCTTAAAATTCATTGCAAAAGTGCAACCGATGAACACCAAGTATATATTCGTTACGGGCGGCGTAGTTTCCTCGCTTGGCAAGGGAATTATTTCGTCGTCGCTGGCATGCCTGCTCAAGGCTCGCGGCTATAGGGTTACTATCCAGAAGTTTGACCCCTACATCAACATCGATCCCGGAACGCTGAACCCCTATGAGCACGGCGAATGCTACGTTACCGAAGACGGCCACGAAGCAGACCTGGACCTGGGCCACTACGAACGCTTCACCAACGTCCGCACCAGCCGCGCCAACAACATAACCACCGGCCGTGTTTATCAGAGCGTCATCGACAAGGAACGCCGAGGCGACTATCTGGGCAAAACGGTGCAGATAATTCCCCACATAACCGACGAAATCAAACGCAACGTAAAACTGCTGGGCAACACCGGCCATTATGATTTCGTAATCACCGAAATAGGCGGCGTTGTGGGCGACATTGAATCGCTTCCTTTCCTCGAAGCCGTCAGGCAGCTGCGCTGGGAACTGGGCAGCGACGCCTGCTGCGTTCACCTGACCTACGTTCCCTATCTCGGAGCCGCCAAAGAGCTGAAAACCAAGCCGACGCAGCATAGCGTCAAGCAACTGCAGCAGCTGGGCATACAGCCCGACGTGCTGGTTCTCCGCACCGAACACGACATTCCGCAGGACATGCGCGCAAAAATCGCACAGTTCTGCAACGTGGCTCCCGACGCGGTGGTGCAGAGCGCCGATGCCCCAACAATCTATGAAGTTCCGATGCGCATGCACCGCCAGGGCCTCGACAACATAGTTCTGCGCTGCTGCGGCCTGAGCGCCGGAGCCCAGGACCCCGACCTGGAGGCCTGGCACACCTTCCTCGAAAAGCTCGGCTCGCCCCAAGGCGAGGTTAGAATCGGCCTCGTGGGCAAATATGTAGAGTTGCAGGATGCCTATAAGTCAATCAACGAATCGCTCTTCATAGCCGCTACCTATTGCGACCGCAAGCTGGTTCTGACCAGCGTTCACAGCGAGCAGCTCAACGACGCCAACGCCGCCGAAAAGCTCAGCGGCTTCGACGGCGTAATCATTGCCCCCGGCTTCGGCACCCGCGGCATCGACGGCAAGTTCGCCGCGCTGAAATGGTGCAGGGAAAACGATGTTCCCACCTTTGGCATCTGCCTGGGAATGCAGTGCATGGTCATCGAATTCGCTCGCAACGTTCTCGGCCTGACCAACGCCAACTCGCGCGAAATGGATCAGCTAACCCCGCATCCGGTAATCGACCTCATGGACGAGCAGAAGAGCATAACCAACCTGGGCGGCACCATGCGCCTGGGCGCCTACGACTGCTCGCTGGCCGACGGCTCGCTGGCCCGGAAGGCCTACGACGGCGCAACGCAGATAAGCGAACGCCACCGCCACCGCTTCGAGTTCAACTCCGCCTATCGCGAAGCCTTTGAAAACGCCGGAATGCGCTGCTCCGGCCTGAACCCGCAAACCGGGCTGGTGGAAATAGTTGAGCTGCCCGGCAAGCGCTGGTATCTCGGCACTCAGTTCCACCCGGAATACTCAACAACGGTTGAACGGCCCAACCCGATATTCCTTGACTTCATCCGCGCGGCCATTGCCTACGGAAACGAAAAATAAAGACCACAGAAAACCAATCATTATAAATGGATAAGAACACATTGACAGGCGTCCTTCTGATGGGCGCGATTATTTTCGGGTTCATGTACCTGAACCGGCCCAGCGCCGAGCAAATCGAACAGCAGCGCAAGGAGGCAATGGAACAGCGCGCCGACTCGCTGCGTCGCGCCGAGCAGGCTCAGGCCGAGGCGCTGACCATTCCCGAAGTCACCGAGGCCGACGTTCAGGGCCTGCGCAACGGCCTGGCCCTCTATGGCCGCACCGAAGCCGACGGCAGCAAGAGCGTAAAGACTGAAACCTATGAGCTCAAGCTGGAAAACGACTCGATTCTGACCGGCGTGGTTAAAACCGCCGGCGCAACCATTGAAGTCAACAACATTATCAGCGGCAACTGGGACGACACCACCGACCGGCTGACCCGCGCCAACGCCGCCCGCTCGCTCAAAGGCGCCGTGACCGACCTGCAGCGCTACCGCAACTTCGCAGCCCACCTGAGCGGAACCGACACCGTTATCGGCATGGAAAACGACGTGCTGGCGCTGGAATTCTCAACTCTCGGTGGCCAGATCAGCCGCGTTACGCTGAAGGACTACGACTGCTACATCAACGTGCCCGACACCACCCTGATTCAGCTCTGGCAGGGCGATGCAAACAGCTACTCATTCACCCTGCGCAGCGACAGCGAAAAGTTTGAAAGCAGCCGCTTCTACTTCACCCCGGTACTGGAAAACGACTCCACCCTGCTGATGAAGCTCGACCTGGGTGCCGGCGCCTGGTGGGGCATACGCTACACTTTGCCCGAGAGCGACGGCTACCGCGTGAAAATGGACGTTGTGCAGCACCAGATGGCCCAGGCCGGAGTGATTCCCGCCGGAGTGACCACCATGGAATTCAACTGGCATCAGAAAATGGCCCGCTTCGAGCGCGGCCGCGTGTTCGAACAGCGCAACTCGGCCATCTACTATAAGGAAGACGGCGAAGGAGTCAGCAACCTCTCCGAACAGAAAGATGCCACCAAAACCATCGATGTGCCCCTGAAATGGATTGGCTTCAAGAACCAGTTCTTCAGCTCGATTCTGATTGCCGAAAACACCTTCAACGCCGGAACCAAGCTGGTAAGCGAAGACCTCAGCGACGACCTGACTTATCTGAAAGACATGACCGCCACCACCCAGGTTGCCTACTCGCGCAGCAGCGACCACGTTGCCGGTTTCAACTTCTATCTGGGCCCGAACCTCTACCCTGTCCTCCGCGACATGGACCGCTGCGACAAAGACGGCAACCTGCAGCTCACCCGCGTGATTCCGCTGGGCTGGTCGCTGTTCCGCTGGATCAACACCGGCGTGATTATCCCCGTGTTCAACTTCCTGAGCAAATATATCGTTAACTACGGCATTATAATCCTTGTTCTCACCCTGCTTATCAAGCTGGTGCTCTACCCGTTCACCTACAAGACCTACCGCTCGCAGGCCAAGATGCGCCTGCTGGCCCCGGAAATCAAGGCAATCAACGAAAAATATTCCGCTCCGGAAGACGCCATGAAAAAGAGCCAGAAAACCATGGAGCTCTACTCCAAGGCCGGTGTGAACCCCATGGGCGGCTGCCTGCCCATGCTGCTCCAGATGCCTATTCTGGTTGCCATGTTCTCCTTCTTCCCCAGCTGCATCGAGCTGCGCGGCGAGCGCTTCCTCTGGGCGCAAGACCTCGCCGCCCCCGACGCCATTATCAGCTGGACCGCCAACATTCCGCTGATTTCCTGGGCGTTCGACTATCACCTGAGCCTCTTCTGCCTGCTGATGACCGCCACCAACATCATTTACTCCAAAATCATGATGGACTCCCAGCCCGGAGGCTCCGGAATGCCCGGCATGAAGCTGATGACCTACGCCATGCCGCTGATGTTCCTCTTCCTGTTCAATAACTACGCCGCCGGCCTGAGCTACTACTACTTCCTGTCGCTGCTCGTAACCATTATCCAGACCTACGCCATCCGCCACTGGGTTATCGACGAAGACAAAGTGCGCGCCGAAATGGCCGCAAACGCTCGCAAGCCTAAAAAGAAAAACGGATGGCTCGCTCGCATGGAGGCCGCACAGCGCCAACAGCAGCAGCTCATGCGCGAACAGGCTAAAAAGAACCGAAAATAACCCGATTTGCTACCAAAAATAGCCAAAAAGTTACATAAAATTGACCTAAAGTGAACCAACGTTATAACCTCCGCGGGGTGTCTGCAACCAAAGAAGACGTCCACAGCGCCATAAAAAATATCGATAAAGGCCTCTTTCCCAAAGCCTTCTGCAAAATCATCCCCGACATTCTCGGCGGCGACCCCGAATATTGCAACATCATGCACGCCGACGGCGCCGGAACCAAGTCGAGCCTGGCCTACGTTTACTGGCGGGAAACCAATGACTTAAGTGTCTGGAAAGGCATTGCGCAAGACGCTCTGGTTATGAACATCGACGACCTGCTCTGCGTCGGTGCCACCTCGGGAATTCTCGTCAGCTCAACCATCGGCCGCAATAAACACCTGATTCCCGGCGAGATAATCGCCGCCATAATCAACGGCACCGAAGAACTGCTGGCCGAACTGCGCAGCCACGGCATCGACATCCACTCCACCGGCGGCGAAACCGCCGACGTAGGCGACCTGGTGCGCACAATCATCGTTGACTCCACTGTTACCTGCCGCATGAAGCGCAGCGACGTGATTGACAACGCTAACATCACTGCTGGTCAGGTTATTGTTGGCCTCGCATCCTACGGGCAGGCAACCTACGAAAACGCCTACAACGGCGGCATGGGCTCCAACGGCCTCACCTCCGCCCGCCACGACGTTTTCCACCACTCCCTCGCCGAAAAATACCCCGAAAGTTTCGATGCCGCCACTCCGGCCGAGCTGGTCTATAGCGGCAACGTCGGCCTGACCGACGCAACCGAAGTTGAAGGCGTCGACGCCGGCAAGCTGGTTTTGTCGCCCACCCGCACCTACGCCCCCTTCGTCAAAGCCATGCTCGACGAAATGCGTCCGCGCGTGCGCGGCATGATCCACTGCTCCGGCGGCGCTCAAACCAAGATTCTGCACTTCCTCGACCCGTCGCTGCGCGTTGTCAAAGACAACCTGCTGCCCGTTCCTCCGCTGTTTGAAATGATTCAGCGCCAGAGCGGAACCGACTGGCAGGAAATGTATAAGGTATTCAACGTAGGCACCCGCCTGGAAGTCTACGTCGACCCCGCCGATGCCCAGCGGGTAATCGACCTCGCCGCCAGCTTCGGCATTCCCGCCCAAATCATCGGCCGCGTCGAACCCGCCGCCGACGGCCAGCCCCGCCTCACCATCTCCGGTCCCCACGGCACCTTCCACTACAACGAATAAGCATCATTTTGGAAGTGTAGAGATGGAGGTTAAGGAGATTATCAGGCAGGCACGCGAAAAGCTCAACATCGAGGAGCTGACGCCCATGCAGCACAAAATGGCCGGGCTGAGCGCCGATGCCTCGGCCGTAGCCTTGATTGCCCCCACCGGCTCAGGCAAAACCCTGGCGCTGGCGCTGGCACTGCTGCCCCGAATCAAAGGCGCCACAGGCAAAGTCGAGGCGCTGGTAATCGCCCCCACCCGCGAACTCACCCTGCAGATAGCCAAAACCTTAGGCGCAGTGGCGCCGCAGCTGCGCATAGTTGCGCTCTATGGCGGCCACTCCGTTATCGACGAAACGCGATCGCTGGAGGCTGCCGTGCCCGACGTGGTGGTCGGCACTCCCGGCCGCATACTTGACCACATAGGTCGCGGACGACTCGACCTTTACCGCGTAAAGGTGCTGGCCGCCGATGAATACGACAAAGCCCTCGAGCTCGGCTTTCAGGACGAAATGCGCCGCATAGTGCGCAAAATCCATGCGCCGCAGCTGCTGATTCTGACCTCCGCAACGCGCCCCGACGAGCTTCCCGAATGGCTTCCCGCCCGAGGGCTGCAAACGCTCGACTTCACATCGTCAAGCTCCGTTCAGCCACAACTGAGCGAATATGCCGTCAATAGCGAGGAGGCCGACAAACTTCCGGCCCTTAAAGAACTGCTGCTGAGGCTGCCGCAGGAGCGCACAATAATTTTCGTGAACCACCGCGAAAGCGCCGAACGGGTCTACAACTATCTGCAAAAAAGCGGGTTCCCGGCGGTGCTCTACCATGGTGCCCTCGACCAGCAGGAGCGCGAAAATGCCGTTGATATATTCACCGGCGGCGCCGCGCCCATATTGGTTGCCACCGACCTTGCCGCGCGCGGCCTTGACATTCCGCAGGTGCGTAACGTTATTCACTACCACCTGCCTTCGTCGCCCGAAACCCGCACCCACCGCAACGGCCGCGCAGGCCGCATGGGCGCATCGGGCGAGGTTTACTACCTCATCGGCCCCGCTGAAGAAGCGCCCGTAGGAGCCGGACCGATATCGTTCGCCCACAGCGAGCCGCAGCAATGGCCGCGTCAGGCCCGGGTGCTATATTTCCACAGCGGACGCAAGGAAAAACTATCGAAAGGCGACATCGTCGGTGCGCTCACCGGCCCGGGTGGCCTGCGAGCCGACCAGATCGGCCACATAGCGCTTCACGACCACCGCGCACTGGCGGCGGTTTCCGACTGTAACGCCGAAGCCCTTGCGCGCACCCTTTCCGCAGGCCGCATCAAAGGCAAAAAAATCAGGGTGACTCCCTTAGCGACTAAGTAGAGCCCTCAGAGAACTCAGAGAACTCAGAGAACTCAGAGAACTCCGAGAACTCCGAGTGCTCAGAGTTCTCCGAGCGCTCCACTCCGCCTCAAAACCGGAAGCCCAAGGTAAGGGCAATGCGGTTAGACGTGTCGGTCAGCTTGGCCTGAGGTCCGCGCTCGGCGTTGCCCGCAAGCGCATAAGCCTCGTTGGGCTGATGGGGGAAAGGAGAAAATGCGTGCCACTGAGCAGTCGAACTGGTGTGAACATAGGCCAGGTCGATTGACACGCGGCTCCAGCGATAACCGATACCGGCGGTTATGTTCTGACGGGTACCGTCGAGAGTGTACATCGAATTGACCCCGGCTGTGTAGATATAAC
Source organism: uncultured Porphyromonadaceae bacterium (assembly GCA_947176935.1). Classification (GTDB taxonomy): domain Bacteria; phylum Bacteroidota; class Bacteroidia; order Bacteroidales; family Muribaculaceae; genus UBA3263. The sequence goes on along the minus strand of CAMWSP010000009.1, from coordinate 1,883 downwards.
TGTCGCCATTTTCAGTTTCGGTGGTCACGCCCGACGTTTTGTAGCCATAGCCGGCACGCAGCGAAAACGCAGGAGTCACGCGCCATTCGGCACCCAAGCGGAATTCGTTCGAACCGCTGTAATAGGTCTTAACATCCTGAGCTATATCAACCGAAGCGTCAACGCCATAGTCACCCATCTGCGGATAAGCCTCATAAACATAATCGGCCGAAAGAATAAAGCGACCGCCAAGAACCGTTGCCGCCGAAGCCATCAGGCGCCAGGGCGTCTTGAAATTGCGAGTCCAATAGCCGGTGCCGGTTTCGGCATAGGGATTGTCGGCTTCCGAACCGCCGGGAATGTTGTCGTAGGTGTAGTAGTCATAATCAGCGGTCGGCGGCATGCCGAGGCCGTAGGTTATGTTGGCGCTCTGGTTGAGCTGAAGGGAATACCAGGTCGGAGTGTGAACCGCCAGGCCGAGGCGGAATTCATTGACAGGCTTGAAAATCAATCCGAACTTCACGTTGAAACCCGCGCCGGAAACGCTCTGATAAGTATCAATGCCCCATTCGGCGGCGCCGTTGGCCATATAAGCGTCGTCGCCTTCGCCATAGCGCACGTTGGCGTCGGAAATCTGCTCGTTATAGTTCGCCGTGCGGGTAAACGACAGGTCGCGGATACCGAAACCGATGCCCCAGTATATCATATCGGAGAAATTGCCGCCGAAGTTAATGGAATATTCATCTATATAGCCGCGTTCCTCAACCGACACCTCGGCGTTGCCGCTCGATGCGGGCTGAAACAGGCCGGTATAACCGTCGCCGGTAAAGTTAATCAGGCGAGTATTGAAAGCCAGAGCCGAAAGCCAGTCGGCGTCGGAGTCATAAAACGGGTCATAGTTATCGGTGCCCTTCAGCATGCCGGGAGTAAACGCGCCCGACGAAGATGCCACATAGTTGGTCCAGGAAGTGTTGATAACCGGGAAATAGCCGCGATAGTAGCGGTTAAAGGTGTTCAGGCGGTTATAGCTTGCGCCCCACTGGAAAAAGGGCATCACTTCGCTACCGGTCCGAACCGAGCCTATATAGCCGAAGTTATTGCAGGCCACGTTGGTCTGCTTGTGGCGATAGGCCTCCGAGCCGGTGTTGTCGAGCGTTATGCGGCGCGGATCAATATCGAGAGTGGCCGTTATTTCGCTTGAGCGGTAAACGCCGATACCGGCCGGATTCTGGGTCAGGGTGGATATATCGCCGCCGAGAGCGCCGAAAGCGCCGGCCATCGACATATAGCGCGCAGTGCCGCGGAGCTGCGAGTCGGAGAGAGTGCGGTAGTCGAGAGCGCTCTGAGCGGCAACTGTAGCACCGCATGCACCGAAAATAAGGGCTATGGCTATCTTTTTCATACGATTGAGTTGGCTGAAAGTGAGTTATAAAGCTTTTTCAACGGCGTCCGCCTCCTGAGCGTCCACCACCGGAAGTCGACCGGCCAGCTGAGCTGCCGCCGCCGGAATAGCTCGAACGGCCGGAACTGCCGCGACCGCTATTGTAGCTACTCGAGCTATTATAGCTATTTGAGCTACTATGGCTATTATAGCTATTGCGGTTATTTGAGCTATTGCTGCTGTTCGGCCGGGTGCCGGTCGGGCGGCTACCCGCATTCGAAGTTGAGGTTGAGGTCGAAGTCGGACGCGTGCCGGTCGGACGGGTACCGGTGCCAACCGAGGGACGGGTGCCCGTAGGGCGGCCACCGTTGCTCACCGACGGACGGGTACCGGCGGGACGGGTGCCGGCTGTTGCGCCCGACGACGGGCGACCCGAAGGACGCGAAACGCCGGGACCTCCCCAGCCGCCCGGCTGAACATTGCTGCCATGGCCGGGATGTGCCGGTCCGGGCTGCGGGTGATG